>QWPN01000012.1 GCA_003671185.1 Planctomycetota bacterium
GAACGACTCACGCCACCGGCCGAGGTGGAGACGGCCATCAACGCCGTGTGGCGTCAGAACCGGCTGCTCACGCCCATCGGTGGCGGCGTCACGGTGCATCCGCGCCGGGCACTCGACCCGCCGAATCTGCTGGTGGACGAGAAGGGCACGGTCGACACCGCCCGCACCGCCGCCCAGGCGCTGCCGGCCGACCGCTGGTGGTGGGACTGAGTACACGCGGGCGATGCCCTCCTGGCCATCGCCCGCTTGGCGAGCCTCCGCTCGCTCTCGACAGGCCGCCATCCAGGCGGCCAACCACACCTCACGCCACCCCACTCCACGCGCACCCCACGCGATGCCCTCCTGGCCATCGCCCGCTTGGCGTGCCTCCGCTCGCTCTCGACAGGCCGCCATCCAGGCGGCCAACCACACCGCACGCCGACCCGGGGTTGCCCGAGCCCTCTCGCCGGACGTTCGCGACGGGCTTCCTGCCCGTCGCTCACTGCGGTGGAAGCTACGCTTCGCAATCCTTGCTGCGCTTGCTTCCACAGCCCGCTCGAGGACACGGGCAACCCCTCGCGGTGCAGCGGCGAATCACACGTACCAACAAGGCCGCACGCGGCTCGGGTGGGAGCCTCGTCAGACCTTCACGCGTTCCAAGTATTCACCCGTCCGCGTGTCGATCTTGATGAAGTCGCCCTGGTCGATAAACGCCGGCACGATCACGTCGGCCCCGGTCTCGAGCTTCACCGGCTTGGTGAGGTTCGTGGCCGTGTTGCCCCGCATCGCCGGCTCGGCATACTCGACCTTGAGCACCATGTGATTGGGCGGCTCCATCGAGATCGGGTTGCCGTTGTAGAGGAGCATCGAGCAGACGGTGCCCTCCTTGATCCATTTCCAGGCATCGTCGACCTGCTCCTTGGAAAGCTCGTACTGCTCATAACTGGCGTTGTCCATGAATACGAACGCCTCGCCCTGCTTGTAGAGGAACTGCGCGTCGATCGTGCTGATGTCGGCCGCATCGAGTGAGTCGCCGCTCTTGTAGGTGCGGTCGAGCACGGTATTCCGCAGCAGGTTGCGCAGCTTGCACTTGTAGAGCGCCTGCCCCTTGCCCGGCTTCACGAAATTGCACTCGATCATGATGTAGGGGTCGCCGTCGATCTGGACCTTGAGGCCCTTCTTGAACTCGCTCGTGTTGTAGGCTGGCACGGGTGTCGTCCCTTCGTGTGGGCTGGTGCTGGGGCCGCAGGGGCTGCCAGGCGGTTTCCTTCGTCGCTGCCGGGCCGTATCCTTAGGTTCCCCGGCCACGGCGTCGTGTCGACAAGGGTGGCGGGGCCGAACGGGCCTGTCAACGCCGCGGCCGGATTCGAGGCGGTTGGTAGCCTCGCCGCCGATAATCACGGAGCAGCCCGCGCGTGCAGCCGACGCTTCCGGCATCGCCGATCCCGGCCACGCAACCCGACCGTGCCACGGTGCGGCCGGAACGCTGGCAGCGCGAATTGGCTGAGGCGATCCGCGACCCGCGCGAGTTGTGCCGGATGCTCGGCCTCGACGAGCGGCTCGCCGAGACGGTGGGCCAACCGGCGGCACCGTTCCCCCTGCTCGTGCCCCGAGCCTTCGCGGCCCGCATGCGACGGGGCGACCCGCGAGACCCGCTGCTGCTGCAGGTCCTGCCGCAGGCCGTCGAGGATGAGCCGGTTGCGGGCTTCGTCGCCGACCCGCTCCAGGAGGCGGACGTCCTCGCCGCGCCGGGGCTCGTGCGCAAATACGCGGGCCGGGCCCTGCTGCTGGTCACGGGCGGCTGTGCCGTCCACTGCCGCTACTGCTTCCGCCGCGAATTCCCCTACGCCTCGAGTGGTGCCACGAGGCGCGGCGTCGACGCGGCGCTCGATGCCATCGCGGATGACCCGGATGTGGCGGAAGTGATCCTCTCCGGAGGCGACCCGCTGCTCGCCGACGATGCCCACCTGGCGGAGATCGTGGAGCGGCTCGACGCCCTGCCCCACGTGCGCCGGCTGCGAATCCATACCCGCCTCCCGGTAGTGCTCCCGGCTCGGGTCAACGATGGCCTGCTCGATGTGCTGGCCGGATCGCGGCTGGCCCGGATCGTCGTCGTGCATGCCAACCACCCCGCCGAACTCGACGACTCCGTGGCCGACGCGCTGCGACGGCTGGCGGCGCTGCCCTGCACGCTCCTCAACCAGGCCGTGCTGCTGGCCGGCGTCAACGATTCGGCCGACGTCCTCCGGCTGCTGTCGGAGCGGCTCGTGGAGATGGGCGTTGTGCCCTATTATCTTCACATGCTCGACCGCGTTCGCGGGGCCGCACACTTCGAGGTCCCGGAGGCCCGGGCCCGCGAACTGCACGGGGCGCTGCGCGACACGTTGCCCGGCTACGCCGTGCCGCGGCTGGCCCGCGAGGTGCCGGGGGCGGCGGCCAAGGTCTGGCTGGCCTGACACGGGCACGGCATCGGAAACCAATCGAAGCACACCCAGCGGAGGCCGGATCATGAAGATTCTCGTCGGTGTGGATGGCTCGGCCGCGTCGCTCGACGCGGTGGCCATGGTGGGCCGTCTGGCCAACCCGGCCGTGGATCGCGTCGCCGTCTACTTCTCTCCGCTAGAACTGGAAAAGCGTCTGCCCGGCCGCGGCCGGACCATCGTCGACGGTGCGGCCGCGGCCCTCTTCGAGGAAGCACGGGGCCTGCTGCCCGGAGGCTGCGGCCGCGATGCCGAGATGATCTGCAGTTCGAAATCGGCGGCGGTCGGCATCCTCGAATCCGCATCCGGCTGGCACGCCGATCTCGTGGTCGTGGGCGCGCGGGGCCACGGCTCACTGGAGCGACTGCTGCTGGGCAGCGTGTCGCGGGCGGTGGTGCACGGGTCGACCCTGCCGGTGCTCGTGGTGCGCACGCCCCCGCCGGCCGGTCAGGCCCTGAACGTGCTCGTCTGCCATCAAGCCGCCAGCGCGCCGGCCGTGACCCGTGCCGTCGCCGCGCTGCACTGGCCAACCGACACCCGGGGGCAGGTGATCGGTGTCGCCGAATCGATGCTCGCCGGCCCGCTGCCGGCCTGGCTGGAGAAGCGGGTGCGCGACCCCGATACCGCCGCCATCGCCGCAGCCTGGAAGACGGAGCACGACGCCGGCGTGACGAGCCTGCGCACGGAACTCCAGGCCTTCGCGGCCGGCCTGCCCGCTGCCTTCCACGGTGGCTTGCCGTTCGTGTCCGAGGGCAATCCCGCGGAAAAAATCCTGGAGCGGTCGGCTGCCGAAGGCATGGACCTGATCGTGGTGGGCCGCACGCCCACCGACTCGCTGTCGCGCTGGCTGCTGGGCAGCACGTCAGAGGCCGTGCTCACGCAGAGCCGGGCCAGCGTGCTCATCGTGCCGGTGGAGAAGACCTGATCCGCTCCACGAAGGCCGCGTAGTCGCGGGGCGTGTCGATGCCGCGGGCGGCATGGGCGATCGCCCCGGCGACGACGGGAACGCCGGCCTCCACGAGCCGCAGCTGCTCCAGGCTCTCCAGAGCCGCGAGCCGCGATTCCGGCAACGTGTCCCAGGCCTCGAGCACGCTGCGCCGGTAGGCGTACAGGCCCACGTGCTGCCAGTAGAAGGGCGGCGACGCCGACATGAGCGCATCGCTCCAGTCCCGCGCTGCCGGCACGGCGGCCCGGCTGAAATACACGGCCCGCCAGCAGCCGGGCAGGGCGGCGCCGTCCTGCCGCCAGGGCGTGAGCACGGCCTTCACGGCAGCCGGATCCTGCAGGTCATCGACGGAACGAAGCGGCGTGACGAGCGTGGCCACGCCGGCTTCGGGACACCGCGTGAGCAGGTCGATCGCCTCGTCGATGGCGGACGCTGCCAGTTCCGGCTCGTCTCCCTGCACGTTCACGATCACGTCGGCCGCCGGCAGCCGCGGCAGCGCCTCGACGATCCGCGCCGTCCCGCTCGTGGCTGCGGGGGACGTCATCACGGCCTGGCCACCGAAGCGGGCCACGGCGGCGGCGATTTCCGCACTATCGGTGGCCACGACCACGCCGGCGGCGGCTCGCGCCGCCCGGGCCGCCATCCAGGTGTGTTCGATGAGTGGCCGGCCGGTCTCGGCAAGCAGCATCTTGCGGGGCAGACGCGTGCTGGAGAGACGGGCGGGGATGACGATCAGGGCGGAGGCGGGAGCGGACGTCATGGTCTTCCTAGTGATGGTTCGGACGCGCGGGGCAGGGATAGAATTGGGGGCGTCCGGTGTCTGGCCGGACGTCGGCAGGTGCCGCCGGAACCGGACCCGACCGGAAAGGGATTTTCCCCATGTGCGGCATCGTCGGCTACGTCGGCTTCCGCCGGGCCACGGACTTCGTGGTCTCAGGGCTGCGCCGGCTGGAGTACCGGGGCTACGACTCGGCCGGCGTGGCCACGCTCGACGACGAAGGAAGCATCCGCGTCCGTAAGGCGGCCGGCAGACTCGCCCGACTGGAGTCGTTGCTGCACGACGATCCCCTCACGGCGCCGATCGGCATCGGCCACACCCGCTGGGCCACGCATGGCGGCCCCACCGACGCCAACGCCCATCCCCACGTCGCTTGCGGAGGCGACGGGCAGCCCACGGTGGCGGTGGTGCACAACGGCGTGATCGAGAATTTTCATGCCCTCAAGGCGGCGCTCCAGGCCGAGGGCCGCGTGTTCCGCTCCGACACCGACACCGAGGTGATCGCGCATCTCGTGGCCGCGGCGCTGGAACGCCTTCCCGCCGCCCAGGGCACCGACGATCCGGCCGACTCACCCTGCGTGGCCGCCGTGCGCGAGGCCGTGTCGCGGCTGCGCGGCACCTACGGCCTGGCTGTCTTGTTCCGGGGCCACGACGACCTGCTGGTGGCCGCCCGCTGCGGCAGCCCGCTCGTGGTGGGCATCGGCGACGGCGAGCACTTCGTGGCCAGTGACACCTCGGCGCTGGCCGGCCGCACTGATCGCATCGTGCACCTCGCCGACCACGAGGTGGCCGCCATCAACGCAGGCTCGCTGCGGATCGTGCACCGCGACTCTGGCCGCGTGGAGCCGGCCGTGCAGGCCCTGCACCTCTCCGCAGCCGACGTCGACACCGGCGGTCACCCGCACTTCATGCTCAAGGAGATCCACGAGCAGCCGGAGACGATCCGCGCCGCCCTGCGCGGCCGGCTCTCACGCGACGACGCCAGCGCCGTGTTCGGCGGGCTGAACCTCGATCCGCGGCAGCTGCGCCGGGTGAACCGCCTGGTGCTCACGGGCTGCGGCACGAGCTGGCACGCGGCCCTGGTGGGCGAATACCTGATCGAGGAGTTCGCCCGGCTGCCGGTCGAGGTGGAGTATGCCAGCGAACTCCGCTACCGCAATCCGCCCATCGACGCCGACACGCTTCTGTTCGCCATCACGCAGTCCGGGGAGACGGCCGACACGCTCGCCGCCTTGCGCGAGATGAAGCGCAAGGGACACGCCGCGCTCGCCATCTGCAACGTGGTGGGCAGCACGATCGCCGGCGAGGCCGACGGCGGCATCTACCTGCACGCCGGCCCCGAGATCGGCGTGGCCAGCACCAAGGCCTTCACGAGCCAGTGCGTGGTGCTGGCGCTGCTGGCCCTGTTCTTTGGCCGGCTGCGGCACCTGAGCCCGGAGCAGGGCCTGGCCTTGATCGCAGAACTGGAACGGCTGCCCGACCTGGTGGCCGGAGCCCTGGCCTGCGATGCCGAGGTGCGGCGCATCGCGGAGAAGTATCGGGATGCGGCCGCCTTTCTCTACCTGGGGCGGCAGGCCTGTTTTCCGCTGGCGCTCGAGGGCGCGCTCAAGCTCAAAGAGATCAGCTACATCCACGCCGAGGGCTACCCCGCCGCGGAGATGAAGCACGGCCCGATCGCGCTGGTCGATGCCACCACGCCGAGCGTGTTTCTCGTGCCGCGGGACGCGGTCTACGACAAGGTGCTGCTCAATGTGGAGGAGATCCGGGCCCGGGGCGGCCCCGTGATCGCCGTCTGCGGCAGCGGCGACGACCGCGTCCGCGGCCTGGCCGACGACGTGATCGAGGTGCCCGAGGCCGCCCCCTTTCTGCAGCCCATCGTGTCGGCCGTGCCGCTGCAGCTGCTCGCCTACCACATGGCGGTGCTGCGCGGCTGCGACGTCGACAAGCCGCGGAACCTGGCCAAGAGCGTCACTGTCGAGTAGGGCCGCGACCGCTCCGGCCCCGCGCCAGTGCGGGTCGGGCCCGCCCCGGGCCGGGGCCGCCGGCCGTGCTTGCGTGGCTGCCGCCCGCTGCTAGGATCATTTCTGCACTCGCCCGAGTGGCGGAATTGGCAGACGCGCAAGATTCAGGTTCTTGTCCAGGTAACTGGGTGGAGGTTCAAGTCCTCTCTCGGGCACTTCTCGCGGGCCGTCCTGGCCCGTGATCTCGGCGCGGGCCCGTGCGGCACTCCGCCTTCCCGGCTCACGGTGCCGCTGGCACGAGCCTGATCTGCCGGATGTCGCAGGCGGCGGCCTTGGCGATCCGCGTGGGCACCACGCGCAGGTCGTGCCGTCCCGCCTCGAGGCGGACGCGGCCCACCTCGCGCGGTCGGAACGCCTGGAAGCCGCCTGTGTCCTGCACGGTGAACTCCAGCGTCGCGGCCGTAGGCCGGCCCGCATCCACGTCCACCCGCATGTCGCTGCCGCCCTGCCCGCCGCCGCAGCCCTGCAGCACCTCCACGGTGAACTCGCCCGGCTGTCGCACGGTGAATGACCACGCCGCCGCATCGGTGGGCCGCGTCCAGAATCCGAGCGTCTGCTTGTTGGGCGCCGGCTCGTAGCGCAGCGTCGTGCCCAGCACCGTGGCATCGCGGCCATGGAGCGTGACGACGCCGTCGTCGGCCTGCACGGGCGGCGTCCCCTCGCAGGCCGGAGCCAGCGTCACCGCCTTCAGGTTCATGACGGCCGGGCCCACGAGCTTCGTGCAGCGCACGGTGACCGGCAGGTCGCCGCCGGCGGGGATCGCCACGCGGCCCAGCGGCAGAGCCATGTAGCGGTACCAGTTGCCGGTCGATGCCAGGCGGCCGGTCACCGTCGTCGGCCCCACGGCAACCTCGATCTCCGTGCCATCTGGTGCCTCGCTCGAGTAGGTGAGGAGCACGTCGTACGCGCCCCAGCGGGTGGGCTTCCAGGTCCAGGAGACGGTGTCGTCGGGAGCGGTCCAGAAGCCGATGCGGTGGTTGCCCGGCTGCGATTCGAGCTTGGCAGTCCCGCCCGCGACGCGGGCCTGGCGGGCGGACAGCACGATGCGCCCGTCGTCGAACTGCCGGGTGTCGTCGGCGGTTTCCACGGCCACGCTGCCGCCGTTCCAGGCGGGCGGCACAAGGATCGCCACCGTCGTGGCAGTGGCATCGAGTTCGACGGCCAGATTCCCGGCGTCGCCTTCCCCGGCTGGGCTGGCTCTCACCACCTGCGGGAAGCCGCGCGGCACGACCAGTCGGCCGTCCGCGGGCCGGCGTTCCGCCTGGAAGATGTAGCGGCCCAGCCGTTCGGCCGCGGCGTCGATCGTGCCCCATGCGGGGTTCGCCGCGTCGCGTTCCGGTTCGCCGCCCAGAGCCGTGGCAGCCGCCAGCAGTGCGGCGAATAACGGTACGACAGGTCGGCGGAGCGAGATAACGATCATGCCGGCGAACCTAGTGCATCGGAGGCCTGCTGTCCACGTTGCGGGGCGGCGGCGTGCGGTTGCTCCGGCGTGCCGCCGTTGTACGATTGTTCTGGGGCCGTAGCTCAGTTGGTTAGAGCATCGGACTTTTAATCCGTTGGTCCTGGGTTCGAGTCCCAGCGGCCCCACTTGGCGGAACGTCTTGTCGTAACGCGGGCTGGCGGCGATTCGGGCCGGCCGGCTTGGGTGGCACCACGGCCGGGGGCAACGGGCCGCGGATGGCGGGGTATTTCCGGGACATCTTTTTTCCGCCCTACGCCCAAAAATTGCTTTCGACCCGGGGAGTGGTAGGGTCTTCGAGGCTCTTTTTCGAGCGCCCCGCGCTGTTTCTAAGGATGTTCCATGGCCATCACGCGCCGCCCGTGGGCTTCTGTTCTCTCCGTCTTCACCCGCACCTCGGCCCCGTTTCGACGCCGGCGTGGCGTCCGTCGCCGCGAGGTGTTTTCCGCCCAGTTCGATGGCGGCCACGGCCAGGCGTCCTACGCCAGCCTGCGGGGCTTCGACGCCCTGGAAGCGCGGGTGATGCTCACCGCCGCGCCGGAGACTGATTTCACGTTCGACTCCGCGAATGGAGTCATCACCAGCTACATAGGCGCCGGCGGCAATGTGGAAATCCCCGCCACGATCGGCGGCGTGGCGGTTAGCGGCATCGGTCCCAACGCGTTCGCCTTCAAATACCTGACAGCCGTTGTGGTCCCTGACAGCGTCGTCAGCATCGACGCCTTTGCCTTCTACGGCTGCCGTGTGCTGACGACCGCCACGATCGGCAGTGGCGTCACGAGCATCGGTGCCAACGCGTTTTATGACTCCATCACCCTGGCGAATGTCACGTTCAAGGGCAATGCTCCGACCGTCGGTGCTGCCGCGTTTGCACGCGTTGCCACGGGTGCCACGGCCTACCGGGCCGCCAACCTGACGGGCTTCGGTGCTGACGGCAGCGACTTCCACGGCCTGACCGTGGTGGTGGCGGCCGCAGCATCACCCACCGTGACTCTGAACACGGCGAACCTGCCCGACACCGCCACCACCATCACGATCGTCGGCACGGGCTTCGACGCCACGACGCCGTCCCACAACGTCGTGGTCTTCAATAGCGCCGCGGGCACCGTGACGGCGGCCAGCACCACCTCGCTGACCGTCACGTTCACCACGAAGCCCACGTTGCTCGGCAGCCTGACGGTGGTCGTGACGACCAACGGCGTCAGCAGCGGCAGTGCGGTGCAGGTGGCGACGGTCGTGCCGGCAACGAGCAACTTCACGTTCTCCAAGGGGATCATCACCGGCTACCGCGGTGCGGGTGGCGCCCTGACCATTCCCGCGAGGATCGACGGCCAGGCGGTCGTGGGCATCGGCGGCCGCGCCTTCGCCTTCAACACCGGCCTGACGAGCGTCAGGATTCCCAACAGCGTCATCCGGATCGCCACCTACGCGTTCCAGAATGCCAGCCAACTGGCAAGCGTCACGATCGGCAATCACGTTCAACTGATCGGCGTTGGGGCGTTTCAGGGAACCGCCCTGACGAGCCTCACGATCCCCAACAGCGTCACCCGCATCGGCCATAGGGCGTTTTCAGGCATCACAACCCTGACGGGCGTCTACCTCGGCAATCACGTCAGCAGCATCGGCAACGATGCGTTCTCGGGCGATGCCGCCTTGGCGGCCGTGACGTTCACCGGCAACGCACCGCGTGTCATCGGCAGCAGGGCCTTCGCCGGGCTGGCGAACGGCGCGAGGGCCTACCGGGCGGCCGACCTGAAGGGCTACCGTGCCAATGGTGCCAACTTCCACGGCCTCATCATGATCGTCCCGCCGCGCCCGCGGTGATCCCGGCGCCGTCCGAACCGGAGGGAGTCGCGACGTTCCTCGCGGCGGGCTCGATCAGCCGCCAGCGCCGGCCACAAGCGACGCGATCTCCGTCGTGAGAACGTCAACGGGCGACCAGCCCGCGGCCCGCAGGTCGCGGATCGCCAGCCCGCCCGCCCGCTTCGCCAACCGCTGCCCTGCGGCATCGCAGACGAGCGGCGCGTGGCAGAACGCGGGCGGCGGCCAGCCCAGCGCCTCGTTCAGCAGGATCTGCCGCGCGGTGCTCGTGAGCAGATCCGCGCCGCGCACCACCTCCGCGATCTCCATGGCATGGTCGTCGGCCACCACCGCCAGTTCGTAGGCCGCCAGATCGTCGCGTCTCCAGACCACGAAGTCGCCGAAATCGACCCCGGCGGTGCGCCGCACCAGACCCTGGATCGCATCCTCGAACTCGATCGTGCGGCCATCGGGCACGCGAAACCGCCAGGCAACGCCCCCCGGGGCAGCTGCCCGCTCGCGCCGGGGCGGCCGCAGCGCCGGGGGAAAAATCGGCTCGCCATCGCCGGCTGACTCGTGCGGTGCGACGGCCGCAGCCTCCACGTCGCGGCGTGAGTGCGGACTGGGATAGATGACGCCGGCCGCCTCCAGCCGCCGCCACACGTCGAGAAACCAGGGCGTCCGCTCGCTCTGCCGGTACGGGCCGTGCGGTCCGCCCACGTCGGGCCCCTCGGTCCACACGAGCCCCAGCCAGCGCAGGTCGTCGAGCGCGGCAGCCGCAAATTCCGCGCGGCACCTGGGGCCGTCGAGGTCCTCGATGCGCATCACGAGACCGGCGGCCCCGGCCCGCTCCGCGGCCAGCGCGAACGTCCGCGCATGCCCCACGTGCAAAAGTCCGGTGGGCGTGGGGGCGAGCCGGCCGCGCAGCGTCATGTCACACGAGCCACCACGAGCCGCTGGCCAGCACGTAGGCGCCGAGTGCCAGGTTCGTCGCCGCATGGGCCAGGATGCAGTCGATCGGCCGCCGGGTGGCCGCCGCGATCCCGCTCACCACGGCGAACCAGCCCAATGCGGCCACCGCCTCGCCGGGATGGGTGGCGACGGCATACACGGCACAGGCCCCGGCCGCCGCGGCCGTGAGCGTGCCGAAGGGCACCGTCCAGAAGTCCTCGTGGACGACGTAGCGCATGAGAAACCCCCGCAGGAAGAGTTCCTCGACCACCGGCACCACCGCCACGAGGCCGAGGCCGCGCACCAGCAGATAGACCCAGGCCGCCGTTCCGGAACCATAGAGCTCGAACGGATTGAAAGCGGCACGGCCGACGGACGCCGGAACCCAGCCAGCGTCCCGCTGCATGGCGGCAAGCACGATCCAGGGCACCACGAGCGCCAGGCCCAGCAGCGGGGGCCACCACGTGGGCCGGCCCAGCCAGGCGCCGAGTGGCCGACGGCACCACACGAGCAGGGCCAGGGTGGCAGCCAGCCGCAGCCCATAGACGAACGGATAGTGGGCGGAGGTGAGGCCCAGGAGGCCCGCCAGCCCGCCGCCCACGGCGCCGGGTTCGGCCGCTCCCAGCAGGAGGAACAGCACCAGCGGCGCGCAGCACGTCAGCCACGGGTCGGCTGGACCGTGATCGTCACGGCATTCGGCACGATCGGTCGCTGCTCGCGTCATCGTCGGTCGTCACCCCCGGCAAATCCGCCGTCAAAAGCGCCTGCTGTCCGGTTTTTCCAACGGCGAGTATATTCCAGCCGACTGTCGCCACATCATTCCCGCCCTGGCGGCTTTTTCCCTTTGATCCCACCCCGGTGAACGTGTCTTCATGGAACTGACCAAACTCCGCAACATGGGCATCTCGGCCCACATCGACTC
>QWPN01000036.1 GCA_003671185.1 Planctomycetota bacterium
GCGTCGAAACTCGTCACGATACTCCGTCGCCGCCCGGCCCACGTGCAGCGACGACCGCACCAGTTCGCGGTCGGAGGCGTCGAGCCCGCTGTAGACCTCCCGCAGCCGCTCCAGTGCCGGCCTGCCGCCAAGCTCCACGATCATGTTTTCTTCCGACCGCGTCACCACCATCGGCCTGCCGATCGGCTTGCAGCCCTGCGACACCACCGGCCGCACACGCACACCGCCACCAATGACGACACCCACCGCCCCCGAGTCATAGGTGCGGGAGCCGACCACCAGCGTGTTGCTGCCGGGCTCGTAGCCGCCGCTGGCCATGCCCCCCACGATCGGCACGCCCGGATGCTCTTCCTCCATGCGCGCCAGGAATGCGTCGACCGGGAATGAAAACGGGTCGGCAAGGAGCAGCAGCGTGGCGTTGGCGGGCCAGTCGCCCTCCAGCGACTGGGGCCAGCCGGCGAACATTCCGCCGTCGGGCGTCTGCGCGTAGTCGAGCGATACCG
Organism: Planctomycetota bacterium; assembly: GCA_003671185.1. GTDB lineage: Bacteria > Planctomycetota > Planctomycetia > Pirellulales > UBA1268 > QWPN01. The sequence goes on from QWPN01000036.1 coordinate 504, forward strand.
GCGCGATCGCTGCGCCCGGCAGTCGCGCCAGCCACACCGCCACGGCCGGTCCCGACTCGTGTTCCACGCCGCCGGCCAGCACGCCCTCCGCCGTGGCTCCGATCACGACCGTGGCGGGAATCATCTCGGCCAACGCCTCGAACGCCGGCCGGATGGCGGCGCCGTGCGCCGCCGAGACGAACACCACTGCCAGGTCGGCGCGGCGGCTGCCGTCGGCCGCTGGCTCCGCGCCCAGGGTCCGTTCCGCGGCGGCCAGCGCCTCCCGCAGGGCCAAGTCGATCTCGGCGTGCGTCGACGCCCCGCAGGCACAGTGCAAACCGCCGTCGAAACGTGCCGTCATGTGACGATCTCGGCGAACGATGCCAGCGACTCGTGGTCGAACACGCCGCCCGCCTCACGGTTCCCTGGCCGAACGGCCAGCGCCGTGGCCATGCCCGCCTGCCGGGCCGCGTCGAGTTCGGCCCCCACGTCGCTCACGAAGAGAATCTCACGTGGCTCGAGGGTCATGTGGGCGGCGATCCTGGCGTAACTGGCCGCCTCCCGCTTGGGTCCGGTGGTGGTGTCATAGTGGCCGCGGAGATGGGGCGTGAGGTCGCCGCGGGCGGTGTGGGCGAAGAACAGCCGCTGGGCCTCGATCGACCCCGACGAATAGATGCGCACGTCGAGCCCCGAATCGCTCCACAGGGCCAGCGCGGGCGGCACGTCGTCGAAGACGTGTGCCACCAGTTCGCCCGACTCATAGCCGCCGCGCCAGATCATGCCTTGCAGTTCCTTGAGCGACGTCTCCTTGACGTCGCGGTTCATGAAGTCGAGGGCCGCGAACGTGAGGCGCGAGAGATGGTCGCTGTCGGTCAGGTCTCCCGCAGGCAGGCCTGCGGCGGCGGCCAGTCCGGCGGCGGCGGCCCGCACCGCCGGGTCGGCGCGGCGCGCGGCGAGAAAATCGCCCACGCACTCCCTGGCGTGTGCGAACAGCACGTCGTAGACGAAGGAGATCGACGAGGTCGTGCCCTCGACATCGAGCAGGATGCCGCGGCCGCCGAACACGATCACTGGGCGGTCCCTCCCTCGCCCGCCACCCAGGCCGGGCCCAGGCAGAGCGGTTCGTAGCGTGCGTGCACGCCCTCGGCGATGTAGTGGGGCGTCCAGCCGCTCGTGTCCTGGAACAGGCGGATGGCGCGGATGCGCCGATCGCCGCACAGGTCGAACCAGTGTCGCGTGCCCAGCGGCACGCTGATCAGGTCGCCGGCCCAGACCTCGATGCCGAACACCGGCCTGTCGCCGGGGTTGATGTGGAACACCCCCCTGCCCTGGAGGATGAACCGCACCTCGTCCTCGGTGTGGGTGTGCTCCTTGCTGAACTTGGCCAGCATGGCGTCGAGGTTCGGCGTGTCAGGGTAGACGTCGATGACGTCGGCGGTGACGAATCCACCGCGCCGCTTGAGGTCGTCGATCTCCGGGGCGTACGCCGCCAGGATCTGCTCCGCGGGCGCGGCCGGGTCGACGCGGTCCTCGAGCGGCCAGATCTCGTAGTGCAGGCCGTTCTCGTTGAGGAACGCCTTGATCTCGGCCGGATCGGTGATGCGCCGCGACTGGGCTGGGACGGTGACGATGGCCATGGGCGGTGACTTCCGGTGGTTACTGCTGGGAGCGGTGCTGTGGCGACGCCGCGGCCGGCGGCAACATCCGCGTGCGGGCCACGGCCTCGAACAGAAACTCGAAAATCTCGATGTGCCGGCGGGCCTCGGCCAGGTCGCGGCCCCAGGTGTAGAGGCCGTGCCGCGAGAGCAGGAAACCGTGGAACGGTGGCCGGCCGGGGGCCGCCCAGTCGCAGCCGGCAAACCGCTCCTCGATCAGCTGCGAGAGCGCCGGCATGTCCTGCGTGTTGGCGAAGATCGGCACCTCCTCAAACGTGTCGTGGGTGCCGATCCCCTCCAGGCCCTTGAGCATCTCGAAGCCCTCGATCCGCAGGCTGCCGCGAGACAGGTCGGCGTGGGAGAGGATCGTGCCCCACACGGAGTGCGTGTGCAGCACGGCGCCCACCGAGGGGATGAGCCGCGCCAGCGTGCAGTGCAGGAGCGTCTCGGCGGAGGAGCGCCGGCCCGACCCGTCCACCACGCGGCCGGCGGCATCGACCCGCACGAAGTCGTCGCGGGAGAGGGCCGACTTGTCCTTGCCGCTGGCCGTGACCAGCAGTTCCAGCGGATCGCGGGAGACCACGACGCTGTAGTTGCTGCTCGTGCCCAGCGACCAGGAGCGGCCGTGGAATTCGCGGCCGATGGCCCGCAGGTGATCGATCGCGTCTCCCGACGCCCGGGCTGTTTCCACGGCGGTGGCCATGGACGAGACTCTACGACAGTGCCCCGGGGCCAGGCAACGCCCGCGGGCCATTCCGCGGCGCCGTGGCCCCGGCGCCCGCGTCGCCTCAGCCACGCGGCTGGTAGGCGGGGAAGTCGGTGTAGCCCTTCGCGCCGGTGGGTGAATACCAGGCGGCCATGTCGGCCGCCTCGGCCAGTGGCCAGTCGCTGCGGAACCGCTCCACCAGATCGGGGTTGCTGATGTAGGGACGGCCGAAGGCGATCAGGTCGGCCTGGCCGGACTCGATCGCGGCTTCCGCCGCGGCCTGCGTGTAGCCGCAGTTGCCGATCAGCGGCCCGCGGAAGGCCGCGCGAAAGTCGGCCAGCGTCATCGGGTCACCGAGGCCGTGGAATCCGAACGCCAGGCCGTCGACCACGTGCAGGTAGGCCAGCGGCAGACGATCGAGCGCGGCCGCCGCCTGCGTGAACTGCTCCCGGTAGTTGGGGGAACCCATGTCGTTGAACGTGCCGTTCGGTGACAGTCGCACGCCCACCCGGCGGCCGGGCCAGGCCGCGGCCGCGGCCTCCACCACCTCGCGCAGGAAGCGGATGCGCCGGTCGATGCTGCCGCCGTAGTCGTCGGTGCGCAGGTTCGTGCGCGACTGCAGGAACTGGTCGATGAGGTAGCCGTTGGCGGCGTGCACCTCGACGCCGTCGAAGCCCGCCTCTCGGGCCCGCGCGGAGGCCCGGCCGTAGTCGGCCACGATGCCGGGAATCTCCCGCGTTTCCAGGGCCCGCGGCACCTCGTGGGGCTGCTTGCCGGTCGGCGTGGGAATCGGATCGCCGTTGATCTTCACGGCGGAGGGGGCCACCGGAAGCCCGCCGCCATGAAAACTGCTGTGCGAAGCCCGGCCCATGTGCCAGAGTTGGAGGAAGATGCGGCCGCCGCGGCGGTGCACCGCGTCGGTCACGGTCCGCCAGCCCGCCGCCATCTCGTCGGTGTAGATGCCCGGCGATTCGAGCCAGCCATTGGCCTGCGGCGAGATCGTCGTAGCCTCGGAGATGATCAGGCCGGCCGAGCTCCGCTGGGCGTAGTACTCGGCCATGGTCGCGTTGGGGATGCGGGCGGCGCCGGCGCGGGACCGCGTCAGCGGCGCCATCACCACCCGGTTGGGCAATTCCAGGTCCTGGAGGCGGTAGGGCTCGAGCAGGCGGGGCGTTGTCACGGGAGGTGTCTCGCAGGTGAGAAAAGAACGTGTCGGCGAAAGCGTAGCAGGATTGCCGCGGGATACGCAGCGCCCCGCGGTCCCGGTGACGTGGTGATTCGCCGCGCGCCGGCCCTGCTGCATAGCATGTCCGCACTGCACGGACGAACCGTGGCACGCACCCCGTGCGGCCCGCGTTCCCGCATGGCCCCGCCGGCCGGCCTCCAGCCACCGGCGCTGACGGTCCTTGGGCAAGCCCGCCCGCCACCGTGCCACTCCCGGGGGCCCCTGCCCCACGCCCTCTCGCCCCACCGTGTTCCAGCGGAGTTCGCCATGCCTGCCAGCGCCTTGAACCGCATCGCCTTCGTGGGCAACTACGTGCCCCGACGCTGCGGCATCGCCACCTACACCCACGACCTGCGCAGCGCCGTCGCGACACACGTGCCCGAGGCCGAGTGCCTCGTCGTGCCCATGAATGACAGGGACAGCCGCTACGACTATCCGCCCGAGGTGCGCTTCGAATGCCGCGACGGCGACTACGCCGCCTTCTGCCGGGCGGCCGAGTTCCTCAACATGCGCAACGTCGACGTCGTGTCACTGCAGCACGAATACGGCATCTTCGGCGGCCCGGCCGGCAGTCACGTGCTGGCGCTCCTCCAGGAGGTCCGCGCACCGGTGCACACGACGCTGCACACCGTGCTGGCGCGCCCGGCGCCGGAGCAGAAGCGGGTGATGGACGAGGTGATCCGCATGTCGGCCCGGCTGGCGGTGATGACGCAGCGCGGCAAAGCGCTGCTGCGCGAGGTGTACGGCGCGGCCGAGGATCGCATCGACGTCATCCCCCACGGCATCCCCCACATGGAGTTCGTCGATTCGGGCTTCCACAAAGACCGGTTCGGGCTGGAGGGCAGGCAGGTGCTGCTCACCTTCGGCCTCCTGTCGCCGAACAAGGGGATTGAGAACGTGATCGAGGCGTTGCCGCATATCGTGCGCCGCCACCCGTCGGCCGTGTACGTCGTGCTGGGAGCCACCCACCCGCACCTGCTGCACGAGCAGGGGGAACGCTACCGGCAGGGCCTCGTGCAGATGGCTTCCGATCTGGGCGTCCACGATCACGTCGTGTTCCACGACCGCTACGTCGAGATGCCGGAACTGTTGGCGTTCCTCGGTGCCGCCGACCTCTACGTGACGCCCTACCTCAACGAGGATCAGATCACCTCCGGCACGCTGGCCTATGCCTTCGGCTGCGGCAAGGCCGTGCTCTCCACGCCGTACTGGCACGCCCAGGAACTCCTCGCCGACGGCCGCGGCATCCTCGTGCCGTTTCGCGATCCGCAGCGGCTGGGAGACGAGATCGGCGACCTGCTGGCAGACGATGCCCGGCGCAACGCCATGCGCAAACGGGCCTACCTGCTCGGCCGGGAGATGGTGTGGAGCCGCGTCGCCGAGCGTTACGCGGAGTCGTTTCGCCGCGCGCGGCAGGCTCAGCACGTCAGGCCACGACGGTCGGCAGGCGACCGGGCGGAGCGTCCGGCGCGGCGGGACCTTCCTCCGCTGTGCCTCGACCACCTGCGGCGGCTCACCGACGCCACCGGCGTCCTGCAGCACGCCAGCTACGACATCCCCAACGCCGCCGAAGGCTACTGCAGCGACGACAACGCCCGGGCGCTGGCGCTGATGGTGCACCTCGACCACCTCGGCCTGGAGACGCCGCAGACGGCCCGGGCGACGGCCGTGTATGCGGCGTTTCTGGGCCACGCCTTCGTGCCGGCGACGGGACGGTTCCGCAACTTCATGGGCTTCGATCGGCGCTGGCTCGACGAGCACGGCACGGACGACTGCCTGGGCCGCTCGATCCTCGCCCTGGGCACGTGCGTCGGTCGGTCGCGGAAGCCGAACCTGCAGCGCTGGGCGCTCGGCTTCTTCGACCGGGCGCTGGAGGCTGTTCTGGAGACGACGAGCCCGCGCGGCTGGGCGCTGGGCATCCTCGGCGTGCAGGAGTATCTGCGCCGGCTCGACGGCGACCGCCACGCCGCCGACGTGCGGCGCCGGTTGACGGAAAAACTGCTCGCGCTGCACCGGGCCACGGCGTGCCGCGACTGGCCCTGGCTCGAGGACGTCGTGAGCTACGACAACGGCCGCCTCTGTCAGGCCTTGATCTGCAGCGGCCGCTGGACGGGCAACGACGAGGCCCTGCAGGCGGGGTTGCAGATGCTGGAGTGGCTGTCGACGCAGCAGCTCTCGGCGGCCGGCCGGTTCGCGCCCGTCGGTTGCCACGGCTTCCTGCGGCGCGGCGGCCCGGCAGCCGCCTTCGACCAGCAGCCGATCGAGGCCCAGGCCACCGTGTCTGCCTGCATCGAGGCTTTCCACGCGGTGGGCGACCAAGACTGGCTCAACAGGGCCTGGAACGCCTTCGAGTGGTTTCTGGGACACAACGTGCTGGGGCTGGCGGTCTGCGACCCGCGGTCGGGGGCCTGCCGCGACGGCCTGCTCGAGGACCGCACCAACGAAAACCGTGGCGCCGAGTCGACGCTCGCCTACCTGGGCGCGCTGGTGGAGATGAAGGCCCTGCAGGCGCACCTCTGTGGCGGTCGGCCGCCACTCGCCGCGCGGTCGCGGGCTGAAGACGCCGCCGAAGCCGGCGCCAGCGGACGCCGTGGCCCCTGATACCCGTCAGCGTGGTGGTGGAAGAGATGCCATGAACGTGACACGCACCGGCGTCATCGTCCGCCCCAACAACGCCCGCGTCCTGTACCGGCCGTTCCACCCGCCCAGCCCGCAGCGGGCCACGCGGATCATCGGCCGGATCATGGAACTCTGCGAGGCCGGCGTGGACGGCGTATTCGCCGACGTGCTGGCGGAGTTCCACGGCCGGCACCAGCGTCTGCTGGCCTTCTTCCAGGAGCGTTACGAGGCGGTGAAGCATCACCTGCTCACCGACCGGCCGCTGAGCGAGACGCGGCGGCTCGTGATCGGCTCGTACTTCACCCAGGAGTACGCGCTGGAGAGTGCCGCGCTCTTCAATCCCTCGATCGTCTGGCATCCCGACCAAACGGCGGTGCCCCGGGGCAGCCGTCGGTTCATCATGAGCCTGCGGGCCATCGGCGAGGGGCATGTGTCCAGCGTCGGCTTTCGCTCCGGCACGGTCGATGCGCAGGGGACGATCGAGATCGCGCCGCCAACCGGCTATGCCACGGCGCCGCGGGTGGTGGCCAGCAGCCGCTACGACAAAGGGCTGTTTCTTCGCAAGCTCATCGAACTGGGAATCGCAGACGGTTTCGTGGACACGGTATTCGGCGCGCTCGACGACCATTTCACGCTCGGTGAACTGGAGCTCCTGCTGGAGCGGGCTTCGCGCCAGCAGCGGGCCCGGCGCAAGGAGTGGGATCCGTTCGCCGCGGCGGTCATCGCCCTGGCCCGGGCGAACTATGAGATCGAATGTGATCCGGCGTCCGACATCTCCGAGCGGGTCATCTTCCCCTACTCTCCCGCCGAGACGAACGGCATCGAGGACGCCCGCTTCGTGTGTTTCAGGGAGGATGACGGTTCGGCCCGCTTCTGTGCCACGTTCACGGCCTTCGACGGCAACGTCGTGCTCCCCCAGTTCGTGGAAACCGACGACTTCATCCGCTTCCGGGTGAGCACGCTCAACGGCCCCGAGATCGCCAACAAGGGGATGGCGCTGTTTCCCCGCCGCGTCAACGGTGCCTACGCCATGCTCTCGCGGCAGGACGGAGAGAACATCTACATCATGGAGTCGGACCTGCTCCACTTCTGGTACGCGAAGCGGCTGGTGATCCGGCCCACATACCCCTGGGAGTACGTGCAGGTGGGCAACTGCGGCTCGCCCATCGAGACCGAGCGTGGCTGGCTCGTGCTCACGCACGGCGTGGGACCGATGCGGAAGTATTCGATCGGTGCGGTGCTGCTCGACCTCGGCGATCCCACGCGGGTGATCGGCCGCCTGCCGGTGCCGCTGCTCACCCCCAACGAGAACGAGCGGGCCGGGTACGTGCCCAACGTCGTCTACAGCTGCGGCGCCGTGATCCACGAGGGGCTGCTGGTGATCCCCTACTCGATGAGCGATTACGCCACGAGTTTCGCCACGGTGCGGCTCGACGAGGTGCTCGCCGCGATGACCCCGGCGTAGTGGGTGGGGCCTGCCGTCCCATTGAACGCAGCCGCAAACGTGGCGCGATCGCGCCGCGTATTCTCCCAACGATTCTGCTGTGGAGGACAAAAATCAGGCCATGACGTAAGCGCGAAAAAGGAGCGTGGTGGGCGAGGGCAGAGTCGAGGTGTTCCAGGGGAAAGACTGAGGTGGACCCCGATTTTTGAGCGCCCTGATAAGGTGGAGTTTCCCTGGCGGGAGGCACCTATCAGGAGCAGGGAGATGGCCGGGAAGCGACGAGTGTTGGGGCCGCATTCAAGGCCCAGGTGGCACTGGCGGCCGCCAAGAGCGACCGAACGACGGCCCAACTGGCCAGCCAGTTCGGCATCTACACGAGCCAGGTAGCGGCCAGGAAGAAGCTGTTGATGGCCCAGGTGGCCGAATTGTTCGCCGATGGGCGGCAGCGGCGGCCTGACCAGGGTACGGACGAAGAGGAACTCTGCGAGCAGATTGGCCGCCTGAAGATGGAGGTCGAATGGTTAAAAAAAGCTGCCGAGGTCGGCTGAGGTCAAGCGGCTATGCATCGATCCCAATCACAAGCACCTGAGCGTGCCCCGGCAGTGCCAACTCGTTTGCCTGCCTCGCGGCAGCTGGTACTACCAGCCTGTTGGCGAGTCGGCTGGGAACCTGGCCCTGATGCGGGAGATCCGCCGCCTGTACATCAAGCGGCCGTTCTTCGGCACCGGCAAGGTTCGGGAGCACTTCGGCATCAACCGCAAGCGGGCCCAGCGGCTTGAGGTGGACCCCAATTGTTGGACAGTCGGGGGCCTTGTTTAAGGTGTAGCGCCACTGGGCGGTGGCCCGCGAGACCCCTACCAAGGGTCTGGCGCGGCCACGAGGCGGTTTACGGGTTGTGTTCCGTTTGATGTTCCTTCGTTCTGAGTCCGTCTTAACGGAGATTTGAGCGCGAACGTTTTTGTCGCGTCAGCCCTCGGCGTAGACCTCCGACGGCGTGCGGTAGCCAGGGCCTGGTGGGGCCGCTCGTCGCGGTAGAAGTCGAAGTGCTTCCCCAGCGACTTCTCGGCCTGCCAGCCGTCGACGTAGTCCCGTGGGTAGCCCTCCTCGTACTTGACCGTCCGCCAGAGCCTCTCGACGAACACGTTGTCGAGAGCTCGGCCGCGACCATCCATCGAGATGGCCACACCGCTCTTTTCCAATCGGCTCGTGAAGGCCGACGCCGTGAACTGAGCTCCCTGATCCGTGTTGAAGATCTTGGAGCGAGCTTTGACCAACGCCGCGTCGAGCGCCTCCAGGCAGAAGTCGCCCTCAGCGTGTTGGAGAGCCGCCACGACAGCACATTGCGGCTGTAGAGATCCATAACGGCCGTCAGGTAGAGGAAGCCGTGCTGCAACGGCATGGAGGTGATGTCGCTCGCCCAGATCTGGTCGGGCTTCGTAATCGCCATATTCCGCAGTAAATACGGGTAACCCTTGTGGCCAGGGGCCGGGCGGCTGGTCGATCGCTTCGGATAGACGGCCTCGAGGCCGAGCAGACGCATGAGCCGCTGAGCCCTCTTCCGGATGATGCCAAAGTGTTCCCGGACCTTCCGCGTTCCGAAGAACGGCCGCTTGATGTACAGGCGGTCGATCTAACGCAACAGGACCAGGTTCACGGCCGATTCCCCGATCGGCTCGTAGTACCAACTGCCTCTCGCCAAGCCGATCAGCTGGCACTGCCGGGCTACGCTCAGGTGCTTGTGGTTTGGGTCGATGCATTGCCGCTTGACCTCAGCAGACCTCGGCAGCTTTTTTTCAACCATTCGACCTCCATCTTCAGGCGGCCGATCTGCTCGTAGAGTTCCTGCTCGTCAGTGGCCTGGTCGGCACGCCGCTGCCGCCCGTCGGCGAACAGCTCCGCGACCTGGGCCATGAGCTGCTTCTTCCAGGCCGTCACCTGGCTCGTGTAGATGCCGAACTGGCTGGCCAGTTGGGCCGTCGTCCGATCACCCTTGGCGGCCGCCAGAGCCGCTTTCGCCTTGAATGCCGGCCCAAATACTCGTCGCTTCCCAGCCATCGTCCTGCTCCTGATAGGGTGCCTCCCACCCACGGAGTTCCGCCTTATCAAGGCGCCCGAAAACCGGGGTCCACCTCAGCTCATGCGGCTGATGGGCCTCGAGACGGTAAGGCCCACGTGATCGACCAGCCGCCCGGCACCGGGCCACAAGGTGTACCCATATTTACTTCGGGATTTGGCGATCACGCGGCCCGACGACATCTGGGCCAGCGACATCACCTATTTGCCGCTGCAGAATGGCTTCCTCCTCCTCCTAGCGGCTGTCATTGATCTCTACAGCCGCAACGTCCTGTCGTGGCGGCTCTCCAACACGCTCACCGGCGACTTTTGCGTGGAAGCCCTCGACGCGGCGCTGTCGCGATCCCGGCCCGAGATCTTCAACACGGACCAGGGAGCCCAGTTCACGGCGTCGGCCTTCACGAGCCGATTGGAGAAGAGCGGCGTGGCCATCTCGATGGACGGCCGTGGCCGGGCGCTGGACAACGTGTTCGTCGAGCGGCTCTGGCGGACGGTCAAGTACGAGGAGGGCTACCTGCGGGACTACACCGACGGCTGGCACGCCCAGAAGTCGCTGGGGAAGCACTTCGACTTCTACCGTGACGAGCGGCCCCACCAGGCCCTGGGTACCGCACGCCGTCGGAGGTCTACGCCGAGGGCTGAAACGACGAAACCGCTCGCGCTCAATTTTTCCGTTGAGGTGGACTTAGAACGAACGATTATGAACAGGAACACAACCCATACACAGCCTCGTGGCCGCGCGAGACCCTTGGTATGGGGCTCGCGGGCCATCGCCCAGTAGCGCTCCACCTTAAACAGGGCCCCCCACCGTCCAAAGAGTGGGGGTCCACCTCAGACGGTACCAAGCCGAAAGTGAATGAATGGCTGCGTGTCGCCCTCGTGCGTCACGGGCGCCGCATGGTGCGGTGGCAGTGCGACGCTGCCCAGGCCGATCCGCGTGATGGCGGTGTAGGCCCTGGGAATGTCTTCGAAAAAACTCCGCCCTGACTGCGGCCCGGAACTCACCCAGGGGCGGTCAGGAGCCGGGCCCGTAGGCCCTCACAATGCTTCCGGGA
>QWPN01000030.1 GCA_003671185.1 Planctomycetota bacterium
CCGATTCGCCAGCGCGTGATCGAGGTTTTCCGTTTGGCTGCAGGCAATGGGCCGACTCCGTGACACGACGTCTCGGGCTCGAAGCCGCGCACGGCTGCCTAGGCCGTCCCAAAAAGAGTTTCTCCTGGCTGCTGCCGTTGAAGGCCGGCAGGTCACCGTGACGCCGACTCGAAGCAGGCCTATTCGTGGTCAGCCGACGTCGACGCTCACGTCGGTCGTGGTGATGCTGATCTGGCCACCGTAGGCGCACATGCACTTCGACGCGGCATCGAGTGCGAGGGCATTCCGCACGAGGACTGTCGTCACGCCGGGAGTCCACGGCGTGGTGACGGGCACGCAGGGCATCGGCGTGAGGACGCCGAGTGCTGCGGCCGTGGCCGCCGCCACCGTCGGGTTGGCCGGCGACATGCACATGCCAAACGTCGGGATATTGGTCATCGGGGCGCAATCCATGATGTTCGCCGCCGGCGGCCCCTGCGCCGTGGTCGTCGGCACGACGACCGTGAGTGTTGATGGCGCGGCTCCCTGCGTGCAGGTGAGCAACGATCCCGCATTCACCCACTTTCCAGCCATGGCGAATCCCTCCCGGGTGAAAGGCACCTCCCCACAACTGCTCAGCAGATCTGGGCTGGGGCACGTTCTCGCAAGGATATGCAATCCCACGGGGACGTTCAACGCGACGGCGGGCAACGGCGACACGTGGAGTCGCCCAGGTTGTCGGTCTCAACGCTGGCCGATATAACTTCACGCAGTGTGACTTTCGCTCGAAGGCCGCTTCCGGCGGCGTAAGGTTTTCGTATGGCAAGCCCCGCGGGCAACCGATCGGCTGCCCTCGAGCGCGTGGCCGTGGACTGTAGCCTGGGCAAGGACGCCTTCAAGGCACGATCCTTCCGCTACACGGATTCGCTCGGTCAGCCATTCACGGGAGTTCTCGAGGCCTCCAGCAAAGATGCCAAAATCGAGTTTGGGCAGCTGCTTGGCAAGCCGCTGACCGTCACTGCCACGCTCCCCGGCGGCGGCCAGCAGCACCGCAGCGGGCTCGTCCGTCGCGTCGTGCAGACGGGCTTCGAGCGTGACCTTGCGGTCTACGAGCTGGAGATCGTGGCTTGGATCGCTTGCCTGGAATTGGGCTCGGACTGTCGCATCTTCCAGAACGAGACGGTCGTCGAGATCCTCAAGAAGGTTTTCGACGACCTTGGCTTTTTCGACTACGACGTCGCGGGGCTCGTGGGCAGCTATCAGCCGCTCGACTTCTGTGTGCAATACAACGAAACGCACTTTAATTTCGTGCACCGCCTGATGCAGCGGTCGGGCATCTACTATTTCCACAAGCATGAAGCGGGCAGCCACACACTCGTGTTGGCCGATTCCCACACAAGTCACGGGTCCTTTCCGGGCTACGCAAAGATTCCCTACCGGCCGGCGACGCAGGCCGCCCTCACGGAGGAGCATATTTTCTTCTGGAAGGCCGCCGAGCAGATGGCTTCCGGGACATACACCGTGAAGGACTACGCCTTTACGAATCCCAAGGCCGAACTGCTGGCCACGCGCAGCGCGTCGCACGGCTATCCGCATGGCGATCTGGAGAGGTTCGAGTATCCCGGGGGCTATGCGACGCAATCGGGCGGCGACGCCATGGCAGTCATGCGCATCGAGCAGGCCGAGTGCGGTGAAAAGGAGTGTGACGGCGAGGCCCATTGCCTGGGGCTGTCTGCGGGCTACACATTCACGCTCGAGGGCCATCCGCGAGGCGATCAAAACCAGTCGTACCTCACGCAGACCGCCGAGTTTTCCATCACGGCCGATGAACCTGCCGAATCCGGCGGGGCCGAAGCGCGAACTGGCTACAGCCACCGCTGCTGCTTCAGGGCCCTGCCGGCGAGCGTTCAGTTTCGGCCACCGCGATCGGCTGTCGCGCCGCGCATCGACGGCGTGCAGACGGCGGTGGTCGTGGGGCCGTCCGGCCAGGATCCACGGGTTCCCTACACCGACCAATTCGCAAGCGTGCGCGTGCAGTTTCACTGGGATCGGCAGGGCCAGAACGACGAGACGAGTTCCTGCTGGCTGCGGCACTCACAGGTGTTCGCCGGGAGCGGCTGGGGGGCAACCTTCCTGCCCGTGGTGGGCTGCGAGGTGATCGTCGCCTTTATCGGCGGCGATCCGGATCGGCCGCTCGTGTTGGGCGGCGTCTACAACAGCGACCACACGCCGCCGCGGCCGCTGCCCGACCACGCCGTGAAGACCGTGATCCAGGACGTGGCCGGGAACTTCATGATCTTCGATGCTCAGCAAGACAAGGAATCGATCTCCATTGTTACCGCGTATCGAAACAACTGGTGGGTCATCGGCCACGCTGAAACACCTGACTGAGAGCAACACCGAGCCCCGTGCCGCGAGGAATCCCAATCATGTCAGACTGGAAATTTGATGGAGCGAACTTCTCCAATTGGGGAGTCCTCCCCGGCGTGGAGAGTAAAATACAAGACGGCCCGTCCTACAAGAACCAGGACGGAAACAGCTATACGAAACAAACAGGCGATGCGACATCGTTACAGTTTGGCAACAAAAATGCATTTCAGTATGGCATCTCGAATTCGGCGCTCATAGGGCTGAGTTTCTCGACGAATGTTGCGATGACAGTTTCAACGCTGGTCGGTGTCGGGTTTTCGTTTCAATTAGCCGGGTCAGTGTCCGCGTTCGCAGGCCCCAAGTTGTCTCTTAACAGATCGTGGGAAATAAGCGCGAGCTGGGCCAAGAAACTGACCTGGGTGAAGGACGAAGACGAGTACGAAGTCAAAGAGGGTTCCATCAAGGCTGTCGATAAAGAGGCGAAGTTTGCCAAAGATGCAAACGCCTGGTACCAATCGCAATCGATCGTCGCAGTGAATGAAGTGAAGAAGGTTCTTGATGGAGCCATGACGTATGCGAAGCTCGAAACCAAAGTTACAGGCCAGTGCAACACCACGGCTGGATCCCTGACGTTGAAAGGGGCCGGGCAGTTCATGATGTCGACGCTTGGTAAGTTGTCCTTGGAGGGGGCTACCGGAATCACGATGGAGTCGTTGCGTGTGCAGATCAATGGAAAGATTGTGAATCTTTGTTGATATGTGTTGTCAGCCATGAAGGTCACTCCAAAACAACCACCCGGTCATGCCTTGGGGTGGTGTGTTCACCGGGGGCCGCCGAACTCGGACGCGGCCGGTTTTCGCGTGACGTTCTTCGTCCGGGCCGTGGTCTCGATCACGCCGTTCGAGCCACCGGTTATTTCCGATTTGGAAAATATCGTACCGACCGGTGACACGCCGCATGACGACCCGGCGCACGGCCTGCGGTATCCATCGGACTTCGTGCCGAGAAAGCCTTTTGGCGAGGTGATCGTCGTGGGCACGGCCCATCCGCCGGTGGGTCAGGAAGTGAACCGTTTTCCCGTGCGTGTGGCCGTGGGCGACTGGCGGAAGGACGTCATCGTGCACGGAGATCGCCAGCGGGATTCAGGCGGCCTCGTCGATGTGTCAGGGCCCGCCGCGATCGTCGGTGCGATGCCGCTGACGTTCGCCCGCGCGTTCGGCGGTGCTGGAGTGGCAGCTAATCCGCTTGGGTGCGGAGCCGACGGTGTGCGGGTGCCGAATCTCGAACTCGCTGCCCAGCCGATCACGGGTCGTCGTTCCGACGTTGACCCGGCCGGGTTTGGTTCGATCCCGTCGGACTGGCCCCAGCGGCGACAACATGCCGGAATGCCAGGGAAGACGGGAGTGGCCGCGTGGTGGCCGTGGTCGCCGCCACAGTTCGATGAGCGGTTTTGGATGGCGACCCTGCCCGATCAATGGGTGGAGGGCTACTTCCATGGCGACGAGCCCGTGGAACTTGTGCACCTTCACCCGGAGCATGCCCAGTGGCGGACGGCGCTGCCTGGTCAGCGGGCTCGGGTGTTCCTCCTACGGCTGCCCGACGACATGCCGCTCTCGTCGGCGCGGCGCGGTCGGCTTGTCGATGCCGAGGCAAGATTCGAGGAAGTACCGCTCGTCCTCGACACCGTGTTCATCGACGCCGATGCGGCCCAGATGACGCTCGTGTGGCGGGGGAGCACGCCTGTGCGGAGCCCGAAACTCCTCGACATTCTCGGCGTGTCGTTCGGCCTGGAACCGCTCGACGAGAATCGGGATCCGCGGCACTATCTGGCGTTGCTTCTCGCCGAGGAGAACGAGGCGGCAGAGGCGGCGGTGCCCGATGGCGCCGCGATCAAGGCCGAGATCGAGGCGGCGATCGCTGCGGGCGAGGCCGAGCGAGCGCGAATCGTGGCGGAGATGGAGGCGGAAGTGGCGAAAGCAGCGGAGTGGGCCCAAACGACCCTGCGGGATGCGGAGGGTCGTGCGGGAACCGACCTGGCCAGCATGTCGGCGGACCTTGCCGCACGCGGGATCGCCGTGCCGGAAGAGCTGTCGAGATTTCGCCCAGCCGATGCGCTGCGGATCGACTTGCCCGCTACCGTGCCGGTTGCGTCGCCGGGCAGCTCGGCGGTAAACGTGTCGGAGATCTTGACGCTGGCATCCGACCTGCGGTTGCGGGCCGCATCGGCTGAGGCAGAGCTGCCGGCTGAGATGCGGGAAGCGATGGTCAAGCAGGCGGCCCAGCTGGAGGAAATCAGCGAATTCGTCGGGGATGCCGAAAAAATTCCCGCCCTGTTGGAGGCGAAAACACAGGAAACCAAGGCCGAGATAGAGTCGGCATTTCCGCCTGGCTTTCTCGTCAACCGCGTCGTGAAGCCGGGTGAATCCCTCGACCTCGAGGCGATCCGCCGCGACGGCCTCGCTGAATACGATGTCCGAGGTGTGGACTTCTCCGGCCTCGATCTCGGCGGCGTGTCGTTTCGCGGGGCGGCTGCGGCCGGGGCCGTGTTCCGGCGGGCGGGGCTCGCTGGTGCGGATTTCACCGCCGCCAACCTGACGGGTGCCGACCTGACCGGTGCCGACCTCACGGGGGCCGTGCTCGAGCAGACGGATCTGACGGAGGCGGTCGTGGAGGCCGCGCGATTCACCAATTGTCGCATCGGCGGCACGATTCTCCGTGGCCTCGCGCTTGCCAACGCCGATTTCAGCGGAGCGACCGGCCAGTATGCCGACTTCTCCGGTGCCGAGCTGTCGAACGCCGTTTTTCACCAAGCGCGGCTCGACCAGCCCGACTTCGCAGGAGCGCGGGCGGCCGGTGCGGATTTTTCCCGGGCGTTCCTCGCCAAGGCCGATTTCGGAGGTGCCGTCTGCACGGACGCCATCTTCGACGACGCGTCGCTGCCCAACGTGCGTGCGCGTGAGTCGGCCGATTTCACCGGGGCTCGGCTGCACCGCGTCAAGGCCGACGACGCGTCGTGGACGACGTCGATCCTCGACAGGGCCGACTTTCAGGACGCAGACCTGCGGCGGAACGACTTTTCCGAGTGCTCGCTCGATCAGACGAACCTCGACCGCTGCGACCTCGCGAGCGCGGTCTTCGCCGATAGCGGTATCCATGCCGCAGCGATGACGGATGCAAACCTGATTCGGGCGTCGTTCGACCGGGCCTCGATCGTGGATGTGCGATTCGACGGCTCGAGTCTGTTCGAGGCGGGCTTCTGGGACGCGTCACTCGTGCGAACGACGTTTGCCGGATGTAACGTTCGGCGGGCTACGATTTCCCTGGCAAAAGGTTCGTGAGTCTCCCATGGAAGTGCTTTCGCAGAGCGAGGCATTGGAGCGGCTCGCCCGGGCAACCGACCTCGTCGGCGTCGTGTTGTACGACGTTGATCTTTCGGCGAAGGAGATCAGCGGACGTCGGTTTGAAACGGCCGTGTTTACGAGCGTGCCGTTGGATAAAGCGCGATTGACCGGATGTTCGTTCAAAGAATGCTCACTCACTAGCGGCGGGCTCACCGCCGCGACACTCACCGGCTCGCGTTTTTACCGCACGACGTTTGCCGACGTGTCGCTTGCGGGGGCAACCCTGCAGGACAGTAGCTTTGACGCATGCTCGATCGCCACGGGATCCTTCGCCGGCTCCGTGGTGAGTCGGAGTAAATTTCACGGCACAAATCTTGTCCAGACAGCGCTGGCCAACGCCAGGTTTCAGGAGTGCTCATTTCTCAATGCAGCGGTTGTCGAGAGTGATCTTTCCGGTTCGACCTGGCACGGCTGCATCGTCGATGGCACCCTCCTGGGACAGTGCCGCGGCACCGCCGTTTCGTTCGCCAAGGCGACCGTCCGCAACGGGTTGTTCGCCGCGTCGACCTTGGAGCGTGCCGATTTCACCGACGCCGACTGCGCGTGCGTGCGGTTTGCCGAGGGAGCGATCACGGAAGCGGATTTCACCAACGCGACCCTGACTGAGTGCCATTTCTTCAACACGAACCTTTCAGAATCCGACTTTACACAGGCACGGTTTTCGGGCGGCGCGATGTCGGGCTGCGACCTGCGCGGGGCGAAACTGCCGGCGGTGTGCGACGGGTTCAAACTGCCCGACTGCGATATGCGCGGGCTCGTACTCTCGGGCACGTCGTTCAAGGGGGCCTTCCTCCAGGGGGCGAACCTCGAGGGAGCCGACCTGTCCGGCTGCGACTTGTCGGCCGCGGTGTTCGACCGCTGCCGGCTCGTGAGCGCGAACCTCCGCGATGCAAACATCGAGGGAGCCTCGTTTCTGGGCACCGATCTCACGGCGGCTGACCTGACGGCCGCGAAGGGGCAGCGGGCCGCCTTCCGCAAGGCGACGCTGTCGGACGCGGTGCTTGTCGAGACTGATCTGACACGTGCCGATCTGTCGCTCGCCATCTTCAGCGGCATCCAGTTGGCAGCGTCCTCGCTCGACGGCGCTCGGTTCGAGCAGGCAGATTTTCGGCGGTTTTCCGCAGGCAAGCGGACCTTCAAGGCCGCCGAGTTCGTCGGCTGCGACCTCTCCGGGGCCGACTTCGGCGACACGGTGCTCGAGGAGATGTCGTTCGAGGGCTGCCGGCTCGTGGGGGTGGATTTCCGCGGGAGCCGGCAGGACCGGACGGTTTTTCGCGGCGCCGACCTCACCGATGCCGACTTTACCGGCTCGACCGTCGAGTGGGGAGAGTTCGACGGCGCGCGGCTGACGCGGACGGCTTTCGGCGGCGTGCGGTTTCACCGCACCTGCTTCGATGGCATGCCGCTGCGGGACGCCGTGCTGACGAACGCCGCTTTCGTGGCCTGCGAGTTGCGCGGGGTCGATCTTGCCGGGCTCGATCTTTCGCGGATCGATTTTCGCGATTCGCAGATGCAGGGGGTGAGTCTCATGGAGGCGAATCTCGCGGGCGCAAATCTCAGCCGCTGCAACCTCGGCGGAGGCACTCTTGCCAGGGCGCTGTTCGTCAATTGCGTCGCCGATAATGCCGACTTCACGGCAGCACTGCTGGAGGGTGCCGACTTCCGCGCCGCCTCCCTCCCCCAAGCGTCGTTCGTCGGTGTGAACGCGCCGTGGGCCATCTTCGCCGGCTGCAATCTCGGGCAATCCAACTGGACCGGTGCCCGCGTGACCGGTGCCCGCTTCGATCAGACCACGCTGGCGTTCGCCGATTTTTCCGGGGCCAACGTCGAAGGAGCGGTTTTTGCCCGGGCGGACCTGTCCGGAGCGAATCTGCACAACATCAGCGACACCCGGGCGGATTGGTCCGAGGCGAAACTGAACAGGGTGCGACGCACCGACAAGGATCGTCTGGAGGCCGAAAACTGGGTGCGTCGTCCGCGGAGGGCGTGAGGACAGGCGAGGTAGCGGAACGGCGTGCCGGGGCCGGCCTGCTTGGCCCCGCTCAGGTGGCCGGGAACCGCGTCGGGGCCAGGAAACCGATTGGATGCTCCGTGCGGCCGTCGAGGGCCAGGTCGGCCAGCACCTCGCCGATCAGGCTCGCGAACTTGAAGCCGTGGCCGGAGAAGCCGGCCGCGAGGGCCACCTGCGGATCGTGGGGATGCAGGCCGACCAGGAAGTGGCCGTCCGGCGACATCGTGTAGAGGCAGACCTCGTGGGCCGTGCGGCGGCGGCCCACGCCGGGCAGGTGTGCGGCCAGCCAGCCCTCGATCCGCGACTGCTCGCCGGGATCGATGCGACGGTCGACGTGCAGCGGATCGGAGACGGGTTGTCCGCCAGTGTGTTCGGCCACCTTGATGCCGCGGCCATCGATCCGCGGGAAGCCGTAGAAGAAGCCGGTGGGCGTGTCGAAGGCGAAGCAGGGCAGGGCGGCGGCTGCGTCGGGCCCCAGGCACCCGGCCGCCGGGTCGTACCAGAACAGGCTCTTGCGCAGCACCGTGAACGACGGCGCCGCCAGCCTCAGGAGATCTCCGGCCCACGGCCCCGGGCAGAGTACGAGCCGGCCGGCGGCGATCGTCTCGCGGTCGGTCTCCACGACGACGCCATCACCTTCCAATCGCCAGTCGCGAACCCCCGCGCCGTGCTCGAAGACGGCACCGTGCGTTGCGGCCAGCGCGGCATGGGCCGCCACGCACGCCTCGACCGCCAGCCAGCCCGCCTGGGCCTCGAAGACGGCGCTCCAGTCGGCGGGCATGGCCAGCGCCGGCCAGCGGGCCAGCGCCTCCGCGGCACTGAGACGCTCCACGTCGAGGCCGTGCGTGGTCGCGGACCGGAGCACGCCCGCCACGACCTCTCCATCGGCAGGCCCCGCCGACACGAGGCCGGTCTCCATAAAGAGGTCCTCGCCCGTCTCACGCTCGAGTTCGCGCCACAACTCGCGGCTGCGACGCAGCAGCGGCACGTAGTCGGGATGCTCGAAGTAGGCGAGGCGGATGAGCCGGGTCTGGCCGTGGGAACTGCCCCGGGCATGCCCCACGGGAAACCGGTCGAGCGCCAGGACGCTGGCGCCGCGGCGCGCCAGATGTGCGGCGGCGGCCGTGCCCATGCCCCCCGCGCCGGCCACGACCACGTCGAATCGTCTCATGGGTCAGGTCGCTCGTGTGTGCGGCACATCAAGCCGTGTTCGATGATCGACCTGGAGACGTGCCAGCGGCCGAGTGGCGTGGCGGCCATGACGCCTGCGGAAGGGCCCGGGCCAAGACTACAGCAACTCGCTCGCCAGATCGGCGAGCGCCGACCGCTCCCCCTTCTCCAGCGTGACGTGGGCGTAGAGCGGCTGGCCCACCATGCGGTGGATGAGGTAGGAGAGGCCGTTGGAGAGCGCGTCGAGATAGGGCTGGTCGATCTGGGCCACGTCGCCCGTGAACACGATCTTCGTCCCCTCGCCCGCGCGGGTGATGATCGTCTTCACCTCGTGGGGCGTGAGGTTCTGGGCCTCGTCCACGATGAAGAACATGCGCTGCAGGCTGCGGCCGCGGATGTAGGCCAGGGGCGTGATCATCAGTTTTTCCGACTCGCGCATGTCGGTGATGCGCTGGGCAGCCTGCGTGTCGTCGCCGCACTGGTGGCGGATCACGGTGAGGTTGTCGTAGAGCGGCTGCATGTAGGGGTCGAGTTTGTCGGCGATGTCGCCGGGCAGGAAGCCCAGGTCGCGGTTGGAGAGCGGCACGACCGGGCGGGCGAGGAGGATTTGCCGGTAGCGCTGCCGGCACTCGAGCGCCGCGGCCAGGGCCAGCAGCGTCTTGCCGGTGCCGGCCGTGCCGGACAGCGTGACGAGCTTGATGTCGTCGTCGGTGAGGGCCTTGAGGGCGAACGACTGCTCGGAGTTCCGCGGCGCGATGCCGTAGCAGTGCTGCCGCTCCACGCGGACGAACGAGGAATCGGCGCGGCGGAACGTGGCAAGCGCCGACTTGCTGCCGTTGCGCAGCACGAAGTTCTCGTTGGCCAGCGGCGGCTCGGGCAGCGGCAGTTCCGCGGCCGGCAGGACGCCGCCATTGGCGTAGAGGTGGTCGATGACCAGGGAATCGACCCCCTCCACGGTGCGCTTGCCGGTGTAGAGCTTGTCGAAGCCCTGCACCTTGTCGGAGGTGTAGTCCTGGGCCTTGAGGCCCAGCGACTTGGCCTTCATGCGCAGGTTCGTGTCCTTGGAGACGAGGATCACCGGCTGCGGGGCGAGCCGCCGCTGCAGCCCGAGGGCGGCCTGCAGGATGCGGTGGTCGGGGGTGTCCTGCAGGAACGTGTCGAGGCGCGGCATGTCGCCGTCGGCGGCCCCGAGGATGACTCGGATCGTGCCCAGCCCGTCGCCCAGCGGGCTGCCGGCCTCCGAGAGCACGTCGCCCGTCAGGCTGTCGATGCGCCGGAGGAACTCCCGGGCCTGGAAGTTGATGTCCTCGTTGCCACGCTTGAACTGGTCGAGCTCCTCGAGCACCGTGATCGGGATGGCGACGTCGTTCTCCTCGAAATTGCGGATGCAGCCGCAGTCGTGGAGGATGACGTTGGTGTCGAGGACGAAGAGCTTGTGCCGGACATCAATCATGAACTGCCTCCCGCGGGAAAAGAGGGGCGGCTGAGGTGCGACCTGCGGATGGTAGCGGTCGGCGGGCTGGGCGCGGATGGCGATTTTCCCGGGCTCCAGGGCCGCTCACCGATTCCACACGATCCGGGGTGGGGGCGGCTGCCGGGCCAGGGAGCCGCTCAGACCTTGGTGAGCTTCGTGACCCGGCCCGTCGCCACCCATTCGGCCACGAGGATATCGCCGTTGGGGGCGAAGCAGGCGTCGTGGGGATGGACGAATTGCCCGTCCCGCCACTCGTCGGGTCGGCCGCGCAGGTTCTTCACTCCGTCGAGCCGTTCCACGGCCCGGCCCAGCCGGGCCACGACCTGGTTCTTGTCGTCGAGCAGCGTCACGCAGGCCTTCAACTCCGGAACGAGCATCAGCCGGCCCAGGGTGTCGACGTTGGCGGGCAGCCCGAAGCCGGGGATCGTTTCCTTGTAGGTACCGTCGAGCGCGAAGATCTGCAGCGTGCCGTGGGCGCGATCGGTGACCACGACGGTCGGCTCGCGGCCCTCGCGGCGGTCGATCCAGATGCCGTGCGGCGTGTCGAAGGTGCCACTGCCCTTGCCGGGTCCGCCGAACGAACTCAGCCACTTCGCGTCCTTGTCGAAGCGGTGGATGCGGTAGGCGCCGTAGCCA
>QWPN01000095.1 GCA_003671185.1 Planctomycetota bacterium
CGGCCCAGCCGCTCGTCGCGGGCGCGCTCGGCGTTTGCGGCGACCCCCGCCAGCGGCCGCGGCACGATGCGCACCGACGACCGCAACACGTCGACCCGTGCACCGGCGGAGGCGGCCACGCTGTCAAGCACGTCCCGTAGCGACTCCCCCCGGCAGTCGATGGTGACGGGTGTGTCCGGGTCGACGCGACGATCGAGGATCACCGGCATGCCGGCAAGTTCGCCGGCGCGCTCGGCCCAGGCCCGGAGTGGCAGTCCCGTCCACGAGGCCCGCACTTCAGTGTCGAGGCCGTTCGCCACGACCGCGGCAGAGGCGCGGTCGACGGGGATGCCGGTCGGCACCAGGACGGATGCGGCCGCCATGACGGTGGCCGTCACCAGGCAGGCGGCGGTACGATCCCCGGAGTGCCGGGGCGCTGCGGCTGTGATCGGCATGGCTGGTTCCGCGCGACACTGTGGAGAATACCCTGCCGAGCACGCCGGGGGCGACGCTGCCTGCGGACGCCGAGTGGGGCGGGGTGTGGAGGACGACGCGATGGGGTCAGGAACGGGAGCTGGCGGCAGGTGCGTTCTGGCACTCGACCAGGGCACGACGTCGAGCCGGGCGATCCTCTTCGACGGGGCCGGCACGCCACTGGGTGTCGCCCAGGAGGAGTTTCCGCAGCACGCCCGTGCGGCCGGGCCGGACGGCGGCGACCAGGGCATCGTGGAGCACGACCCCGAGGACATCTGGCGCACGCAGCTCTCCTCGGCCCGCCGCGTCCTGGCCTCGTGCGGGATCGGCGCCGGGGAGGTGGCCGCCGTGGGAATCACGAACCAGCGCGAGACCACCATCCTCTGGGAACGCGACACCGGCCGGGCCGTGGCCCCCGCGATCGTCTGGCAGAGCAGGGTGTCGACGCCGATCTGTGCGCGGCTCAAGGCACAAGGCCTGGAGGCGGAGGTGCGCCGGCGGACGGGACTGCTGCTCGATCCCTACTTCTCCGCCACGAAGATCGTGCACCTGCTGGAAACGATTCCCGGGTTGCGGGCCCGCTGCGAGGCTGGCGAGGTGCTGTTCGGCACCGTCGACTCGTTCCTGATCTGGCGGCTCACCGGCGGCCGCGTCCATGCCACCGACGTCACCAATGCCAGCCGCACGCTGCTCTACGACATCGAACAGATGCAGTGGAGCGACGACCTGTGCCGTCTCTTCGACGTGCCCCGGGCGATCCTCCCGGAGGTGCGGCCTTCGAGCGGTTCCTTCGGTGAGGTCGATGCCGCGCTGCTGGGGGCGGCCCTGCCGATCGCAGGCTGCGCTGGTGACCAGCAGGCGGCGGCCTTCGGCCAGGGCGTGGCGCGGCCGGGCGACGCGAAGAACACCTACGGCACCGGCGCCTTCCTCATGTTTTCCACGGGCGCTCGGCCGGTGGAGAGTCGTCACGGTCTGCTCACGACGCCGGCATGCGCTGTGGGCAACGCGCCGCATTATTGTCTGGAGGGCTCGGTGTTCGTGGCGGGGGCGCTCGTGGGCTGGCTGCGGGACGGGCTGGGGCTCGTGGAACAGGCCCGGGACATCGAGGCCCTGGCCCGGTCGGTTGGCGACAGTGGTGGCGTGGTGATCGTGCCGGCGCTCACCGGGCTGGGGGCACCGCATTGGGACCCGTCTGCGCGCGGCCTGATCATCGGGCTGTCGCGGGCCACGCACCGGGCCCATGTGGCACGCGCGGCGCTGGAGGCGATCGCGCTGTCGGTGGCCGACGTGGTGGAGTGCATGCAGGCGGACGCGGGCGTGCCCCTGCGGCGGTTGCGTGTCGATGGTGGCGCCAGCGGCAACGACCTGCTCATGCAGATCCAGGCGGACGTGCTGGGGATCACCGTGGAGCGGCCGATCGTGCGCGAGACGACGGCCTTAGGCGCGGCCCTGCTGGCGGGTCTGGCCACGGGCTTCTTTCCCGACGCCGATGCGGTGGCGGGCGCTCGCCGCGTGGAACGTACGTTCCAGCCGCGCATGGACGACGCGGTCCGCCGTCGACTGCGGGCCACGTGGCGTGGAGCCGTGGAACGCAGCAAGGGCTGGGCGTGAGTACGCGTGCCGGCGGTCGGGGCGAAGATCGTCCGGCTGCGTCCGGTCAGAACGTGCGTGTCCCGGCCGCGGCCGGCGCCCGCCGCTCGGCAACTTCGACCCGCGCCACATAACGCTCGGGATTCGCCGTGAACGAGGCCCGGGTCTCGGCCGAGGAGAACAGGTAGACGCGTGACTGATAGGTGACGCCGTAACTGCGGCGGCCGGGACTGCTCTTGCCGGCTTCGAACGCCAGCACCGGGTCGTCGCCGGAGAGCGCCGGTGCGTAGCGGTCTGGCTCGGCAAGGAACGCCGCCTGCTGTTCGGCGCCGGCAAACAGGTAGGTGCGGCCGCGGTGCCGGACGCCCCACTGTGCCCTGCCTTCAGTCCAGATGCTCTTCTGCGCGAGCGTCACGGGGCAGTAGCCCTCCAGCCCAAGGGGCATCGACGCCAAGGGATCGGCGTCGGCAGCCACCGGAGAGGCGGCAACCGGCGGGGCCGTGGGCGACGTGGGGTGGGCTGGCGGCATGGTGACGGGTGGTGCGGGCGGTTGCGTCGTGGCCGCAGGCTTCTTGGAAAACATGCTGAACGGCTTCTGCAAGGCCGCCATGAACGATGCCGTGGCGGATTTCGGCGGCGCGACGGCGGGCGCATCCGAGATCGTGGCCGACGACTCCGGAAGTTCGCTGCCGGCCTGTGTGCTTGCGGTCGCGTTCAGCCAGGGCGTCGTCGGCGGAGTTGCCGCCGGAATTGCAGCCGGCGCCGGAGCGGGTTCGATCACCAGCCGGCGCGAGCCCTGCTGGGCTGGCAGCGGGCCGATCGGCGCGGCAGGTTGCGGCGTCTCCCATGCCGGCGGAGCCGCTGGTAGTTGAGGTTCGTCGGCTGCCGTCGCATTGGTGGCCGTCGCCGTCGCCGCGGTCTGATCGTCGTGGCTTGCCGGCACCGCCGAGGCGGAGCGCACCGCGTCACCATCGGCGAAGTTCGTCAGGTGCTTGACCTTGTCGGTGAGCAACGAGATCGAGCCACGGACATCGGCAGCGGGCGCGGAGTTGGAGAATGCGCCGGCTGCTCCGACCTTGGCGGACTCGTCTCCCATGCTGGCCAGAGACTTCGCCGCTGGATTGATCTGCGATCCTGCCTCGGCTGCCGCCGCCTCCTGGGCGGCCCGGCCGACCGCGGCCACGAAGGCGGCGGGCTCCAGCGGGCACTCGAACGCCGCCAGGCGGCGGCCATCAGCCGCCAGCACGCAGGCTGTCGGAACGTGCGTGATGCCGAAGCTGCGCACGAGTTCAGGGTGGGCGTCGAGGTCGAGGTGCACGGGCTCGAAACAGGCGGTCACGAGCGCCTCGACCTCGGGCTGGCCAAGCGTTCGTGACGCGATTTCGGAGCCAGATTCGGCCCGCGGGGCGGTGAACACGGCCAGCACCGGTTTGTGGCTTGCCTTCGCGGCGAATTTCGCCGCCTCCAGGGTCTCGTGCCAAGACACTGCGGCGGCAGCCTGGGCCGCCGCGAATGCCACCACGGCCGTCACGGCCAGCGGCAGGCAGCACCGGGACGTTCGCATCGCTTCAAACGGGAACATGGCTGGGCCTCGCAGGGACGAGGGTCTGACGCCCCCGCCACGGTCAGCGGGAGCACAACCTCGTTTTCTGTATCGGTCGAAGCGGTGACAGGAATCACAACGAAAATGCGGGCTGCCGGACGCCCAGCTGGCAGCGGGGCGCCCCGAGCCCCCGGCGTTTCCCATCTCCGCGCCGGCTGGAGCCTCGATACCAGTGCTTTCCACGCCGCGGAACGCCCCGCTTGACAGTCTTCCGCGGTCTACCGATACTTCTCCTGTCGTCGGAAACGATGGTGCCGAGACCGCCAGAAGGCCTCGGAATCAAGGCGAATTCGGCGTTTCGATTGCCTTAGGGGCGGGTTGCGGCTGGAGGTTCAGGGGCCGTTTCGATTCGCCGGAGTGGCCTTCGCAGCACCCGGCCCGGTTCCATTCGCCGCGACCACGTCGCTGGAATGCCGTCCGATGACGGCAGTGTTTTCCGAGGGTTCCGCCGGAACCACGTTCCGGACTTCGGGTCACTTCGGCCCGTGCCCGGCCAGGAAACTGTGGCTTTCGAGACCCTGACTTCGTGGTTGCCCCGCTGTGCGGGAGCCTGGGATGGCAATCGTGGCGTGGGCCACGCAACGAGCACGTTCAGGGTGATGTCTTCGGAACGGTCTTTTCTCCTGGAGGGTGTGCGGATCCATGTCGAAGCGTAGGCGATCGAGGGGCCGGCCGGGCGGTTACGGCGGGCCGGATGGTGGATACGCACAAGGCCCCCAGGGGCCTGGTGGATACCAGGGCGGTGGCTACGGGCGGCGCCGGGGCAGATATCGTCGCGGCGGTGGTGGCGGCGGTGGTCCGCCGCCGGCCGGTGCCGGTGCGGTCGGCATGGACGGCGAGGGTATGCGGCCGCCCGAACTCGAACCCGAGGTCGGTGAGAACGGCGAGCCGATCCCGCTGGAACCCGGTTGCGGCGTGCTCGAGATGCATCCCAACGGCTACGGCTTCCTGCGCAGCGCCGACAACAACTACACCCGCGAGCGCACCGATCCCTTCGTCCCGGCCACGATGATCGATCGCTACCGGCTGCGCGAGGGCGTGTTCATCAAGGGCCTCGTGCAACCCGGACGTCGCCAGCAGCAGGGGCCCCGGGTGCGTGAGATTCAGGAAGTCGAGGGCCTGCCGCCCGACGACTACGTGAACGTGAAAACGTTTGATCAGCTCACGCCAATCAATCCCGAGACCTGGCTGCGGCTGGAGACCGGCCAACAGCCGATCACCACGCGGGTCATGGACCTGCTCACGCCCCTGGGCAAGGGGCAGCGCGCGTTGATCGTGGCCCCGCCACGCACCGGCAAGACGGTGCTCCTGCAGCAGGTGTCCCAGGCCGTCTCGACGAATCATCCCGAGTTGAGCCTGGTGATGCTGCTCGTCGACGAGCGGCCCGAAGAGGTCACGGACATGAAGCGGTCCGTGAAGGGCGACGTGCTGGCCAGCAGCTTGGACTGCGACGTGGAAAGCCACGTGCGGCTTTCGCAGCTCGTGGTGGAACGCTGCAAGCGGATGGCCGAGTCCGGCAAGGACGTGTTCCTGCTCATGGACTCGATCACGCGTATGGCACGGGCCTTCAACAAGTGGGTGGGAAACACCGGCCGCACCATGTCGGGCGGCGTCGACATCAAGGCCCTCGACATCCCCAAGAAGTTGTTCGCCACTGCCCGCGTCTTCGAGGAGGGAGGGTCACTGACGATCGTGGCCACCGCCCTCGTCGACACGGGCAGCCGGATGGACGAGCTGATTTTCCAGGAGTTCAAGGGCACGGGGAACATGGAGCTCGTGCTCGACCGCAAGCTCGCCGATCGGCGGGTCTGGCCGTCCATCGACATTTCCCAGTCGGGGACCCGGCGCGAGGAGAAACTGCTCGATCCCAACACCCTGCACGCGGTGAACATGCTGAGGCGGACGCTCTCCAGCATGCATCACGTGGACGCCATGGAGCAGCTCACCAAGCAACTGGCGAAGTTCAAGAGCAACCGCGAGTTCATCTCGCTGATCGCCAGTTCCCGCGACGACGGCTGACCGACTGCCGGCCCGTGAAGGAGTCAGTCGGCGGGCCGGTCCGTCCGGTCGTGGAGGCGGCCCTGCCAGTAGGCATACTGCGGATCACCGCAGCGAAAGGAGAACACGGCGTCGGGCAGTCGAGATTGCGCGGGGCCCTCGGATCGCACGCGGACGACGATCGTGCCGTCTGCGCGTCTCTCGATGGAAAGGCGTTCGTCGGGGATGCGGACCGGTTCCGTGCTCACGGGCATCGCGGCTCGCTCTCGTCGCGGGCTGCATCCGGGCACGCACCCGGAACACCATCCGCCGATTATGGCGGCGGGTGCGCGGCGTTTCCAGCCGTCGGTCGGTGTCGACCCGGGTTGCCATGGCCATGACGCCGAGGGCGGCGCTGCTTTGACACTCCCGGAAAAGGGGGCCTATACTCGGACTCCCGCTCTGACACCCCGGAGATTCCCCCGGATTATGACGCCCTACGCGTCTCTGGCCGACGACTTCTACGTCAACATGAACCTGGCCACGGAGATGGAACTCCCGGCCCAGCGGGAGACGATTCTGCAGTACTTCGAACGGGTTCAGAAGCGTTTCCCGTCGATGCGGAAGTTCTACTGTCGAGACAAGCGAGATTACGTCCTCGAGGAGGACAAGGACCAGGGGCGCTACCGCTGGGCTGCCGTGGAGACGAAGCGGCTCTGTTCCGGACAGGTGAACCCGCCCTCGTTGGATGCGGTTCTCGATCAGCACCGGTTGGTGCTCGATTTGGCACCTGCGTTCCTCTCCGTCAGCCCGCTCGATTGCGAAGCTCTCGACGTGCTGTTCGGCTTCGATTTCGCGTTCCGCGGCAACCACAACGCGTTGCTGGCCGAGGCATTGGGCGTGGGGCCGGCCCTGGAGCGGTTCGGTGACCTGCCGGGCGGGCGCGTCATCAACTACGAACCCTCGCTGACCGTGGCTCTGGACGAGGAGTGCCGCATCCAGGTGCGGATCAGTACGGAGACCCGGACCAACGCCTTCCAGGTGCGGACCGGCGAGTTCAACGAGGAACAACTGAGCGTTTACGTCACGGCCCGGCAGTACGGCAGCCTGGAGCCGGACACGAGTTACGTCGACGCCATGGACCGCCTGGCCCGCCTGGCCCGCGACGTGGTCGACAACTGCGTGATTGACCAGATCCTCAAGCCGTTGGCCCGGACCATCGCCCTCAAGTAGCCGAACCACGCCGGCCCGGGGATCGTGGCTCGTCACCACGGTGCGATCGGCTCCGGGCATCGAGATTCCCGGCGATCACGATGCCGATCGCCTCCACCCAACTGGGCACGTCGAGCACGGTGTTGAGGCCGCTCTCGGCGAGGATCTCCTCGTCTTCCGGATGTCGCGGCCGGCGCGGCATGTCCTGGCCCGCTTCCTCAACACCCAGGAATTCGAGCCCCTCGTCATCCTCATCTCGGCTGCCTGACACCGGTGCGAAGTCGTCGCGCCGACCGCGGGAGAAAGATCCCGACCGCGACTCGGTCGAACGTCGCTGCCGGCCGCGGCCCTCCTGACGGCCGGAGCCGCCCTCGCGGGTCCCGACCTCCCGACTGCTGCGGGATCGACCCTCGCCGCCACGCCGGCGCCTGCGGCGGCCGCGCGGTTCGCCCTCGCCATCGCGTTCAGTCCGCGGGGCGTCGCCGGAGCGGGCGGGCGGACGGCCGCCGTAGCCCGTGGGCAGCGGTTCGTCGTCGCTGTCATCGGCCACGACCTGGGGACGAGCAGCCACCGCGTCATCGCGATCACGATCGACTGCGGTACCGCCCTCCGCCGTCCTGGATCGGCCGCGGCCACCGCGGCGGCCGCGCCGGCGTCGGCGTCGGGGACGGTCTTCATCCCTGTCGCCGCTGGCCGCCTCGCGGGCCTGCCCAGCACCGCCGCCGCCATCAGCGGAAACACCGGCCCCGAAGGCGTCGTTGTCGTCGTCGCGATCCTCGCGGTCGTCAACAGCCGGCCCACGGTCGCCGTTATCCCGCTGGCGATCGTCGCGACGGCGGTCGCGATCGTCGGAAATCCGTGGCTCACGTTCGGCTGAGCCGTAGGGTGCGTGAGGTTCGCGATACGCCGCGTCAGAGCCGCTGTCGCCACCGGTCCGAGCCTCGTCCCGCGGTCCGCCGCGGCCACGACCGCCGCGCCGTCCCCGGCGCCGACGCCGGCCGGGGCCGCGATCCTCGCCCCGGGGACCGTCGTCATCGCGATCGGCCCGCCGAGGCTCCGCCTCGAGCCGGGCTCCGGACTCATCATCTTCGCCGCGCGGACGGTCCACGTCTCGCCTCTGCGGAGCGGCGACCGGCACTTCGTCGTCGCGCCGGCGCTCGGAGCGCTCGTGCCGGTGTTCTGGGATCGCGGCGGGCCGCGGTTCCGGTCGCTGCTGGACGGGCGGCCGTTGTGGGGACGCGGGTTCCGCGACGCCGGAGACACCCAGTTCGGAAGCGATGTGGTCCCAATTTTCGGCGGCTGGGGCTGCGGATGCGGGCCGCTTTTGCGGCGCTCGCGGCTTGGCTGCGGGGCGAGCCGGGGGAAGGGGACGGGGGGCGGAGGCATCGCCACCAGGCGTCACTCCGAGCGTGTCTGCCAAGGATGCCCAGGGATCGTGTTCGTGTTCCGACATGACGGGTTCCGAAACGGAAATGCGGCTGGCGGGCGACCTCCGCCCTCTGACAAAGGATACACGAATCACCGCCGCCGCGGCAGGCGTGGCGGGCGTACCGCCGTGTCCCATGGGCGGCGGCCCCCGCCCGCCCCTCGCGGAAGACACGCGTTGCCGGGGCCCCCGTCCGCGGGCCAATCCGGCCCGCCAGCCCTACGATCACGGCGTGGGCACCTTGCTGAGCCGACGGATCATGCTGCCGTTGTCGGCCACCTCGAAGAGCGGGCGGTAGGGGCTCGCCAGACCCCGCCGCGACCGGCCGGCGGGGTAGTAGACGATGTTCACGCCCACGTTCCAGGCCCCGGGCGAGAAACTGGTGGACCCGCCCCTGCCGTCCAGATTGATCGTCTGCGTGCTGCCCGGAATCACGTAGTTGAACGTGCCCTCCATGGCCAACGAGCGGGCCAGCGGGGCCCTGAGGAGCGAGCCCACGACGCCGTCCTGTTCGTTGGTGGCACCGCCCCACACCTTCCACTCGTTGGCGTCGCCGAACTGCAGACGGTAGAAGCCGCAGTACATGTCGAGCGTGCTGGTCACGCCGCTGCGACGTGAGACGGGGCCGAAGATGGTGTTCTGGTCGCCGACGTTGAAGGCTCCCCAGAACCCGAACTCGTGGTAGCCCCACACATAGCTCAGTTCGGTACGAATCTGCGACACGTTGCTGTTGTCGAACCAGCTGTCGTTCAGATAGTCGTACACGGCACCACCCTGCAGGCCACGGCCTTCGAAGGCCCGGGTGAAGAAGCCGGTGGTGATGAACTGCTGGGTGCGGGAATCCTTGCTGAGGGTCGTGGTGCCGGCCTCGATCGAGGCCGGCTGGAAGTTCGTCTGCGTGCCCCTCCAGCCCAGCTGCCAGCCCAGGCCGAAGGCATTCCAGAACGGCATGGCCCAGTTCAGGTACTCGTTGGTGCCGTAGTTGCCGTTAATGCCCAGGTCGGTGCTGTTGGTGAAGGCGGTGACACCGGCGCTGGCGGTGAAGTCGCGGTACCACCTCCAGCCGTAGTAAGGTTTGCCGAAGCGACGCAGCCACTCGCAGATGCGGCCGTGGCTGACGCAAGGCAGCATGCACTCCTCGTCCTCACAGGCGTAGGGGTCGTCGTAGAACGACTCCACGTGGAGCTGTGACGGATACTCGCCCATCAGCAGTTCGTCGGGACCGGCCTCCGACATGCCGTCGGCCATGTCCATGCCGGGAGCGATCGACTCAATCTCCATGGGCGACTCCTCGACGATCATCGAGCGGCCGGGTGCGTCGGCGACCGGGGCGGGCAGGGATTCCTTGGCCGCAGCGGCGCCCGGGGTCGGGCCGGCATTGTCGACCGCACCGGCCTGGGCCTGTCTCATCACGGAGGGGATGCCGTCGGCATTCATGGCCAGCCGCTCGCTGCGCGGCCGGTTGGCCGGTGCACCTGCCAGCGGTGCATAGCGCGGAGCGAGGCCGCCGCCGAGTTGGCCACCCGCCTGCCGGGCCAGCGCCGTGCGGTCTGCCGCCTGCTGCATGGCGACGGCCTGGCGGCCCTCGGGAGCGAGGATCGGCCGCACTGCGTCACCCTGCGGCGAGCGCATCACGTTGATGCCGAACAGACCGGCTGGGTTGTCCGGATCGAAGGCTTGCCGCATGGCGCCGCTGATGCGGTTGGGGCTCGACCAGTCGCCGGAGCGGTCCGGACCGCGGTCCACGGGCGGCGCGTACCGGGCGGGGGCA
Source organism: Planctomycetota bacterium (assembly GCA_003671185.1). Classification (GTDB taxonomy): domain Bacteria; phylum Planctomycetota; class Planctomycetia; order Pirellulales; family UBA1268; genus QWPN01. The sequence continues at coordinate 10,033 of QWPN01000095.1, forward strand.
CGCGGTGCGGCGGGCCGCACGACCGGCACCTCGTCCGGCAGGGAAACGGAGGCCGGGGGACCGGAGGGCATGGCCGCCGGGGCCGCCGGCACGACGGCCGCCGCAGCCGGGGCGTTGACAAGGGCCGGTGTTTCCACGGCCGCCGGGGCGGCGACGGTCGCGGGCGTGTCTTGGGTGGGACCGGTTGACGAGCGGTGGGGCGTCCACTTGAGTTGGCTCTCCGCCTGCTGGGCCCGGGTGACACCCGGGGCGGCAGCGAAGACGGCGGCGGCCACAGCCGTCGCGATCAGGTGGTGGAACACGCGGGAGACGTTCATGCCTTGACCTCCGAAAGTCAGGTCCCACCGGCGCCGGTCGGCGCGGCAGACTCTGTGCGATCGGAATTAGTATCGGCACCCTCAAACGCGGAACTTCCGCCAAAATCTTCGCCACCGCCAAAGCTTCGCCAGTCACCCTGGACTGCTGCCCTCCTTGCCCGGCTTGCCTGCGCTGCGCGGCAGCCTCGCGCCACGGTCCGCTAGGCCTTTGCCAGGGCCACGGCGAGGTCGTCGCGAAGATCCTCGAAGGCCTCCAGGCCCACCGACAGCCTGATCAGGCCGTCTGCGATCCCCACGGCGCGTCGGGCAGCGGCGTCGTAGGAGCCATGCGACATCACGGCCGGCAGTTCGATGAGCGACTCGGCAGCGCCCAGACTCACGGCCAGTTGAAACAGCCGCGTCGACTCCACGACCCAGCGGGCGGCCTCGATCGTGCCCTCGATCTCGAAACTCACGATGCCGCCGCCAGCCGCCATCTGTCGCATGGCCAGCGCGTGGCCGGGATGGGACGGCAGTCCCGGGTAGAAGACTCGTTTCACCTCCTGACGCCCCGTC
>QWPN01000117.1 GCA_003671185.1 Planctomycetota bacterium
AGGGCCGGCAGGAAGGCCGCCGCGAGGCGCTCGTCGATGCCTTCGGGGGCAGCAACGCCACCGAGGCCGCCGTGGCCCGGGCCCTCGACTGGCTGGCCCGGCAGCAGGATCGCAAGGACGGACTGTGGAGCCTGCGTGGTCCATACCTCGACGGCACGTCGGCCCAGGAGAACCGTCTCGCCGCCACCGCCATGGCGCTGCTCGCCTTCCAGGGCGCCGGCACCACGACGGAAGCGGGACGCCACAAGGAGGTGGTGAAGCGGGCCTGGAAGGCGCTCGCGTCCCGGCAGCTACCCGACGGGCGGTTCGAGATCAGCCCGCCCATCCCCACGCACCATGCGCTGTACTCGCACGGCCAGGTGACGATCGCCGCCTGCGAACTCTACGGCATGACGCACGATCCCGCGCACCGCGAGCCCGCGGCCCGCGCCCTGGCCTACGCCCTCGCCGCGCAGGGTCCGAACGGCGGCTGGCGATACGAGCCCGGCAAGGAGGGCGACATGTCGGTGACCGGCTGGTACATGATGGCGCTCAAGAGCGCGCAGATGGCCGGATTGGATGTGCCCGCCGCGGCCCTGACCGGCATCGGCTCCTTCGTCGACGAGGTGTCGGTGGAAGGGGGCACGAAATACGGCTATCGGCGGGACTCGCCGCAGCGGCCGCCCGCCCAGATCACGGCGGCCGTGACCGCCGAGGGCCTGCTGTGCCGGCAGTACCTGGGCTGGCAGCAGCGCGACCGGCGGCTCACGGCGGGATTGGAGCTGCTGCTGGCCACGAAGTTCATCGACTGGGAGAACGACAAGGACGTCTACGCCTGGTACTACATCACGCAGGTGGCCCACCACGCGGGCGGCGAGCCCTGGGAGCGCTGGAACGACCGCATGAAAGCCGTGCTGCCGGCGGCGCAGGTGCTGAAGGGACCCGAGGCCGGATCGTGGGACCCTTCGCTCGACAAGTGGGGCCACATCGGCGGCCGACTGTTCGTGACCTGCTTCTGCACCTACATGCTCGAGGTCTACTACCGTCACCTGCCGCTGTATGCAGACAAGGCGCTGCAGTCGGCCGTGGCCGCGCCTCCCTGAAACTCAGGGCGGCGCGCCCCACTGCCGCAGCGCCTCGTAGGCCACGATCGCAACGCTATTGGCCAGGTTGAGGCTCCGCACCTGGGGCCGCGAGGGGATTGTGAGCAGGCGATCGGCGTTGGCCGCCGTCAGTTCGCGAGGCAGGCCGCGCGACTCGCTGCCGAACACGAGCACGTCGCCGCGGGCATACGCGACATCGGTGTAGGGCCGCTCGGCTCGGGCCGAGAAGAACCAGCTGCCGCCCGCGGCAGAGTCGCCCAGCCGGGCCTGCAGGTGGGCCCAGGAATCGACCGCCTCCCACTCCAATTCGTCCCAGTAGTCAAGGCCGGCGCGCCGCAGATAGTAGTCGTCGAGCTTGAAGCCCAACGGCCGGACGAGCCACATCTTGGCCCCCAGGGCCACGCAGGTGCGGCCCACGTTGCCGGCGTTGGGGGGAATCTCCGGCTCGTGAAGCACGATGTGCAGGATCGGTTCGTAGCGCATGGAAGTATCGCCGCCCGGCGGCCGTCTGCTATTGTTTCAGGGGCCAGTGTGACGAGAGGAGAGGACATGGTCGAGGTGCTGCGAAATCCAACGCGGGCGGTGCGGATCGGGTCGATCACGATCGGCGCCGGACACCCCATCGCCGCCCAGAGTATGACCGCCACCCACACGCAGGACGTGGCGGCCACCCTCGAGCAGGCCAACGCCCTGCAGGCGGCCGGGGCCGGCGTGGTGCGCATCGCGGTCGACAGCAAGAAGGACGCCGCCGCACTACCCGCCATCCGGGCCGGCACCGCGGCCAATCTGGCCATCGACCTGCAGGAGAACTACCGGCTGGCGCTCGACGTGGCGCCGCACGTCGACAAGCTCCGCTACAACCCCGGCCACCTCTACCACCACGAGCCCACCAAGCCCTGGCAGGAGAAGGTGCGCTTCATCGCCGGCGTCGCCGCCGATCACGACTGTGCCCTGCGGGTGGGCGTGAACTGCGGCAGCGTCGACCCCGCCAAGAAGGGGCAGTTCGCCGCGGACGATTCGATCGGTCCCATGCTGGCCAGCGCACTCGAACACTGCGAACTGCTCGACTCGATCGGATTCACCCGCTACTGCGTGTCGCTCAAGGACTCCGATCCGCAGAAGGTGATCGACGTCAACCGCCGCTTCGCCGCCCAGCGGCCCGACGTGCCGCTGCACCTCGGTGTGACCGAGGCGGGGATGCCGCCCGACGGCATCATCAAGACGCGAATCGCCTTCGAGCAGCTGATCAGTCGCGGCATCGGCGATACGGTGCGCGTGTCGCTCACCGTGCCCAATGCCGACAAGCCCGAGGAGATCGCCGCCGCCAGCGCCATCCTCGCCGACATTGCCGCCGGCCGGGTGCGGAGCGTCGTCGACTACGGCCTTTCGTCGCTCAACATCATCTCCTGCCCAAGCTGCTCGCGTGTGGAGAACGAGGCCTTCATCGAACTGGCCAAGCAGGTCAAGCACATGACGGCCTACGCCGCCGACCACAGGATCACGATCGCCGTGATGGGCTGTCGCGTCAACGGACCGGGCGAGACCGACGACGCCGACCTGGGCCTGTGGTGCGGGCCGACGCACGTGAACCTCAAGAAGCGGAGCGCCGAGCTCGGTGCGTTCCCCTACGACGAGATCCTGCCGCGGCTGCGGACGGAGCTCGACCGGCTGATCGCCGAGCAGGCCACCTGACTCCCCGCCCGCCGGCCCCGATGGCCCGGCTCCATCTCATGAAGACCCTTCCCATCGTCGATCCGGCCGCGGAGGCCTCCTGCGGCGCGGCGGCCCGGCCGCTGCCGGCGATTCCCCCAGGCGATCCGGCCACCCGTCGCGGCACGTTTTCCGTGATCACGCTCGGCTGTCCCAAAAACCTCGTGGACAGCGAGCGGATGCTGGGCCTGCTCCGGGACGACGGTTGGCAGCTCGTGCCGGAGCCCGTCGGCTCCGACCTTGTGATCGTGAACACATGCGCATTCCTGGAGGCATCTCGGCAGGAGTCGTACGGTGTGATCGACGAGATGCTGGCACTGAAGCGGGCGGGTGGCACGCGGGGCGTGATCGTGGCCGGGTGCCTGGCGGAGCGGCAGAAGGAGGGTCTGCTCGCCGAGCGACCCGGCGTGGATGCCGTGATCGGCGTCTTCTCCCGCGACGAGGTGGCCCGGGCGGCGGAGCGGCTCGTCGGCGGCCTGGGCGACCAGCGGACGGTGTTCAAGCCGGCGCCCGCACGGGCCCTCGACGACTCGGGGCGACTGCGCGTCACTCCCCGGCACGTCGCCTATCTGAAGATTTCCGAGGGCTGCGACCGCACCTGCACGTTCTGCTCGATCCCGCGGATGCGGGGCGAGCACGCCACCAAGCCGATCGAGGAGGTGGTGCGCGAGGCCCGTGAGTTGGCAGCCGACGGCGTCAAGGAACTGGTGATCGTGGCCCAGGACACGACCTACTACGGCATCGACCTGTACGGTGAGCCACGGCTGGTGGAACTGCTCGGCGAACTGGAGAAGATCGACGGCATCCGCTGGATCCGGCTCATGTATCTGTACCCGATCCACTTCAGCGACCGGCTCATCGACACGATTGCCGGCAGCGGGCGGATCATTCCCTACCTCGACATGCCGTTGCAGCACGCCAGCGACGCGGTGCTGAAGCGGATGCAGCGGCGCACGAACCGGGCCGCCACCGAGGAGCTGCTGGGCAAACTGCGGGACCGGATCCCCGATCTGGTGCTGCGCACCACGTTCATCACCGGCTTTCCGGGCGAGACGCGGGAACAATTCGCGGAGCTGCTCGAGTTCGTGCGGCGTTGGCGGTTCGAGCGGGTCGGTGTGTTCACGTATTCGCTGGAGGGCGACACTCCGGCGGCCCGGCTCGACGGGCACATGCCCGAGGAGGAGAAGGCCATCCGGCGCGACGAGCTGATGCAGCTGCAACAGGGCATCGCCCACGAGCACGCCCGCCGGCAGGTGGGGCGAACGGTCGACGTGATCCTCGATCGACGTAGTGACGAGCGTGCCGACGTGTGGATCGGCCGCACGAAGGCAGATGCGCCCGACATCGACTGCGCCGTCTACGTCACCGCCGCCGGATCGGAAGGGCAGGCGTTGGCGGGGGGCATCATGCCGGTGGAGATCGTGGCGGCGAGCGGCTACGACCTGGCCGGAGTGCCGGCCGAATGACATCGATCAACGCCGTGTGGACGATCCCCAACGTCCTCTCGCTCGTGCGGCTGCTGATGTCGGCGGCGGTGTTCGTGGCGATCGAGCGCCAGGCCTGGCTGACGGCGACGATCCTGTTCGTCGCCGCCGCATCGACCGACTGGGTGGACGGCTGGTGGGCCAGGACGTTCAGCCAGGTGAGCCGGCTGGGGCGAATCTTCGACCCGCTGGTCGACAAGGTGCTCGTGTGCGGCTCCTGGATCCTGCTGGCGGGCCGCGGCGAGTCTGCGGCGATCCTGCCCTGGATGGCGGTGGTGGTCGTGGTGCGGGAACTTGTGGTCACCGCCGTGCGGGCCGAAATGGAACGGGTGGGCAGTGACTTTTCGGCCGCCCTGTCGGGCAAGTTGAAGATGGTGCTGCAGTGTGCGGCGGTGGCACTGGAACTGGCGGCCCGGGCCTGGCCGGAGTGGATGGTGGCAGGCACGGGCCTGCGGACGCTGGCCAACTGGGTGGCCTGGTCGGCCGTGGTGGCCACGATCTGGTCCGGCCTCGACTACCTGTGGGCGGCACGAACGCTGGTTCATGGCGATGCCGGCCGCGGCGGAAAGGCCGTGTAGCGTGGAGACGGTCGCGGCAGCCGGGCCGGGAGCGAGAGCAGAGGCCGCCGACCTGCCGCCCCAGGCCGGCTTCCTGCTGGGGGCGGCCTGCGTGGTCGCCCTCGCCGCCTGGGTGTGGGCCGCGCTCGCCGTGTGGCAACGCGGGCGGCAGGGGCGGCCCATCGTGCCGCCACGCGCGTGCGAGCCCGTGCCCTGGTCGGCGGCCGACGTGGCGGTCGTGTTCGCGATCTACCTGGCCGGCACGACGCTGGCAGCGAGACTGCTGCCACCTCAACCGGCGCTCGCCGACAGCCTGTTCGCAGGCAGCACAGCCTCGCTCCTGGCGACGGTCGCCGCCGCCGGCTGGCTGCACGTCCGTGGCGCCACGACGCGATCACTCGGCCTCGTGGCTCGACGCTGGTGGGAGGACGTCGGACTGGCCTGTGGCGCCTTGGCGTTCGTCCTCGCGCCTCTGCTCGTCCTGGCGGGCCTGCTCGACCAGATCGTGCCCTACCGTCATCCGCTCGTCGATTACCTGCGCACTCACCACGATATGCACGCGATCGGGCTGGTCGCCGTCGCGGCAGTCGTAGCGGCACCGCTGGCGGAGGAGTTTTTCTTTCGCCGCGTCCTGCAGGGCTGGCTGGAACGCATGGCGCCGGCGAACGCGTGGGAGCCGGTGATGGCGTCGTCACTGGCATTTGCCCTGGCGCATGTCGGCCAGGGGCTGGCGTGGGTGCCGCTCACGTTGCTGGGCCTCGTGTTGGGACGGATCGCCCAGCGCACCGGCTCGATCGTTCCCTGCATTCTGCTCCACGCCCTGTTCAACGCCGTGAGCGTGTGCCTGGTCGTCGTCCAGGTGTCGGCCCAGCCGGCGGCAGGCTGAACAGTCCCCCCATCTTGCCGGGCAGTGGAGTCGGATGCGGCCGCAAACCGATCTGGCCCGATGGGTGCCGGTTCGGAACAATCCCGACGGCCCTTGGTCGACCCGCTCCGCCACGCCCAACCTGCCTCCATGTCCAGCCGCCCGTTCGCCACCCGCTGCGTCGACCGCCTCGCCTACGGGGCGGTGCGCGTGCTGATCTGCATCGTGCAGGCGCTGCCCAGAGACTTCTGCGAACGCTGGGCCCGACGGCTGTCCGGGGTGCTGGCCAACCGGCTGCGGATCCGTCGGCAGGTGGTTCGCGACAACCTGCGGAGCTCGTTCCCCGCTCTCACGGCCGCCGAGCGGCGCGAGGTCTCCCGTGCCATGTGGGAGCACCTCCTGCTGATGGTCGTGGAGATCGCCCATGCCAATCGGCTGATCCACAAGACGACCTGGAGGCGGCACCTGCGGATCCACGGCATGGAGCAAATCGTCCGCACCCTCTGGCTGGACCGGCCCAAGGTGGTGCTCTCCGGCCACTACGGCAATTTCGAACTGGCGGCCTACCTGTTCGGCCTGTTCGGCTTCCGGCTCTATTCCGTGGCCAGAGAGCTCGACAATCCGCTGCTCGACCGGTTCGTGACCGAGTTCCGCGAGTCCCGCGGCCAGCGGATCCTGCCCAAGAAGGGGAGCGCACCCGACGTCGCCGAGGTGCTCGAGCAGAATGGGGCGATCGGGCTGATGGGCGACCAGTCGGCCGGCCCGCGCGGCTGCTGGGTCGACTTTTTCGGCCGCCCGGCCAGCGTGCACAAGGCGATCGGGGTGTTCGCGCTCACGGCCTCGGCCCCGGTGCTCGTCTGCTCGGCCACCCGTCGCGGGGGGCTGTTCGACTACGACCTGCGGCTGGAGGGAGTGGCCGACCCGGCGTCGGGCGCCGCCGAAAGCGCCGACCTGAAGGCCTTGTCACAGTGGTACACGTCGCTGCTCGAAGGGGCGATCCGGCGGCAGCCCGCACAATACTGGTGGGTGCACCGCCGATGGCGGGGTCGGCCGGCAAAGGCTAAAGTGCGTTCCGCCGCCTGACGGGTGGGGAATGATTCCCACCGTGGTCCGGCGCCCGCCCCTGCGATCATCGTGATGGCTGACTGGATTCCCGTGGCCGCGGCCTCGGAGTGCCCCCCGGGCACGAGCATCGAGCGGGTGGCGGGCGACCGCATCGTGGCCATCGCCAACGTGGATGGCCGGTTCCACGCCCTCGACGGCCTCTGCCCGCATCAGGGCGGCCCGCTGGGCACCGGCGCGCTGTGTGGCACGCTCCTCACCTGCCCATGGCACGGGTGGCAGTTTGACGTCACCACCGGCAGGCACCGCATCTCGGCGACCGTGCGGCAGGTGCTGCACGAGATTCGCGAGCAGGACGGGCAACTGTTCGTCAGGTTTGGCGATCCCGGGGCCGGGGCATGATCGAGTACCGCTGTTTTCGCAACGACGATCCTCCGCGGCTGGCGGATGCCTGGCGGGCGGCGGATCTTGGTCCCTGCGCCCACCAGCCCATGACGTCGGCCTGGCTGGAAGCCGCGGTGTTCTCCAAGCCCTACTTCGACCGTGAGGGGCTGATGGTGGCGCTCGAAGACGGCCGGGCGCTGGGTTTTGCCCATGCCGGCTTCGGCCCGGATGCAGAGGGCCTCACGATCGACCACGGCACTGGCACGACCATGCTCGTGGTCGTGGCTCCCCACGCGGAGCGGGCGGAAATCGGCGCCGCACTGCTGGCCCGCAGCGAGGACTATCTGCGGCGGCGCGGGGCGCGCACGATCCTGGGCGGCGCATCGCCAGACATGGGCGGGTTTTACCTCGGCCTCTACGGCGGTGCCGACCTGCCGGGCATCCTCTCCTCCTCCCCGGAGATGCAGGACGTCTTCCGTCGGGCTGGATACACCGAGGCGGAGCGGATCAGCGTGCTGCGTCGGTCGATCGTGGGATTCCGGCCCCCGGTGAACCGCTTGCAGATGGCCATCCGCCGGTCCACCACCTTGCGGGTGATCGATGAGCCGGCGCGGCGCACCTGGTGGGAGGCGGCAACCACCACGGGCATCGCCCTGCGGCGCTACGAATTGTGGAGCGATTCGCAGGCCCTGCTGGGCAGCGCGTCGTTCTGGGACATGCAGCCGCTGTCGTCGGCCTGGGGAGTGGCGGCCTGGGGATTGCTGCGGGTCGATATCGAGGGCGCACGCCGCCGCGAGGGACTGGCGAACTACATGGTCGCCGAGGCCCTGCACGATCTGTCGCAGGAGGGCGCGTCGATCGCGGAGGCCCACGTGGCCGGATCGAACGAGGCGGCGCTCAGGCTGTTCGGTAAACTGGGCTTCGAGCTTCACGACAGCGGCATCGTGTTCCGCCGCTGAGCTGGAGCCGCGTCCTCACCTCACGGCCACGGCCGCCTGGCCCGCCAGGTGATCGCGGAGGGCGACCCCCGGATCACCGCTGACGTCGATCTCGTGTCGCAGCCGGAGTGAGAGCGGTGCGGTGGCCGGATCGCGGCGCACATCGGCCAGGTATTCCTGGAGAATGCGGCGGCGTTCGGGCGTGGTGCGCAGCAGCCAGTGCACCCAGCACCAGGCCTCGGCGTAGTGATCCTGCGATAGGTCGCCCGCGGCCCGCAGCGACTCGAGCCTGGCCATGTCGGGCCGCCAGTTGCCCTCCAGTAGCCGGCCGGCGAGGTGGGCGACGTGGGTGCGGTGCACCCCTTTGTCGGCCGCGGGCAACTCGAAAAACTCGGCGATGCCCTCGTCGAGCCAGAGCGGCACCGCGGGCACCACGGCATGCACGTAGCCGTGGGTCGTCTCGTGCCGCAGATCCTCGGCCACCCGCTCCTGCCAGGCGGCGAACACCGAGAGTGTGGTGTCGGTTTCGACGAAGAAGGCACGGCGGGCCGGGAACCCGGGGAAGCGCCGAGCCACGAAGGCGTCGTAGCGTTCGGTGTTCTCGAACAAATAGAGATGCACCGGCTCGTCGGAAACGGGCAGGCCAAGTTCCTGGCTCACGTCGGTGCGTAGGCGCTCCAGGTCGCGCACCAGCCGGTGCTGGCCGGCCAGGGAAAAGTCGGCGTGGATCACGAGTTGCCCCGCCGTGATTTCGGTGCGATCGGGCAGATCACCGTCGCCGTGGGGAAGCGTCACCGCCGCCAGACCGGCTTGGAGTTTGGCCGGGTTCCAAGCATCGTGACTGGCGAGGTGCGCACAGCCGACCAGGGCACAGCCGGCGAGTGACGCTGCCACGAGGGCGGAAAGCCGCATGATCATGGCGAATCCGGTGAGGACGGAGGGACGGGGATGCTAGCCCCGGCCCTGCTCCCCGCCAAGGGCAAAGGCGGCCGTTTCCAGCCGTATCAGCGTGCCTGCCAGGGCCTCCAGGGAAACGGGCCGGGCCAGCACCGCGACCGCCCCGGCACGCAGGGCGGCAGTCGTGGAATCGCCGCGTGGAAACGAGTCGAGCAGCACCACGCGGAGGGCCGGCTGGTTGGCCGTGAGAATCTGCAGCCAGGCCAGATGGGACGGAGTCAGGGCCGACACGTCCCAGACCAGCACGTCGGCCGGTTCGTCGAGGGGTGGCCTGCCGCAGGTGCGTCGCGTCACCGGGGCTCCAGCGGCCGACAGCAGGTCGACGAGGCACTCCACTTCACCGGCCCGGGCAGCGGCCACGGAGATGCGCGGTCTGGGCCGCTGTGGCGAGGACCACTCACGAACCCGGACGGCCGACTCCATGATCCGCTCCTCGCGGCGCGACGTTGCGGGCATCCCCAGCGTTCCGGGCCTGCCGGCGGCCATGTCGTGCAGCCACCAGGCCACGCGGCCCGGCAGGTCGGTCCAGGGCACTTCCTCCACGCCGGGGAGGGCCGGCCCGCTCCGCCGCCGGCCATCGATGAGGCTCGTCGCCACCGACACCACAGGCGTCAGCGGCCAATGCCTCGACAGCAGCACGGCGTCAGCCAGCGTCCAGCCACCCGGCACCGCCGCGGCCAACAGCGTGATCGCCGGCGACTGCTGTCCAGGCATCCCCATGGCGACCGCTGCTGCGGGCGTGGCGGCTTCGGCCACGGCCACCAGTCCCGACAGGCCGGAGCGGGCGAGGTGCAGTTCAGCGTCCCGCGTTTCGCCCACCCAGAGCAGGAACGGCCGCGGACTGTCCGCGACGCTCGTATCAGGAATCTGTGGCATGCAGAGGACCCTTCCGCCTGCGTCTCACGGTAGCGGGAATGGCGACGCCGGGGCAAGACGGGGTGAATGCGGCGTCCGGGCGACCGCACCGGCGATACCTCGCTGAGCTCACCTTGACCCACATCGGCTGCGGCCGACAATCCGCACAGTGGTCCAAGGAAGGACCCGTACGCGGATCACAGGTGGGCGCAGCGCGTCCGCCACGACGACAGGCAGGAGGCCACGATGAGCGACGGTTTCCAGGAGGGACGGCGGCGGGTCCCGGGCGTTTCGTTGGCGGCGCTGCTACCGCGATCCCGGTTCATCGCCTGCGACGACATCCTCGCGACTGCGGTGCAGGACGATGCCGATCGTTGCCGCCCGGGCGACGTGTTCGTGGCCCGGCTCACGGCCCGCGGTGACGGGCACGACGCCGTATCCCGTGCGCTGGCCCGCGGGGCAGTTGCCGTGATCGCCGAGCGAATGGTGCCCACGGAGGGCACGGGGCTATGTCTGGTTCACGACAGCGACTTCGCGCTAACGCGGCTGGCCCAGGCGCTGGCTGGCGAGCCGTCGCATCACATGCGCGTGATCGCCGTGACCGGCACCAGCGGCAAGACGACGACGGCCTGGCTGACCGCCGCGGTCTTGGCCGAGGCGGGGCTGCGGGTGGGAGTGCTCTCCGACCTGGGCTGCCTGTCGGCCGACGACGCCTTGCCTGAAGCAGACGACTATTCCCGTCCGGCGACGCTGGCCGCTTGGCTGGCACGACTTGCCGACGACGACTGCTCGCATGCCGTCGTCGAGGTGTCGAGCGAGATGCTCGCCGCACAGGCTCTGGCGGGGGTCCGTTGCGACACGGTAGTCGTGACGAATCTCGCCCGGGCTCGGCTGGCCACGCACGGCGCGGCCCGCGCCCACCGCGACCTTTGCAGGCGGGCCACCGAGGCGCTGGCGCCGGGCGGATGCCTCGTCGCCGGACGGCCTGCGGCCCGGCACGGTCTTCTGGACGGCGCGGACGCCACGGCGACGTGCCTGACGGCAGGATTGACGGCCGACTGTGACGTGTGGGCCAGGCCGGTCGAGGGCAGCCTGTGGGGCCGCACCTTCCTGCTGGGCTGTGGCGGACAGCGGGTGCCCGTGGCGGTCGACAACCCGGTGCGGCCGTTCGTGCGAAACGCGACGTTGGCGGCGGCCGTCGGCGCCCGGTATGGCGTGTCCCTCGAACGCGCGGCCCGCGGCTTGGAGGCGGCCGGCTCGGTTCCGGGCCGCGTCGAGCGCATCGACTGCGGCCAGGACGCGGCCGTGTTCGTCGATGCACCGACGAGCCCGCATGCCCTGGCCGGGACGCTCGGCAGCCTGCGTCGCCTGACCCGTGGCAGGCTGGTGGTGCTGGCTGAGAAAAGGCTGGCGCACCATCTCGGTGGCCGTGGGTTCGGCCGCCGCGTGGCCCGCTGGTGCGACGGTTGTGAACTCGTGCCCGACACGATCCTCGACGTCGCCGCCGACGCACAGGCGCTGGCGTGCTACGCCCGCATCGACGGACTGTTGTCCGGGCTGGGTCAGGACGACTGCCTGCTGGTGGCTGGCGGGCTGCGGCGGGGGCGGCGGGCAAGGGGGCCTGCGGCGGGCCGCTTCCCCTTGGCGGAACTCGTGCAGGGCTGGCTGCGGCTGGCGCATCCGGCGGCTCGGCCCGGCACCCGGCTGCCGGCCGCCTGACGTCCGCACGGCAGGCATGGACGCTGCCGGTCCCGATCGGTCAGAATCATCCCGCAGCCAGGTCCGGCGCTCCTTCAGGCAGCGCGGCCCGGCGGCGGAACAAGGTGGATCGCCCATGAAACAGCGTGTGAATTCGCCAGCGTCGCCCGCTGGTGCCGAGTTGGTCCCGGCCGGCACCCCCTTTGACGATCTCGGCGTGGCCGTGTCGTGCGGGGAGCCCCTGGCCCACCACACCTGGCTGGGCACCGGGGGTGCGGCTGCCTACTTCTGCGAACCCGTCGATGCCGATGCGCTGGCCCGCATCGTGGGCCGCTGCCGGGAACGCGGCATCCCGTTGAGGGTGATCGGTGGCGGCTCCAACGTGCTCGTACCGGCCGCCGGCTTTCCCGGCATGGTCCTGCGGTTGTCGGCGCCCGCCTTCGGCGCCATCGAGGTGCAGGGCAACGTGGTCCGTGCCGGAGCCGGAGCCAAGCTCGTGCACGTCGTTTCCGCCGCCGTGCAGGCCGGACTGTCGGGGCTGGAAACACTCGTGGACGTGCCCGGCACGGTGGGCGGCGCGCTGGTTGGCAATGCGGGTGGACACGGCGGCGATATCGGCGAGCGTGTGCGGGACGTGACCGTGATGGTTGCCGACGGCGGCACCGAAACCCGCGAGCGCGGCCGGCTGGCGTTCGAGTCACGATGGAGCAACCTCGACGACTGCATCATCCTCGGCTGCCGGCTGGAACTCGACCAGGAGGACGCCGGACTGCTCACCAAGCGCATGCAGAAACAGTGGATCGTGGGACGATCCCAGCAGCCGATCGGCACCCGCAGCGTGGCCATGATGTTCAAGGATCCGTTGGGCACCACGGCCGAGTCACTCGTCGTGCAGTCAGGCGCCCGTGATCTGCGCTGCGGCGAGGCCAGCGTGTATGCGCCACACGCCAACTACGTGGTGGCCGGCCCGCGCTGCACGAGCGACGACGTCCGGGGCCTCGTGGAGTCGGTGCGCACCCGGGTGCGCGAGAAGCTCGGCGTCGAACTCACGCCCCTCATCGAGGTGTGGTGATCGTCACCGCGGGCCCGTCATGAAGCCACCCCCGCGCCGCCCATCGCCGGCCGATGCTGGAGCGCCCCCAGGACGACTGACGGCCTTCGTGACGACCTACTTCTCCGGATTGGCAGCCCTGCTGGTGGCCGGTGCGGCTGTGGTGGCCGGTTGGGCGCTGTGGTCGAAGTTCGGCGATCGGGTGCAAGTGAGCGATCGCAGCGCGGTGCTTCTGCCCGAAAACGTCGAGTTGCGGGGGGCCGCGCCGTGGGTGCCCGGTGACCTCAAGGCGGAGGCGCTCCGCGACGCCAGCCTCGATGGAGGCTTGCCGCTGGACGACACGGAATTGCCCCGCAGGCTGGCCCGTGCCTTCGACATGCAGCCCTGGGTGCGGCAGGTCGTCCGCGTGGAACTGCGCCATCCGGCCGGCGCACTCGTCGAGATTCGGTGCCGCGAGCCCGTGGCCATGGTTGGCGTGCCGGGCGGCCTGCTGGCGGTGGACGCCGAAGCCGTGGTGCTGCCGAGCGCAGACTTCACCGCCGAGTCGGCGGCCGCGTTTCCCAAGATCACCGGGATCGAGTCGAGCCCGCAGGGGCAGGCGGGGGTCTCATGGGGTGACCCTGTGGTCGAGGAGGGCGCAGCGCTGGCGGCGGCGCTGGGCCCGGAGTGGCGGGCGTTGCGACTGGTCACCTGCCGCCCCGTGCGTGCCGCCGGCGTTGCAGACCGGCAGTGGGAGCTCGGGGGCGAAGGCGACCTGGCGATCCTGTTTGGCTCCAGCCCGGGCCGGGAGCGTGAGGGCGAGCCGACGGCCGCGGCGAAAATCGCCCAGCTTCAAAGGCTGGCGGAGGAGCCCATTCTCACTGGCCGCTTCGACCTCACGAAGCCGCCGCTGCCGCAGCCCGAGGTGCCGTCGATTCCCGAGCGGTGAGCGGTCAACTCGCCGCCCATGGACAACGTCACCGAGCTGTTCCGCCTCGCGTCCTGGTCAGGCGGACGTGGTCCACAGTCTGCTAGTCGATGACGAGGCGGCGGACGGACTGGAACTGGGGATGATCGGCCGTTCGGCACCACTCGAAGAGCACGGCCTCGGAGGTCGTGAGCACGGCGCCCGCCGATTCCAGCCGGCGCAGGGCAACCTCGTGATCGATCGCGTGGCGTGAGGCCACCGCGTCGACAGCCACGAAGACACCGATGCCGCGCCCCAGCAGGTCGAGCGCGGTCTGCGTCACACACACGTGCGTCTCCAGGCCGGCGATGACGACCGCCGACACCGACGCGTCGATCGCGGCATCGAAACCCTCGCACCCGCAGCAACTGAACGTCTGCTTGGCGATTGGCGGCGGCAGCAACGCCGCAAGTCCAGCAGGCGTGGGGCCCAGTCCCCGCGGGTACTGCTCGGTGAGCAGCCGTTTCACGTCCAGCAGACAGGCCGCCTCGGCCAAACGACGTGACCTGGCCACAACCCGCTCCGCATCCGGCATCGCGGCCAGCAGCCGCTCCTGCACGTCGATCACACAAATCACGGACGTGGCCGATTCGAGACGCATGGGAAGAATCATAGCAGGCCCCGTGCGACGCACGCCATGAAGCTGGCCGAGGCGTGAACCCGTAACAAAGCCCGCGTGTCAGATCACGTCTGACGTGCCGTCCGCATGCCGTCGCTCCCGGGCATAGGCCGCGATGCCGCACCGCGGTGGCCCGCGTAAGCGTTGTGCCGGGTGTTGCAGTTCCGACGATCCGGCTATCCTGACCTCTCACCACTCTGCATCAGGAGGCATCGTGAGAGATTCATGGACCGTGGCCTGGCCGCTCGTGCTCGCTGCGATCGCGTCCACGCCGGTGTTTGCAGCCACCCCGAAGGTCGAGTTCTACAACTACACGAACGAATCGTTGTTTCCCAGCGCGATCATCGGCACTGCCACGGTCGACTGGAACGATGACTTTCAGGGCGCCGAAGACAAAAAGCAGGAAGGAGACCCGGCCCCCGAGGAGGGAACGCTGCCTGTCTATGGCGACGAAAACGGCTGGCTGGGGGTCGTCATCACGGACCTCGCCGACGGGGCCGATGTCATGGTGGAAATATCGGCCGACGACGTGCTGAAGCCGTCAACGTGGCGAGGGAAGATCAAACCTGGCCAAGGCGACGTGCAGATCCTGCCCAAGTTGGCCTGGAACTTTCCAGCGTTGCTCGCCGTGCGCGAAGAGCGGCCGCTTTCCATCCTGGTCACTGCCACGGTCAATGGGAAAAAGGTCTTCAACGCCACGGAGACTGTCGTGCTGACATCGATCAACGAGTGCCCTTTGTATGTCCTCCGTGATGGCGATGATGTCGACGACCTGAAGGTTGTGTTTGCGGCCTACGTCAACGAAAACCATCCCTGGATCGATGGCGTGCTCAAGGACGCGCTGGAAACGGGCGTTGTCGACGCTTTCACCGGCTACCAGTCTGGCGATCCTGCCGAGGTGGTGAAGCAGGTGTACGCGGTGTGGTGCGCACTGCAGAGCCGCGGAATCAGCTATAGCGATGTCAGCACGTCTCCGCCGAACAAGGGAGTGTGCAGCCAGGCGGTGCGATTCCTCGAGGAGTCGATCGAGGCCGGGCAGGCGAATTGCGTCGACGGCAGCGTCATGCTGGCATCGATCCTGCGCAAGATCGGCATCCATGCCTACCTCGTGCTCGTGCCGGGGCACTGCTTTCTGGCGTTCGATCTCGATGACGGCGGGGAGGAGCAATTCGGCCTCGAAACGACGCTGATTGGCTCCCAGTCGGCCGAGGCGCCGGAGGATCTGCCCGAGGTGCTTGCCGACCTCGACTCGGAGGAACTCGAGATTCCCCACGCATCGTTTTGTCTGGCGGTGGCCGTGGGCAACAAGACGATCGCGGAAAATCAGGAGGGTTTCGATGACGATGATGATCCTGTCAGGCAGCTGATCTCGGTCGATGCCGCGCGGGAGCGGGGAATCCGTCCCATCGCGTCCGGCCGCAAGCGCCGCTGATGCAGGGCGATCGGTGCCCGTTCAGCGTGCGCTGGTGCGCAGCGTTGCCACGACCGAATCGTGCCCGGGCCCGCGACTCACGAACGTGAACGTGCGAGCCTGGGGGCCGTCGATGGCGATCGAGACGTCCAGTCGGTCGCTGGGCAGGGCGGCAGCGATTTTGTCGGGCCATTCCACGAACACCCATCCCGGCCCGGCGACGGCGTCCTCCCAGCCCGTCTCGTGCAGGTCGGCGGCTTGGGGAAGTCGGTACATGTCGGCGTGAACGATGCGTGGCCCGCCCGGGCCGCCGCGGACGGCACCGTGCTCGTGGATCAGGCCGAACGTGGGGCTGACGACCTCCGCCGGATCAAAACCGGCCGCGCTGGCGACCGCCTTCACGAACGTGGTCTTGCCGCTGCCCAGATCGCCTTCGAGGGCCACAAAGGCGGCGGCGGGCAACGCGGCGACCAGATGCCCCGCCAGCGAGGGCAGGGCGGCCAGGTCGGGCACGTGAACCGCGAGTGCGTTATGCGGGCGGCCGCGATCGTCAGTTGCCGAAGTCATGGACGTATCCCCGGGGTTTG
Source organism: Planctomycetota bacterium (assembly GCA_003671185.1). Taxonomy (GTDB): domain Bacteria; phylum Planctomycetota; class Planctomycetia; order Pirellulales; family UBA1268; genus QWPN01. The sequence goes on from QWPN01000117.1 coordinate 16,207, forward strand.
AGCGGCTCGCGACCCCCGCCCGTGGTGCGTGCGAACAGGCCCTGTCCCTCCACCACCTCGCCGATCACGGTGACGGACACGTCGAGTGGTGGCCTGCCTGCCTCCGCCACCAGTTGGCGGGCGGCGGCCGGCTCGAGTGCCAGCACCAGTTCGAAATCCTCCCCGTCGCCCAAGGCGTGCTCCAGGGGGCTGCGACCGTCACCTGGAAGGCCGCTCATCCGCACGGCATCGGGGTGAATGGGCACGGCGGCCAGTTCGAGCACGGCGGCCGTGCCGCTGGCAGCCATCATTCGCGACACGTCGAGTGAGAGTCCGTCGCTGACGTCGATGGCAGCGTGCACGGGGAACCGGGCGGCGATCGCCGCCGCCTCCCGAACCCGCGGACGCACGGCCAGATGGCGGCCCAGCAGGCTGCCGCCACAGGCTCCCGTGACCACGAGCAGATCGCCTGGCCGGGCGCCATCCCGCCGCCACGCGGCGCCCGGTGGCACGCTGCCGAGCGCCGTGACGCTGATCACGAGCGGTCCGTCCCAGGAATTGGTGTCGCCGCCGGCAATCGTCACGCCATGCTCGGCCGCCAGGCTGGCCAATCCCGCGTGGAGTTCCTGGGCCAGTGATTCCCCGCCACGCTTGGGCAGGGCCACGGCCACAACGGCCGCCTCGGGTCGCGATCCCATCGCCGCCAGGTCGCTGAGGCTGACGCCCAGTGCCTTGTGGCCGACGGCCCGGGCGGTGACATCGGGGCCGAGCACGAAGTCGACCCCTTCCATGAGCATGTCAACCGTGACCACGGTCCGCCGCAAGGCGGGGGAACGGAGCACGGCCGCATCGTCGCCGGGAGGAACCTCCAGCCTGGCGTCAGCCGGAAGGCGGGAGAGGAGCCAGGCGACGAAATCGGTTTCCACGGCAAGGCCTCGCGAACGGAACCAGTGTAGTCGCTCGGTTGGCCCGGATACGACCAGGTGTCATTCGATCGCAGAAGGATGCCACGAACGTGTGGATGCGTTCGTTGTCCTGCGAGGGAAGAGGCAGCGTGCCATCGGGCGGTATGGTAGCATCCGCGCCAGAAGGCGTCGTGTCCCGTGCCACCCGAACGCGACGGCCGCCGTGCCCGAGCGAAACGACCGCGGGGAATCGACATCAGCATGCCCATGATCAGCCATACCGCGAGCGACAGCCCTCATGCGGAGCACGGTCGGCCCGCTGCGATCTGGCAGCTCGCGTTCTGTTCGCTGGGCATCGTGTTTGGTGACATCGGCACGAGCCCTCTGTACACGCTCAAGGAGTGCCTGCACGTCGCCACCGCCCACGGGGAGACGTTCGACCGACTCGATCTGTTCGGGATCTTGTCGCTCATGTTCTGGGCACTGATCGTCGTTGTCACCGTCAAGTATGTGATGTTCGTGATGCGTGCCGACCACGACGGAGAAGGCGGCATCCTCGCGCTCCTGGCACTCGTACCGGAAAGGTTCCGCACCGGCCCCGGCGGCATCGGCGGTGTCTCTGGCATGACGCTGCTGGCCGTGATGGGAGCCGCACTGCTCTACGGCGACGGTGTGATTACGCCGGCCATCTCCGTGCTGAGCGCCGTGGAAGGGCTTGCCGTGGCCAGTCCGGGGCTCAAGGCGGGCGTGGTGCCGATCACCTGCCTGATCCTGCTGATGCTGTTCGCCATCCAGCGGGCGGGCACCGGTCGCGTGGGCCGACTGTTCGGTCCCATCATGCTCATCTGGTTTATCACGCTAGCCGCCCTGGGGGTGAACCAACTCGTCCGCGAGCCCACGGTGCTCGCCGCGATGAATCCGTGGTATGGCGCCGAGTTCTTCATGCGGCACGGGCTGCACGGCCTGCTGATCCTGGGCTCGGTGGTGCTGGTCGTGACCGGCGGCGAAGCCCTGTACGCCGACATGGGGCACTTCGGCCTGGAGCCGATCCGCCGGGCCTGGCTCTGGCTGGTGCTGCCGTCGCTCGTGCTCTCTTATTTTGGCCAAGGGGCGCTGTTGCTGCGGGACCCCACGGCGGCCGCGAATCCGTTCTATGCGCTCGTGCCGCCCGGCCCGGCGACCTACGCGCTGGTGCTCCTCGCCAGCGTTGCCACCGTGATCGCCTCCCAGGCCCTGATCTCCGGCGCCTTCTCGCTGACGCGTCAGGCGATGCTGCTGGGGTTCCTGCCGCGCGTGACGATCCGCCACACCGCCTACGACAACGCGGGACAGATTTACATCCCCGAGGTGAATGTGCTGCTCGGCGTGGGCTGCCTGGCGCTCGTGCTCACGTTTCGCGAGTCGGTAAAGCTCGCAGCGGCCTATGGGCTGGCCGTGACCGGCACCATGGTCGTGACGTCGATCCTGTTCTACCTGGTGATCCGTCACACCTGGGGCTGGAGCCGTTGGGCGTCTCTGGGCACGCTCGCAATGTTCCTCAGCGTCGACATTCCCTTCCTGCTGGCCAACATGTTCAAGTTCTTCGACGGCGGCTACGTGCCGATGCTGATCGGCGCGGCATTGATCGCGGCGATGCTGATTTGGAGCCACGGCCGCACGGCCGTGATGGCCCAGTATTCCAGGCAGTATGGGGCCTTCGAGCAGGAGTGGCCGCGCCTGCGGGCGTCGATCGCATCGCGAGTGCCCGGTTCCGCCGTCTTTCTGGCCGGCAGTCGCGACCACACGCCGCCGGTGCTCGTGCACTACGTGGAGCGGTCACGATCACTCCACGAGACGGTCGTGCTCCTGCAGGTGGTGGACGAACCACTGCCCGCCATCACCGTCGGGCCGCGATACAACGTGGAACGGCTCGGCGACGGCTTCTATTTCATGACGTTCCGATTCGGCTACATGGAGCAGCCGCTGCTCGTTCCCCTGCTAAGCCAGGTGGCCGCGGCTGAAGGGATCCCACTCGATCCGCACCATGCCACGTTCTTCATCGGCCACTCCGAGATCGCGCCGCAGCATGGCGGACGTCTGGAACTGATCGCAGAAGCAATATTCGCCTACCTCAAGCGCAACGCCGTCCGCGAGGAGCGGCGTTATGGCATGCCATTCGAGCAGGTGATGGAGATCGGCGAGCAGATCTCCATCTGAGGGTAACGGTGGCCCGGATGACGGCCCACTTGGCACCGCAGGGCACTGAAGTGCGGGGCGGGAGGTCGCTCCCGACGAGAGTCAGCGTCGCACTGTATCCGACACGATGTGCCCGAACAGCGTCTCCCGGCCGCGAAGCACGTAGAATTTGATCGGGTTGAGATGCTCGGCGTCGGCCTTGTCGAGGATGTAGGAGATGTTGTCGATGGCGATCGTCTCCCACACGTGCAGCCCGACGAGGATGTCGCCGTCGCGAATGCCTTGCTCAAAAGCCGGACCGCCCTCCCGGACCTCGGTGACCATCAGGCCGCCACGGTAGCGCGACTGGAGCTTTTGCACCTTCCCGGCCGGAGTGACCTGCAGCCGCACGCCGATCTCCCGCCAGCAACGATCATCGATCGATTCGCGGTCGCGACGCACCTCCGCGAGCGACAGGTCCACGCGTTCCGTGGCCCCGGCCCGCACCACGGTGACAGCCACGCTGTCGCCAGGCTTGTGGCCGATCAGTGCCCGTTCCACGTCCAGTTGTCGAGACACGGACACGTCACCGATCCGCGTGATCAGGTCGCCGGCTCGCACGCCCACGCTCTCGGCCGGACTCTGCCGATGCACGGCCTCGACCACGACTCCCCGATCACCGTCGCCGCGCACGACGAGTCCGTGCCAGGTCTGGTCGATGCGCTCGACCGAGATCAGCTGTGAGACCACGTCGAGCACGCGATCGATGGGAATGGCAAAGCCAATTCCTTGCGCACCGGCCCGCACTGCGACATTGATGGCGATCGCCTCGCCGTCGATGTTGAGGAGCGGCCCACCTGAGTTGCCGGGATTGATGCTGGCGTCGGTCTGGATCAGGTCGTCATAGCGTTGCGTGCGGCTCACTTCCACGTCGCGGTGCAGGGCCGAGATGATGCCCTGGGTCACCGTGTGCTCGTAGCCGTAGGCGTTTCCCACGGCGAGCACGGTCTCACCGATCATCAGGTCACTCGAGGTGCCGATACGGATCACCGGCAGCGGCGTGTCGGTGTCCACCTTGATCACGGCAAGGTCGGTGCGGGGATCGTGGGAGATCAGCGTGGCGGCCGTGGTGCGGCCGGTGGACAGCGTGACCTCGATCCGGCGCACACCCTCGACGACGTGGTAGTTCGTGACGACGTAGCCGCGCGGGTCGACCACCACACCGGTGCCCATGCCGTTGACGCGCCGAAGCTCACCGCCGCTGCCGTCCTCGGCGCCGCCCACGACCTTTTGGCCGTGGATGTTGACGACGGCGTCCCGCTGCGATTCGACGGCCTGGACGATGGCGGTGCGGCGATTGCCGGCGCGCGAGTCCGACGGCACGGTGATCGCGAGGGCGAGCGCGACGATCGGGACGATTGCCGACGGACACCGCATGAAGACTTGGCCCCCGGACGGACGACCAGGTGTTTTTCACCGCCGGCGGCGGCCACAACACCTGGCGGGGTCATCGGCCGGCGCGGGCCGCCGGTTTCAGGGCAGCCGTGTCTGGTCGGCAGAGTTTTCCAGGGTTTTTGCCGGTCGGCCGCCACGGGTCGCGATCCCGGCAAAGCAGGGCCGGCCCGGAAAAATTCATTCATGTTCACGCGGGGCGGGTGGGGCCGCCGGGCCGGTCTCCGCCCCCCCTATCGCAAGGGGCAGCAGTTGCAGGGCGAGGAAGGCCGCCAGCACACCCAGCACGATCATCGGCCACGCGTTGGCAATCGTCTTTCCCAGTCCCCAGTCGATCTCCTGGGCGATGCCCGCGACGAGCGTGGCGGCCACCAGCACCAGCAGCGCCGTGAGCACGAGCCCGCAGCCCAGCGACGCCATGGTGCCGCGGAAGGTGCCCAGTTCGCTGAACTCCTCGTGGTGCAGATCGATCGCCCGGCCCTTGGCCAAGCTCCGCGGCACCGTCTCGGCCAGTTCGATGGCGCGGCCGGCGTCTGCCCAGGTGGCCGCCGGGGGGAGCGGAGTCGTCCCCGGAGAGGCGACCGCCAGCTCCAGGATGTCGAGGATCGGGCCACCAGGGTCGTACGCCGCGGACTCCGTGCCACCGTCGTCCCAGGTCCAGGGCCTGGAAGGATCGTCGGGGATGTCGAGCGTGGTGATGCCCCGGACCGATTGCAGGCGGATGGTGAGACCGGGAGCGTCGCCCGGTAGCACCTGCCAGCGGACGGGTATCCGGCCCGGACCGCTGAATCCGACCGCCAGCGAGTTCCAGACGGACTGCTGGTCGGGGCCGCTGAGCGTGGAGAGCCGGTCGGGCTCGCCGACCAGCAGCCGGACCAGATCGGCATCCCTGGCCAACTGCACGAGCACTGCCTGACGGGAGCGGTCGGGCATGCGCCGCTCGAAGGCGAGTGATTCGGGCGGGCCCGGAGGATCGACGCCCGCCAGCCCGGCCATGATGGTCCTGCGCAACCGGTCGACAAACGGGTGGAGCCGGGTGGGAAGCAGAGGCAGGAGCACGGCGCCGCTGTCGCGGCGGATCATTTCCAATTCGAAGGCCCACACCATGGAGAGCTCGAGCGGGTGGGAGAGGAGCAGCGGTCGGCCGGCCTGCACGAGCGTGCGCACGGCATCGGCACGGGACTGATCCCAGCCGTCGGCCCCAACGAGCACGGCATCGCAGGCCGCCGGGTCGAGCAACGGCCCCCAGTCGCCCGGGGTCGCTGCTGCCACGCCCGCCACGCTGGCGATCGAATGGCCACGGCGGCGCGCCGCCGCCACCACCTGCTCGATTCCCGCGTCGCTGCCCAGCACGCCCAGTCTCATGGCCGTATTGTTCACTCACGATGCGTCCCCGGCCAGTGCCCCGTGGCCCGCCGCTGTTCGGGGCAAGTGGCGGCGTGTATAGAAAGGGCATGTTCCGGCGTGCGGTCGCCCCGCCGCCCACGATCAGGCCAGCCATGCGTGCCGAAATCATCGCCATCGGGGACGAACTCGTGACGGGCCAGCGGCTCGACACGAACAGCCGCTGGTTGGCCGCTGAATTGGGCGTCCTGGGCGTTGACGTGGCCTGCCACACGACCGTCGCCGACACGCTGGAGGCGGGCGTGGCTGCGTTTCAGGCCGCGGCGAACCAGGCCCGGATCGTGGTGGCGACAGGTGGGCTGGGCCCGACGGCGGATGATCTGACTCGCGACGTCTTGGCCACGCTGGCGGGAGTGCCGCTCGATCTGTCGACCGTGGCGCTCGCGGCCGTGGAGGCTCGCTTCGCCTCGCGAAACGCCCCCATGCCGGAGTCGAACCGGCGGCAGGCGATGTTTCCCAGAGGCAGCCGCATCGTCGCCAACCCCGACGGCACCGCCCCTGGGATCGACCTGGACGTGCACGGGGCGGGCGGCCCCTGCCGGATCTTCGCGTTACCCGGCGTGCCCTCCGAGATGCGGACGATGTGGCAGGCCACGGTCGGCCCTGCGATTCTGGCGATGCAGCCCGAGGCTGCCACCGTGGTGCAGCGTCGAATCAAATGCTTCGGCGCCGGCGAGAGCGCCATCGAGGCCATGGTGCCGGGCCTGATCGCCCGGGGACGTGATCCGCTGGTGGGGATTACGGCTCACGAGGCCACGATCACGCTGCGCATTGCAGCCCGCGGCCGGAACGCGGTCGCCTGCGAAGCGAAGATAGCGCCCACCGAGGCGGCGATTCGCGCCCAGTTGGGGCCGCTGGTCTACGGCGTCGAGGACGAAGAACTGGAGGATGCCACGCTCGCGGCTGTGGCCGGAGCCGGGGGCACGCTGGCGACCGTGGAAATGGCGACGGCGGGACGCGTGGGGGCACTCCTGGCCCAGGCTGCGAGCCGCCGCGGGCCGGAGATGGACGGCGGCTTCGCCGGTGGCACGGTGCTGCCGGAGGATGCTGGCCACGATGCGGTGGTGTTGGCGGCCCGGGCGCGGCGGGAGCATGGCGCGACGTGGGGGTTGGGGGTGGGGGCGGTGCGGGTCGGCCCGGACGGCCGCCCCGTCGTCGACATCGTCCTCGAGTCCGAGGCGGGCGCGTCGCAGGTCAGCCACGTGCTCGGCGGCGGGCCGGCACTGGCCCCCGTGCGGGCCGCGAAAGCGGCGCTCGACCTCGTGAGGCGGACGCTGCTGGCAGGCGACTCCATGGCGGCCCGACCGCGGGCGGTGCGCCGATGAGCGGGTCGCCCGACACGAGCGAAAGGGCCGCCGCAGCGGCAAACCGGCGCACGCTGGCCCTGTTCGCGGGGCTGGTGGTGCTCGTGGGACTGCTGGTGTGGCCCTCGGTCGTGGACCGGCTGCACTACGCGCGGACGCGGGCTGAGCTCCGCGCCCTGCGGGACGCCGCCGCAATCGCGGAACTGACCTCGGTGGGCAAGATCTTCACGACCCTGGCCCGGCGCATCGGCCCCTCGGTGGTGAACGTGACCTCCAAGCGGCGGCTACTCACGGTGGCCGATGAAATCGCCGCTCTGCGCGGCTTGGCCCCGGTGGGCGTCACCGACGAGCAGGTGGGCTCGGGCGTGATCACCAGGGCCGATGGCGTGATCGTCACCAATTACCATGTCGTGGCCAACAGCGAGGTGATCGACGTGGCGCTGGTGGACGGTCGCCGCTTCCGGGCGGAGCTGGTGGGCGCTGACGCGGCCACCGACCTGGCGGTGCTGCAGATCGAAGCCAGTTCTCTCCCGAACGCCGACTGGTCGGACAGCGACGACGTGGAGGTGGGGCAGATGGTGTGGGCGATCGGCAACCCGTTCGGGCTCGACCGCACGCTCACCTACGGCATCGTCAGCGCAGTCGGCCGCCGCGGCGTGCTGGAGAGCCCCTACCAGGAGTTTTTGCAGACTGACGCGGCCATCAATCCCGGCAATTCGGGAGGTCCGCTCGTCGACGTGCATGGCCGTGTGGTGGGAATCACCACGGCCATCGTGGGCAAGGACTACTCCGGGATCGGCTTCGCGATCCCCAGCAATGTGGCGCGGCAGGTGAGCGAGGAGATCCTGCGTAGCGGGCACGTGGAGCGTGGCTACCTGGGCCTGGCGCTGCGGGCCACGCCGCGGGGTTCGCCGGGCGTGGAGGTGGCGGGCGTTGAACCGCGATCGCCGGCAGCCGCGGCGGGCATTCGTCCCGGCGACGTGATTCTGCGATTCGACGGGGACGCGGTCGAGGAGCCGGCCGAGTTCGTGCTCTTGCTGACGCGGGCAGCGGTGGGCACGACGGTGACGCTGGATGTGGTCCGCGACGGCAAGGAGCGGGAGATCGCGGTGGAGGTGGGGCGCAGGCCCCGCGACGACTGATACCGGCTCAGGCCTCGCCCGCGGGAGGCTGCGGCTCGTCCGGCCCGTCGTCGAGCATCTTCGAGAAGTCGAAGTCCCCGCCGCCGAATGCCGTGAAGCCGCCAGATTCCGCGGTGGCCGCAGGAGCGGCGGGTGCGGCCGTAGGTCGGTTCACCGGCGTGCCTTGGGGCCGCTTCGCCATCTCGGCCGCTACGCTGTCGAGCCATTCGGGCGAAGGGAACGCATACGGCCGGAACTTTTCCAGCGTGCCGGTCTCCTCGTGGATGAACAGGGCCCGATTCGGCCCCAGCTTGCTGGCCGCGGGGCTGTCGACGAGTTGGCTGGAGTCGGAACTGCTCATCTGGAACAGGACCCGCAATTCGAACTCCTTCAGCGCGTTGCGGTCGAAGGTACGCTGCAGGTTGGTGAGGGAATCGCACCAGATGATGCCATGGATGCCCACCGCCGGTCCGTCGCGCAGCACGGTGAGGAAATTGTCTCCCGGTCCGGCCTTCTTGTCGCCGCCGAAGGAAAAGCCATAGTCTCCGTCGCCCTTGCGCAATTCGCGGAAGCGGCCCAGATCGCGGACCACCACGAACACGGACTCACCGTCGAGCACTTGTTCGTCGAGCCGTCGCTTCACCTCTGCGGCCAGCGTCTCGAGAGCCGCCGCCACACCCAGCCTGCCCACGAGTTCGATCTCGTGCGGCAGATGCTTGGCGAGGTTGGCCACCATGATGTCGGGCTTTTCCTCGGCGATGGCCGGCTCCAAGAGCACGAATCGACCGGCACGCCCCAGCCCGCCGCCCGGATGTGGGTCGTGAGCCGCGGCCAGGCTCACGATCGAAACGGCCAACAGGCTCGAGCCCAGATCCTCGCGCTGGCCGACGATCAGCAGGTTGGCACCGCCCTGGCGGCGAAAGATGGCCGCAGTGGGATCCTTGATGGCGATGGCGTCGCCGAGCCAGGCCAGCGGGGCGGCCAGTTCGCGGCCCTGCACCGAGCCGGAGTGAAGCAGCTCGGTGAGCAACGGGTTGCCGGCGGGGTCGGCCGCCTGGTTGCCGTCGAACACGATGCGGTCCAGCGGGGGGATGTCGGTGCGCCGGTCGGCCAGGGTCCGCAGGGCGCCGAGAAAGCGCTCCCGGCGCTCGTCGGTGAGGAATACGACCTGGAAATTATTGTTGCCCTCCACCATGCCGTTGGCGTCGTTGTAGATCGCCTCACCCGGTCGCGTCAGCAGTCGGGCGGCGGTGTTGTCCTCGGAGAGAATCAGGCTCGAGTCGGCCTCGTTGCACTGCAACGCGATGCGAATGGCCATCTGGCCCATCGTGGCCCGGGGCAGGCTGTAGGAGCCGCCCAGAGTCTGCGACCCGAGCAGCACGTGCATGCCGAAGGCACGTCCCTGACGGACAAGACGGTCGAGAATCAGCGAAGCATCCTGGGCGATCTTGTCGTCCTCGACGAAGATTTCCTGGAACTCGTCGATGATCAGCAGGATTCGGGGCATCGGGTCGGGATGGCCCGTCTCGCGGAACCCCGCCACATTCTGCACGGAAAGCTCGCGAAACAGGTCACCCCGTCGCTTGAGTTCGCGGTCGAGCTGCTCCATCACGGAGAGGCCGAACTCGCGCTCGCTCTCGATGGCGATCACGCGGGCGTGAGGCAGCTTGTAGTGGTCGTAGAGCTTGAACTCGACGCCCTTCTTGAAGTCGATGAGATAGAACTGGATCTCGTTGGGGCTGTACTGCAGGGCCAGGCTCGTGATCATGGCATGCATGAGCGTCGACTTGCCGGAGCCCGTCTTGCCGGCGATCAGGCAGTGCTGGCTCGTGCCCTTGCCGAGCTTGAGGAACTGAAGCTTCTTGGCGCCCGCCGGCCCCAGCGGTGCCAGCACCTCGCTGGCGGTGCTCTTCGTCCACCATTCGTCCTCGGGCGGCGCCACGCGATCGAAGGGCACCTCCACCCGCTTGGCCGCCTTGGCCGCCTTGCCCACCCGCTGGATGATTTTCGTGAACACCTCGTCCGAAGGCGCCTGCTCCACCGTCAGCGGCCACTTGGCCAGCTCCGGGTCCTTCCACGTGAAGGCACCGTTCTTGAGCGTGAGCACGGAGGCATGCTGTTCCACGTCGGCGAGGCTGAACCCCGACGGCAGCTGCTGCTGGGTGTCGACGGAAAGGATCACGTACACGCCGCAGCGAGCCCCGGAAGAGGCGATACTGGCCAGCCGCCTGGCGCTGGTCTCGTTGAAGTTGGCGGGAAAGTTCGCCACCACCACGAACCGGTAGGGCTCCGGCACCTCGGCGTCGGCGTTGTAGGCACCGATCGACTCGTATTCGTTGCGCAGGTACTTCTGGATCACCACCTCCATGTGGTCGGTGATGTCGGCCAGCCGCTGCTCGATGAGCTGCGGCTCCGTCCAGATGCGGCTCGTGACGAGCAGTTCGTCGTGGTCGGCCAGGTGCATGAAGCCCGCATATTGCTTGCCCAGTCCCAGCGGATCGATGATCGTGAATCGGCTTTGCCCGGCGGGGATTCCCGTGGCGATGCGCAGCATCAGCGCCTGCATCATCGCCGAGGCCGTCTCCTTTTCCTCGGCCGTGGTCTTGATGAGCAGGGATGAATCGACCGGCCAGGTGAGGATCGCCGGCTGTGTCCACGACACCGGGCCGTAGGCATTGAGCGCCGGGTCGTTCGACACCCCGCCGGGGATGCGTTCCAGCGTGAGTGCGACCGACCCGAAGCGCAGGCCGGGCGGGGCCTCGACCGGCAGCGGCACATCGTCACGGGCCAACTCGTCCCAGGGGCGGAAGGCCTCGGCGTCGATGCGGTTCGCCTCGGCGTAGATGGCCCCGGCGGATTCCCGCGCCGACTTCCAGTCGTCCACCATCGCCGACCAGCGAGCCTGCCGGCGGGCGTCGGCGGCGGCGAGGCGTTCATCGCGTGCACGCGCGAGCGTGTCGATCTGCTGCGTTGAAGCCGCCTCCAGTTCGGCGATCCGGGGCGGATACTTTTGCTCCGCCGCGCCGCGAGCCGCAGCCACCTTGGCCTTGAGCGACTCGGTGGCAGCCGTCCACTTGGCATCGAGTTCCGCGAGAGCCTTGTCTCGCTTCGCCGCCAAATCGGCGATTTTGGCGGCCGAGGCGGCGGCCCGCTGCTCGGCTTCCTGCTTGAATTTCTCCTTGAGGCGCGCCGTCATCTCGTCACGGTCGGCTGCGATCTTGACCTGGCAGGGCTGCACCAGGTCGCGGGACCCGGCCACGGCAGCCGCCAGATCGCCGGACAGGGCTCGAAGCTGGTCCCGCACCCCGGAACGAAACCGCATCAACAGCCAAACACCGCCCCCGATGCCAGCGGCCGCGAGGATTGCGAACGCCGCACCGGCCAGCGCGGCCCTGACCTGGATCTCCCCGGGCACCAGCAGGAACGCAGCCGCCGCGGCCACAGCGCCCAGCACGAGCGGGACGGCGATCGCCGCTGCCATCAGGCTGCCCCCGAAGGCCGACTTGACCGCGGGCAGGCTGCGGATCGCTTTCGACGCCTCCACCGCCCGACCGCGCAGCGACTTGAATGCGGCGAGCACGTCACCATCCGGCGCAGCCGTCTCACCCTCGACTGCCGCCGCCTCGACGCGGCACTTCACCAGAACCGTTTGGGCGGACGACGCAGCCGACTCGACATCACCGACCGCGGCGGCGATCTCCTTGTCGGCCTTGGCGTGCAGTCTGACGGGGGTTTTCAGCTTCTCCTTGTTTCCCTCGCGGCACGACAGCTCCTCGAACTGGTCTTCTTCCTTGACCGCGGCCTGCTGCTTGTCGCAGCCTTTGCCGATCGTGGCCACCATCGCCTTCCGCTGATCGTCGAGTTTCTTCTGCTCGCCGGCCAGGTGGGCGTCGGCCCGCTGCAGGATGGCCGCGTATTCCTTGCGGGTGGCGGCGATCTCGGCGCTGAACTTGGCCTGCGTGGCGGCGATGGTCTTCTCGGCCTCGTCGCGAGCCTGCGTCACCGTGGTGTCGTGCTCCGACTCGATCTCGTTCTCCAGGCGGGCTCGCGTGGCCGAAGCCTGACGGAGAATGTCGATCTGGGCGCGGAGCAGATCCCTGTCGTAGCCGGCGCTGGCGTGGGAAGACGTGCTCTCGGTGTTCGTGCTCACGGGTATTCCTTGGAAAAGCGAGGGCGGAACGCCCTCCGGTCGTGCAATCAGCCGCCCTCGTCACCCACGTCTCTGGCGGCGCGGTCGAGCACCTCGGCAAGCCGACCCAGGGCGTCCAAGGTCTCCTTCACCGCCGGCGTCAGCGGCTCGACGTTGTCCTTGTGAAATGCCTTGGCCCGCGCATCCTGCCACTCCTCGGTGGCCGACTCCCACTTGAGCTTCAGCTGCTTGAGCGCGTTGGCGAGTTTCGACGCGCCGCTGGAGAGATCGCCAACCCTCATGGCTGCGACCCCCCTGGCGGGGTGGCCGGGGCGGGCCGATCGTCCAGCTGTCGCGTCACGTTCTGGGCCCCCGTGCCGCCGTCGCCGGCCGCATCGCCCGTCGGCGAGGCCACCTCGCGGTAGGCGTCGAGTGCCTTGAGCATCCGTTCCAGTTGGGCCATGGCCCTCGGGCAGTCGACGTCGATCACCTCTCGGAAGCGCACCAGCCGCACGCCAGCCTCACGAAACTGCTGCTGCACGACCGGCGTCCAGCGTCGCACAGCCTCGGCCTTCTCCTCTGCGCGGGTCAGCCGCTGCCGCGCCTTGTCGAGGGCCTTCTTCTCCTCGATGCAGGACGGGGTGTTGTCGCCCACCTTCTTGAAGGTGCGACAGTGCTCCAGATCCTTGATGGCCTTGTTGACCACCTCGTTCATGCGGCGCACCTCGGCCTTCCAGTGGGCGGCCCGGTCGACGGTGATCCAGTCGACGGCGCGTTGCCCCTGGATCTCCACCTCGGACACGGCCTGGCCGGTCTCGTGGGCGAAGGATGCGAACGCCCCCTTGAGAAAGGCCAGGATATCAATCGACTTGACGTCAGCCTGCTGCGACATGGGATTCCTGTGCGGACGATGGAGGCCGGCCACTACGCGCGGGAGAGAGGAGCGTCAGCGCTGCTGGAGATATTCCTCGACCCGCTCGGCCTTGCGGATCAGGTAGGGGACGTATTCGCCGGTCGACTCCGCAAAACGCTTGAAGGTGCTGATCTGGGCTTCGAACTCCTCGGCGAACTTCTGCTGCTCCTGATCGCGCCACGTGGAACTGAGGGCGGCAAGTTGCCGCTGCACCATCTGCATCTGGGCCACGACCTCCTCGCTGAATTTCCGCAGTGCCCCCGCGAAACGCCGGAGTTCGGCCGGATCGACGATCGCCTGTCCCATGATGAGCGCCCCTGGAGTTGATGCCGACGTGCCAGTCCCCGAGCCGAGTCCCGTCACCGGGATGGCGGAGCGGGCGGCCGGCGACGAAAACCGGGACACCCGACCTGCTCAGCCTACCGCGTACGGGGCCCCTTTGGACAGCGACCCCGCCGCGTGGGCGGCTGGGAAGCGCGGCTGGGAAGGCGTAAACTTCCGCACTCCAATCCCCCCTGACACGAGGAACTGATGTCGCAGCCGGCCGCCCGTCCTTCCGCGCCCCACGGGCATCCTGCAGCAGCCGCTCACGACGCCGTGCAGACGGCGGTCCAGCCGTCGTCGGGCTGGCACGTCAGCCACCTGTTCTACGCCTTCGATCGGCAGCGGCTGGCTTCCCTGGGGCCCACGGTCGTGGCCGCCGGCGCAGCGGCCTTCCGCGCGGCGCTCGACCCTGCCGGGCCGCAGGCTCCGCTACGGCTGCAGACCTGGATCGTGCCCGGACACAAGGCCGACTTCTGCGTAGTGGTGATGGATCCGGACCCGCTCAAGGTCGACGCGGTGCATCAGCGACTGCTGGCCGGGCCGCTCGGCCCATCGCTCGTGCCCACCTATTCGTTCGTGAGCCTCACGGAAGTCAGCGAGTACGTGCCCACGGTCGAGCAGTACGGGCAGCGTCTGATCGTCGAAGGCGAGACAGCCGACGGTGCGTCCTACCGGGCCAAGGTGCAGGGCTATGCGGCCCGCGAGCCCGCCATGCGGCAGGCGCGTCTCGAGCCCGAGTTTCCTGCCTGGCCGAACGCCTGCTTCTACCCCATGAACAAGAAACGAAAGGTGGGCGAGAACTGGTTCACGCTGCCATTCGCCGAACGGAGCCGGCTGATGGCCGAGCACGGCGCATCCGGGATGAAGTTCGGAGGCCGGGTCACGCAGCTGATCACGGTGTCGGTCGGTCTCGACGACTGGGAGTGGGGCGTCACCCTCTGGGCGCGGCGGCCCGACTGGCTGAAGGAGATCGTGTACACGATGCGATTCGACGAAGCCAGCGCCCGCTACGCCGAGTTTGGCCCCTTCTACACCGGCTACGTGGCGACCTCCGAACAGATCCTGGCCCACTGCCACGTGGGGGACGTGGCCCGTTGAACGGGACCGACGCGGTGACTCAGTCCGCGGCGGAGAGGATCATTTCCACGTCGGTGTCGCGGGGCGGCACGCGGCCCTCGAAGGCCTCGAAGAGCAGGGCCTCGTTCGACTGCGAACTCTCCACGGGCAGGTCGAGCGTGGCGGCCGGGAAGTTCGATACGCACACCAGGTCGCCACCCTCGGCCTGGTAATACTCGCTGCCGTCGTTGGGATCCTTGAAAAGGATGCTGCCGGCAAACACCCAGTCGGCGTCGAGTTGTTGGCCCGTCTTGGTGTTGCGGATCCACTCCTGGGCCCGGCACTCTAGCTGCTTCCCGGCGGGGTCCTTCCAGCGCATGGTGATCCTCACCTTTGGTCCCTGGGCAGGAACGTATTCGGGGTCGAACCGGACGGGACGGCCCGGTTCCAGGCCGATCGCCAGCAGCGCCGCGTGCACCTCCTGGGCCAGCGCCCGAATGGCCACCAACGCCTCATGCTCTTTGGTGCGCTCGGGGCAGGCGAACACCTCGATCGCCCCCTTGTCGAGCACGACCTTGGCGCCGATCAACACCTGCTTGCGGGCCGGGTCGATCCACACCTCGCCAGTCTTGGTGAGCCGGCGCAGATCGGGGTGCCGGTCAACCAGCTGGGCCGGCGCTGCAGCCGGACTCGCCTCCGGGGCGGTAGGAGGCGCACCCGTAGCCACGCCGCAGGAGCAG
>QWPN01000063.1 GCA_003671185.1 Planctomycetota bacterium
GCTCGACGAGTTTCCGTCGGTCTGCAGGGTCGTTCACCGGCTGGCCGTCCTTCTGCAGCGTCCTGCCGCTGCCGGCCAGCCGCGTGTCCACTCGGTCCGCCAGACCGTCGCGGCCACGGGCCACCAACTCATGGAGAATGGCGGCGTCGAAGTCGCCGAACGAGTGGCCGGTACCGGTGACGGCACTCGCCAGTGCCAGCGGACGACCGCCCAGCGAGTCGGCCGACAGCACCGCTTCGTTGAAGCCGTGCGACAACTTGGGCGTGATCGGCGGTCGGCCCGCCGCCGGAACGGCATTGGCCGAGATATCGAACATCCCCATCGCCACGCCCGCGTCCACCGCCCGCATCACGTCGGCGGCGGGAGTGCCCCGCACGGCGTCGGCCGCGAGAATCTCGGAAAGCCGCAGGCTTCGCTCACTGAGCAACCCGAGCAGGGCCTGGTAGAGCGGGCCCTGCACCGTGGAGGTGACCACGCCGAGATTCACCTGATAGGGGAGCGTGAGCCCGCGGCGGGCGACCACGTAGTGGATGTCGTCCACGTGCTTGAGCCGGCTCTCGACGTCGGGCATGGGCTTGGAGGCCGAGCCGTACACGTCCCAGCGGAAGGCCGTGTTGGCACAGAAATCCTTGTGGGCCTCGGTCACGAGCCGGTCGGTCGTGGTGCGGAAGAGCTCCTGGAACTCGGGCCGCACGCAGAGGTCCCAGAAGTTGGTGAACACCGGCAGGCTGCCGACGAAGCCCAGGCCGGCCCCACGGAACATCGTGGCCACCTCGGCGAAGTAGAAGGCCGTCCAGTCGTCGTTCAAGTATTCATGGGCCAGGTAGCGGATGTCCTGCTTGAGCAGGCCGTCCACATAGGCCGAGGCCTGGGGGTTGGCCTCGAAGTAGCGGGCCTTCTTGTCGCGGATGAAGACGAGGTAGGCCAGCGCGTCGCGGACCCGCTGGAGGCTGTCGCCCTGCCGCAGGGCGGCATATTGCTTGAGGATGCCGCGGATCGGCTGGAGGTGGGCCCAGCCCGGCATCGCGTTGTAGCTCACGAGCAGGAGGCCGCCGGGTGCGAGCCGCTCGCGGGCCACGGCCAGGATGCTTTCGCGGACTTTCGGCGACACCCAGCTCAGGATGCCGTGGAGGGTGATGAACTCATACTTGCCGAGATCATTCGGCAGGCTGCCGAAGTCGCCCGTGATCACCCGCACGTTGTCGAGCCGGCCGGCGGCGACGTCCTTCTCCACGGCGGCCGTGTGCTCCGGGTTGATGTCCACGCCCACGAACTCGCTGCCGGGATTGGCGGCGGCCAGCGTGGTGAGCGAGCGGCCCAGACCGCAGCCGAGCTCCAGGTAGCGGTAGCCCGTCGCCGGGGGCGGCACCACGCGGTTGAGCGCGGCCACGTAGCGGAGCACGAGCGGCGCCATGTTGGGGTAGAAGCCGGGGATGTAGGCGACGTCGGTGACGTAGCCGGCGCCGGAGGGGACGTCGTTGGCTGCCATGCGAGAATCTTTCGCAGGTTTCGGGGGATGACCCCCGAGACCGTAACCCCGATCGAGGGACACCGCAAGCAGCCAAGCGGGAACTCGTCTTGCCCGGCAGGCGGGCCTTCTGCGACGCTTTCCCCATGAGAGCCCGGTCGGCCCAACGCGTGCCGACGCCCTGAAAGGTCCGCGCCAGGTGTCGCGCGTGCCCTGATCCGAGTGCCGATGATTTCCACCGGCTCACCCCCGCGGATCGGCGTGTTCCTGCCCCACGCCTATTTCGGCGGGACACTGCGGCTCTGGCTCAACGTCGTGCGGCACGTGGCCAGTCGGCACGACGGCCTGGTCGTGGCTGGCGTGCTGGAGGAACACAGCTCCAGCATGGTCGCTGAACTGGCGACGATCCATCGTGAGTTCCCGCGTGCCGAAATCCGCAATTTCCGCTGGCATGTGGTCGATCCGCGCGGGGCCCGGACGGCCGCCGTGAAGCACGGCGTGCCGGTCGGCCGCTGGATTTCCGCCGACTATCAGGTTCCATCAGACGGCGAGCGGGATTTCCGGGATTGCGACTTCTGGCTGTTCGTCTCGGATCGGCTGGACAGGCCGCTCGTGCCGGTGCGTCCGTACGGGATCCTCGTCACGGATCATCTGCAGCGCTACGTGCCCGAGATCTTCGAAGGGGGGGCGTACGCCGATTCCCAGTCGGCCGCCTGGAACTTCCTGCGAAATGTGCGCAACGCCGACCTCGTCGTGGCGACCAGTCGTGACACCGCGCAGGACGTGGCGACCTACGCCGGTGCGCTCGGCCGCATCCTCCGGCTGCCGACGGCCCTCGACGTCGATCATTTCCTGTCGCTGCAGACCGGCGGCGTCGCTGCCGGACCGAGTGTCTGCGGCGGAGACTATTTCGTGTGGGTGACCAACGCGTCACCGCACAAGAACCACCTGCGGATGCTGCAGGCGCTGCGACGCTACTACGAGGAACTCGGTGGTGGGCTCGACACGGTGGTGACCGGCCTGGGAACCGAGTGTTTTGACTCCCGGCTCGCCGGGACGGCCCGGCGGCATGCATCGCAGATCTGGGACCATCCCCACGTCAGGCAGGTTCGCGAGTTGCTGGACGGGCCATGTGCCGGCATCCGCCACCGGATCCACCTGCGCGGCCTCGTGCCGGATCCAGAATACGTGCGCGTTGTGGGTGGGTGCCGCTTTCTCGCCCACAATGTCCTCGCCGACAATGGCACCTTCAGCGTGGTGGAGGCCGCGCTGCTGGGACGAAACGCGGTGTCCAGCGACTATCCCCAGATGCGCGAGATCGACGAGTCGTTCGGTCTCGGCCTGCGGTTCTTCGACCCCTTCGACGTCGCCGCCACCGCCCGCGCGATTCGCGATGCCGAGCGGGAGCCACGGTTCCTGCCCGCAGGCGTCCTGGAGCGCATCCGGGAGCACGACTGGCGGCGCTGGGACGGCGCGCTGATCTCGGCCATCGCGGAGATCGTCGGCAGGGGCCGACCGGAGGTCGCATGCCTGTGACTGGCGGCTCCTCGAACCGCGACCGAGGCGTCGGGCCGTCCGGGGAAGGGGACGGTGCCGCGACGCTGCGAGCCGTGGGCATCTGGCTGGAGATTCCCGCTGCCGAAGTGCCGATTGCCGGCGAAGATGAGCGGGTCCGCCTGGCGCGGAATCTGGCGATCGGCTTGGCCGCGCTTCCCGGGGTCACCCGGATTCTCGTGCCCTGCCAGCCGTCGACCATCGCGGCGATGGCCGCACTGTTCGCCGACCCGGCCAGGCCCGGGCATCTCGTGGCCGATGCCCTGGAGATCGTTCCGGCCGGCGGCGATCAACGCCTGCGCAACGCCCTGACGGCATGGGTCGAGCGATGCCAACTCCGCTGCCGGGAAAGCCTGGGCGACATGCACGCCACGGCGAACCCCGGGTCGTGGCCCGGGGCGCTGGAACGACTGCGTGACGAGCGTGTCGGCCGACCGCGGCTGGGTTTGGCGATGCTACGCCGAGCATGGCGGTTGGTCCGGATCGCGGCCTGGTGCGGATGGCTCGAGGCCGCGCGATTCATGCTGGCACTGCTGCCGGCGCCGCATGCTGGCGTGGCGGCGGATCTGCGCCGGCGTGGCATCGAGGCGACGTGGCTCGTGCCCCACGCCACCACGAGTCGGGTGTCACCGGCCCGGCCGGTCGGCGGTCGGCTGCATTCGCCAGGGGCTGAATGCACGGCGGACCACGACGACTTGGCGCCGCTGGCGCCGGCGTTGGCCTGGCATGACGGGCTCGACGATCACGGCTCACGCCAACTCCTTGGCGGTGCCCTGCGGGAGTCGTTTCTTTCAGGCCCACGCGGCGCGGCGTATCGTCACTTCTGCGATTTCCCCTTCGAGCGGGTCGATTACCTGCTGGTGCCGGTTCGGGGCAGGCCTTGGCCGGACTCGCGGGCGGTTGTGGGGGCCTACGCGAAAGTCCTGCGCCGCCACCGTCGCCACCTCAAACTCGTGCTGATCGGCCACGCCACGCGGCAGCACACGCTGCGGGATGAACTCTGCGCACAGGGCCTCGTGTTCGACGTCGTCGAGATCGCTGCGCTGCCGGAAGATGCCCGGGCCCGACTGATCCGCCATGCGTCGGCGGTCGTCATTCCGCCGGGCACCGGCGCACCACTGCCAAGCATGGTCACCGAGGCCATCTCGCTGCACACGCCCGTGGTATGGGGCAGGCGGACGGCCGCCCGCTGGCTGGCTGTGGAGGAAGCGACGGGGGCCGAATGCTTCGAGGAGGCGGCGGATGGCGCGGATGCGCTGGCAGCAGCCATCCTGTACGCGCTCGACTTCCGAAACGACGTGCTACCACGCCAGCAGTCGATCCTGAGAAGGCTCGCGGAACGGACGTGGACAGACGTGGCCAAAGAGGCCCTGACGGCATCGTTGGCGGGCCGATGAACGGCGGCGGCCGCTCGCCTCGTCCGTCCCGCTCGGCCCGGCACCGTTCCACGTGTCGCAGACACGCTTCAGCCGAGCTGCGCCAGCGCGGCGTCGGGGATGTTGAAGTTCGCCGCCACGCTCTGCACGTCGTCGTGGTCGTCGAGCCGCTCCATCAGATCGAGCACCCTGCGGGCGGTGTCGACATCCTCGACGTCGACCGTGTTGGTGGGGATGCGGACCAGTTCGTTCGACTCCACCTCCAGGCCCGCCTGCCGTAACGCGTCGGACACGGCCACCATCACCGTCGGCTCGCAGGTGATCTCCCAGCGGTCCCCCGCCGCCTTCACGTCGTCGGCGCCCGCCTCCAGGGCCAGTTCCATGATCCGGTCCTCGGGGCAGGCGGCCAGCGGCACCCTCACCAGTCCCTTGCGCTGGAACAGGTAGGCCACGCAGCCCGTGCCCCCGAGTTTTCCCGCACACATCTCGAAGATCTTGCGGATCTCGGGCGCGGTGCGGTTCTTGTTGTCGGTGAGTATCTCACACAGCACCGCCACGCCGCCGGCCGCATACCCCTCGTACAGCGACTCTTCCAGGTTGCCGCCCTTGAGTTCGCCCGTGCCGGTGCGAATGGCCCGCTGGATGTTGTCCTTGGGCATGCTCACCGCCTTGGCCGCGTCGATCGCATAACGCAGACGCAGGTTGGCGTCGGGGTCGGCGCCCCCATGCTTGGCGGCCACGATGATCGCCTTGGCCAGCTTGCTCCACAGCTTGCCGCGCTTGGCGTCGATGAGCGACTTCTTGCGGGCGATGTTCGCCCAATGGGAATGGCCGGCCACTACGGTCTCCTTCGTTGGGGGCGTGCGCTGCCGATCGGCAACCGGGGCACGATCAGCGCGGCTTGCGTTTGCTGAGCTGCGCGGAGTGCTGCCGGGCGGCGGCAGCCTTGCCGACGGAGCCCTTGGCAGGCGGCGCGGGCTTGGCCGGTTTGGCAGCCGGCTTCACCGCCGCGGGCGGTTTCTTGGCGGCATCCGCCTTCGCGGCGGCAGGGGGCGCCGGCTGCGGCTTGATGGTGAGCGGTTTGCCGACGTTCGGCTTGACGACGAACGGCTTGGGGCCGGGCTTGGCCCCGGGCTTGGTGTCGCCCGGCCGCTTGGGACCGGAGCCGGCGGGTGGCAGTGGCGTCTTGCCGGCCGGTCGGGCCGCGGCCTGCGGACCCGCAGGACGATGCTCCTCGGCGGCATTCCGCGCGGCATCGGCCACGCGCTGTCCTTCGCGGCCGCCGGCCGGAGGCGGCGGGACGGGGACGGGCAGCGGTTCTCCCCGTTTCGGAAACCGATCCTTGGCGCCCGAGTTCACGGTCTGCACGACCTTCTTGACCGTGGCGCCGTGCAGGTTGGTCAGGCACTCGATGCCGAACTGGTGCAGCAGCGAACTGAACTCAACGCCCGCCTTCTTGCCGATGGCCCGTTCCAGGCCCGGCACCTTGCCGGCGTCATACTCCTGGCGGGTGATGATGCCGCACAGATAGAGCGCGGCGATGGCGCCGCGGTCGAGCGGGATGAAATGCCCACCCAGCGCAGTGGAGGCGACGTGCTGCACGACGAACGGCGGGATGCCGTGGAGATGCTCGAGCGTCCGCAGACCATGGGCCAGGGAGTGCTTGCGGGCGTGCTCCAGCGAGAATGCGTAGGTCGATTCGAACACGCTCTGCAGCACCCGCCGCAGCGACAGGGCCGCGTGGGCCGGATCGGGCAGGTCGTGGAGCGTCTCGGCGAGTTCGGCGACGGTGGTGACACGGATCTCGTTGAGGTCGAAGGCCGACTCCAGCAGCCTCGCCAACGCCTTCTCGGCCACGTCGGCCGGAGCGTTCTCCAGGCAGCAGGCCAGCATCACCTGCTCAAGGAGGGGCCGGCTGACGTTCGTCGCCACGGGCTTGTAGTGGGCCTTGAGTGCCTTGTGCAGCTTGGGCAGGAGCTGGCCGCGGGGCGGCAGTTTCTCGACGACGGGCTTGGGAGCGGCGGGGGCGGGGGCCGGACGGGCCGCTGGTTTCTGGGCGCCGGACGCCTTCGGGCGGCCGGACGCTGGTCGCTTCGATGCGCTCATGCGTCTTCCTGGGGTTGCTCTACGTGGACCTCGTCGTGTCGTTCGTCATCGGCCGTCGTCGCCGGCAGCACTTCGCTGAGCACGCGAGCGATCTCGATCGCGTGCTGCACGCCCCCGTCGAATTCAAACCGTAGCCGCGGCGTGTAGCGGGTTTCGATGCGTTCGGCGATCCGCGACTGGAGAAAGCCCGCCGAGTGTGCCAGGCCGCGCAGCGCGAGTTGCTGGCGGGCCGGATTCCCCATGATCGACACGTGCACCGTGGCGCTGCGCATGTCGGGCGCCATTTCGACGCGGGTCACCGTCACATCGCGCACCCTGGGATCGCGCACCTCGGTGAGGATGGCCATGCTGACCACCTCCCGAACCGCCTCGGCCGCCTTGAGGAGTCGTCGTGTGCTCACGAGAGCGTTCGCGCGACTTCCTCGATCCGGTAGCACTCGAGGATGTCGCCCTCCTTGACGTCGTTGAATCCGGCCAGCTTGATGCCGCACTCCAGCCCGTCACGCACCTCGCGGGCGTCGTCCTTCTCGCGCTTCAGCGATTCCACGCCATAGTCGCCGATCACCCGGCTGTCGCGGATCACCCGCAGCCGACCATTGCGGGCGATGATGCCGGCGATCACCCGGCAGCCGGCGATCACGCCCAGGCGGCTGATGGAGAACGTGCGCTGCACCACGGCACGGCCCAGATCGGTCTCGCGCTTCTCGGGGGCCAGCATGCCCTCCAGAGCCTTGCGCAGGTCGTCGCTGACCTGGTAGATGATGTCATAGCGCCGCACCTGAACGCCACGATCCTCGGCCAGCGAACGGGCCCGCTCGTCCGGCACCACGTTGAAGCCGATGATCACGGCATCGGAGGCGTCGGCCAGTTGCACGTCGGCCTCGGTGACGCCGCCCACGGTGGCCTGCAGCACCCGGATCTTGACCTCGGGGTGCTCGAGTTTCTGCAGTTCCTTGAGGATGGCCTCGATCGAGCCGCGCACGTCGGCCCGCAGGATGAGGTTGAGCGTCGGGGCCTTCTCCGCCCCCAGTCGGTCGGCGAGGTTTTCCAGCGTGACGTGCACCGGCGCACCGGCCAGATTGCTGTGCCGGCGGATGTCGCTGCGCTTCACCGCCACGTCGCGGGCCAGGGCGATGGAGTCGACCACCTGGAAGCGATCACCGGCGCCCGGCGGCACGTCCAGGCCGGTGACGAACACCGGCTGGGCCGGACCGGCCTCCGCGACCTTGCGTCGGGTGAGCGTGTTCGACATCGACTTCACGTGGCCCGTCGCCTCCCCGCACACCAGGGCGTCGCCGACCCGCAGCGTGCCCTTCTGCACCAGCAGGCAGGCCACCACGCCGCGCCCCTCGTGGATCGACGCGTCGAGGCAGACGCCGGCGGCGCTGCGGTCGGGATTGGCCCGCAGGTCGTGGAGTTCGGCGATCGTGAGCAGCGTGTCGAGGAGGTGATCGACGCCCTCGCCGGTGACGGCGCTCGTCTTCACGACCTCGGTCTCGCCACCCCACTCGGTGGGCAGCAGTTCGTTGGCGGCCAGTTGCTGGTAGACCCGCTGCACGTCGGCGCCGGGCAGGTCGATCTTGTTGATGCAGGCCACGATCGGCACGCCGGCGGCCCGGGCGTGGCTGATGGCCTCCTCCGTCTGCGGCATGATGCCGTCGTCGGCGGCCACGACGATCACGGCGCAGTCGGTGACATTCGCGCCGCGGGCCCGCATCTGGGTGAAGGCCTCGTGACCCGGCGTATCGACGAAGGTGATGGCCTTGCCGTTGCGATTCACGGTGTAGGCCCGCATGTGCTGCGTGATGCCGCCGCTTTCCCGCGAGGCCACGTCGATGGCCAGGATCTTGTCGAGCAGCGAGGTCTTGCCGTGGTCGACGTGGCCGAGAAAGGTGACCACCGGGGCCCGTGGCGCCCGCAGCGTCGGATCCTCGTCGATGGCGTCGAAGCCGGCGAGCAGTTCCTTCTCCAGGTCCTCGGACGTCTTCACGTCGAGTTGCACGCCCAGTTCGGCGGCCAACAGGTCCACCGTGTCGCGGTCGAGCATCGATGCCATGCTGGGCACCGACTCCGTGCCCAGCATGAGGATCCGCTTCAGCACCTCGCTGGCTGGCAGGCCGATCGCCTCGGAGAAGGCCCGCACGTTGCACGGCACCTGGATCGAGGCGTTGGTCTTGCGGGGGGCGGCCGTGGAGACGTTGGAGCCCTTGCGCGGCCTTGACGACCGGCGCCGCCGCAGACCGTCGTCGTCGTCGGAGCCGCGGCCATCCGACACCTTCTTGCGGTTGAGTTGGCGGAGTTCACGGCCTCCGAGCAGGTCATCGGACTGGCCGCCAGTCTTTGACGGGGTGCGGCGCGGCCGCACGCCGGGTTGCATGGGCGGGGGCAGAGGCTGCAACCCGGGGCCGCCGCCACGCAACAGGCCGCCCGGCCGCGGCCGCTGCGCGTCGCCGGTCTGCCGCTGCTCGTGCTTCCGCATATGGTCGGCCAGCGGCTTCGCACCGCCCGCCTTGGCACTGCGGATGGCATCCAGAGGCAACTTCACGTCGGGCTTCTGGGCCGCTGGTTCTTGCGGTGCGCGGGACACGGGCGGCCGTCCGCTGGCCGGCATGGGGGCCAGCTTGAAGGCCGGCCGCGGCACCGGCTTGGCGCCGTCGCCTCCCGGCCGGACAGTGGGCCGCGGTCGCGGCTCAGTGGAAGCCGCCGGCTTTGGCGGCACGATCTCGGGCGGCTTGCTCTTGCCGCTCACGCCCGCCGGGGCGATGTAGTCCTCGCGTTTCAGGGAGCCCGGCGCCGCGGGCTTGACCGGCGCTGCCACGGGCGGCGCCACGGGCTTGGGCGCGGCCGGACGATCAGCGGCACGAGGCTTCCCGGCGATGAACTCCTTGAGCTTGACCACTTCCTCGTCGGTCATGCTCGCCAGAGCGGATCCCTTGTCCTGGATGCCGGCGCGGGTGCAGATCTCGACCAGCTCCTTGCTGTCGATCTTCAGTTCCTTCGCCAGCGTGTAAATCCGAACCGCCACTCCGACCTCTTTCCTCCGGCTTCCGCCGGCCGTTCGATTCGCTTCCGAAACGCCTGCCGCCACTCCCCGCCATGAACCAGATCCCGGACATCACGACTCGCCCGGCGCGGCCTCGGGGGCCGGCTCCGCCGCGGCCGGCTGGGCCGCAGCCAGCGCATCGGCCGCGTCGGCATCCGCTGTCGCCTTGGCGATGCGGTCGAGTTCGCGTTGCTTGCGCCGCTCGTCGGCCGCCGCCACCTCCGCCATGGCAGCCCGCTTCTCCGCCTCGGCAACGATCGCGTCGACGGCCTCGGCGGTCAAGCCGCCCATCTCCATCAGGTCGTCCGGCTCGATCACCGACAGGTCGTCGTAGGAGAGGAAGCCCTCGCCCACGAGCCGCTCGGCGACCGACTCATCGAGACCCTCGATCGAGGAGAAGCCGGCGATGGCCCGCTCGATCTGCTGGTCGAGTTCCTCGCGGGTCATGATCTCGATGTCCCAGCCGCAGAGTTTGCTCGCCAGCCGCACGTTCTGCCCCCGGCGGCCGATGGCCAGCGACAGCTGATCCTCGCGCACGAGCACGATGCCGCGGCCCAGCATC
The DNA here is from genome assembly GCA_003671185.1 of Planctomycetota bacterium. Taxonomy (GTDB): domain Bacteria; phylum Planctomycetota; class Planctomycetia; order Pirellulales; family UBA1268; genus QWPN01. Next base: position 10,110 of record QWPN01000063.1, read on the forward strand.
TGGCAGAGGATCACCTCGTCCACCTCGGCGGGCTGCAGGGCGTTGGGCACGAGCACCTGCAGGTCGTCGCTCCAGCGCACGATGTCGATGCGCTCGCCACCCAGTTCCTCGACGATGTTCTTGATGCGGTTGCCACGCACTCCCACGCAGGCCCCGACGCAGTCGATGCGGTTGTCGGAACTGATCACCGCCACCTTGCTGCGGTAGCCGGGCTCGCGTGAGATGGCCCGAATCTCGATCACGCCGTCGGCGATCTCGGGAATCTCCTGCTCGAACAGCCGCTGCACCAGCTGGGGCCGGATGCGCGAGAGGATGATCTTGACGCGACTGCCCACCTTGCGGACTTCGAAGATGGTGGCCCGGACGCGCTCGTTGGGATGGTAGGACTCGCCGGGAATCTGCTCGCTGCGAGGCAGGATCGCCTCGTTGGCGCCCAGCGTGACGGTGGCCGTGGCGCCCTCGAA
>QWPN01000033.1 GCA_003671185.1 Planctomycetota bacterium
CGCACGGCGTGGCCCGCCTGACGCGGGCCGCCAGCCGAAGCGGTGACCCTATGACGCCAACGCCGGGGCCGGGCGCCTGCGGCCCGGCCCCGGTAAGTGGCCTGAAAAACAGCCTGAAATGACGAAGGAAATTGTTTGGTTTTGGAAACCCCACTTGGGATAATTGAGGCTTCGGCAACGGACCGATGGATCGACACCCGTCTCAAGGAGCGAGACATGAAGCCACCTGCTGTATCTCCCAAGCGGCTGCCCACGCAGTCATCGACCACCTCGAAAAATCCCGAGGTGGTCGCTTTCATCGCCGCGATCCTGCGGCAGATGGATCACGCCGCGGACCTCGTCGCGGCGTTCTTCGGAGCCCTTGGCCTGACCCGTGACGACGGCGAGCCGAATATTTGCCTCCCGCCGCAGTTCCTGCTCGAGCTTGGCGCGTTGCTGCAGTTTCGGGAATGGCAGGACGCGGGGGTCGTGCAGTGGAGCCACCCAGACGGGCTCACGATCGATGACCTGATTTCACAGGCCATCAATCGGCTGCAGCACGGACCGCGGGCTTTTGCCGGCAGACAACATGGCACTGAGGCTATGGTGTCGCTTCTCCGCACGTGGCACGTCACCTGTTCGCCCGTTGCCCGAGAGCATCTCGATTGCGACATCGCCGTCGAGTGGGACGGCGACGGTGACATCGAGCAGATTATCGAGGCGCTGGCAGACTTTGCTTGGCGTCACCGCGATCGTGCCCACGGAAAGGAGACAGTCCGATGACCGTTCGAATCAAAAGCTGGGCTCGCGTCTACCTGCGGCGGAGTACATCCGCCCAAGAGTCATCGCTCGAGACGCAGCTGCAATGGGCCATCGAAGCGGCAAAGCGGTACGGTATTCCGCTTCGCGCGTCACTCGACGACCTGAAGTACATGCAGCTGCACCGGCTGACGTACTACAAGGACATCTACCTCGACGACGCCGTCAGTGGCAGCAGGACCAAGCGGCCCGCCTTTGACGCGATGATTGCCGAGGTGAAGGCAGACAGTTCGATCTCCCATGTGTTTGCCTTCAAACGGGATCGCTTTGGCCGGCCGAAGGATCCGGTTGACATGATGGTGATCGATCGCGACCTGAAGGCGATCGGCGTGATGATCGTCATGTCGGACGGCGTCATCGATCCCTCGATCACCGGGTCGGCGGCGCTAGGTCAGACGGCCATGTCCCTCTTCGGCTATCACGAGAGCGGCGAGTTCAGCCGGAAGCTCTCGGAGCGAATCGTGCTCGTGCAGACGCAGCGGGCGGCGGAGGGCTACAGCACGGGCGGGCGGCCGCCCTACGGCTTCGGCCGATTCCTTTGCGATGCCCGGACCGGCGAGGTCATCCAAAAACTGGAGGACAACGTCGAGGTGCAGAAGAAGGGCTGCCATGTTCGCTTCCAGCCGAATGACGAGCGAAAGATCGCGATCTGGATTCGCATTCTCGAATGGCTTGAGGCCGACTGGGGCTACAAGCGGGTGGCCAACGAACTCAACCGGCTTGGTATCCCGTCGCCAGACGCCGGCCGAACTCGCCGTGACAACGGCATCGAGCATGCGGTCTCCGGCAGGTGGAATCACAACACCGTCAAGACGCTCGCCGGTAATGCGATCATCACCGGCGTTAAGATCTACGGCCGCTACAGCGAGGGCGTCCATTACCGCGTGAGCCGCGACGGTCCGCGGCCCGTCGCCCACGACGAACTGCGGCCGGATGGCTCGGGCAAGGTCCTAGAGAACGACCGCTCGATCTGGATCGAGGCCAGTGCCGGTGAGTTTTCCCACTTCGACCGCGTCCGCTGGGAGCGGTTGCAGCAGAAGCTGAAGGAGCGATCCGGCTCGCAGGCCGGCAAGCGAAAGGCGTCCGATCCCGGTGCCTATCCCCTCGCGGTTCGGGTCTTCGACCTTACGGAAGGCTGCGGCTCCGTTATGCACGGCGCCGTCCGCAGGGATCGCGGCACTGGTCGACCGATCTACCGCTGCGGTGCATACATGAAGTCGCAGGGGCAGGACTGCCACCACAACACGGTGGATGCCGAGAGCCTCCTCCAGTTCACGCTGCGGACGATCGTGACCACCGTGAAGCGGGCCGGCGGGGCTGAAAAGCTTCGTGCCGCGATCGAGGCTCGGGCCCGGGCGGCGGGCGGCCAGCCACAGACGCCTGAGGAAGCCATGCACGCCGAGATTCACGGGCAGGTGGAAAAGCTCCGCCGACAAGTTGAGCAGGCCCCGCGGCGAATCCTCGAGGCCGAGGACGATGACGTGCGGGCCATGCTGCACTCTGCCCTGCGGGACCTTCGCGTTGAACTCGCCGAACGGGAGAAGACGCTCGCGGAAGTCGCAGCCCGCTTGCCCATCCGCCCTCAGCAGCTCGACGTGGAGGCCGAGGTTCAGAAAGCACTTGCCTTGCTCGACCACGTTCAGGCGATCTGTGCCGATCCTGTGGCCCGAGAGGACATGCCGCGGCTCCTCAATGATCTCGGCGTGCGGATTGGGCTCACGTTTCGCGAGGGCAGGTTCAACGGCCGCCGGGTCCGGAAGCTGAAGGGCGGCATCATCGCCTTCGGCAACCGCCCGCTGCCGTGCCCCCTGCGGACCGGTAGCGGCTTGCCGATGCCCGGCGGCCTCCCGGTCGACCCGGATCAACCGCGCGGCTGTGGCTGCGGCCACGGCTGCCATGACGACCATCCCGAGGAGGCGCGTTGCCTTCCCGGGAAACAAAAAGCCCTGCCGAGTCGGCAGGGCGGATCGACCAAACCGAGTGCCTTGTCGCGGGGCGGCAAGGCGGACTCACCGGTCGGTTCAGAAACCCCTCGCCACCCGCGAGAGGCACGACGGTTATCCAAGGTGAGTCGGGGCGACTGGATTCGAACCAGCGACCTCTACGTCCCGAACGTAGCGCTCTAGCCAGGCTGAGCTACGCCCCGAGCGGTGCGGCACGAATGCCACACACGGGATGTGATGAAGAAAAGATTACCCGTTCCCGCGTCGCGCGACAACGCCGCCGTGCCACGGCCGGTCGCGGCCGTAAAACCGCCGCCATTCACTCCGCCGCCGACACGCAGACCAGTTCCCGATCGTTCCGCGCGAAGATGCAGCGGCCTGCAAACGCCGGATGGCTCCACACCACGTCACGGCCGAAGCACTCGTTCGTGGGGTCGAGCAGATGCATGCGGCCCAACTCCTCGTATTTCTCCGGCGTCAACCGCGCCAGGATCAGGTCGCCGGTCTCGCTGAAGATCCACGTCCGTCCCGGACCACCAGCCGGATGCCGCACGAGGAACGCCGTGCCATGCTTGCCGCGGCGGGCGCCGCCCATCGTCGGTGCCGTCGTCTCCCAGAGCCTGCCGCCGGTGGCGAGATCCACGGCCGTGAGCATGCCGGTGTCGCAGTCACAGCCATAGAGCGTGTCGCCCTCGATGAAGGGCGTGCTGTTGGCGCAGTACACGGCCGACTTCGGCTCGCCCCGCCAGAGCAGGCTGGCGGCTGGCTGGGCGGCATCGAGCTTGTAGAGCGCGGCCACGCGGCCGATGCCGCTGGCGAAGAGCACGCGGCCCGCCGTCGTGTCCGCGACCTGCGGAGCCATGATCGACATCCCATACATCGGCTTGAGCGGCTGGGACCAGAACGGCTTCCCCGTCGTGGCATCGAGGCTGTTGAGATTGTCGGCATCCCAGATGAGCAACTGCCGCACGCCGGCTGACTCGATCATCGTGGGCGGGCAGTAGCCAGCCTCGCTCGCCGACAGCGCCCGCCACAGTTCCTTGCCGGTGTGCCTGTCGAAGGCCACGGCGACGCTGCCCGGGCCGCCCACGAGGCAGATCAGGGCGTCACCCTCCACCAGTGGATGGCCGCAGAAGCCCCAGATCGGTGTCGGCGCGGCGTAGTCCTTCTTGAAGTCCCGGGCCCAGAGCAGCCGGCCCGTCTGTGCGTCGAGGCAGACGAGGTTGCCCTCAGCGCCCACGCAAAACACCTTGCCGTCCACAACCGTCGGCGTGCAACGCGGGCCGGCGGCGTAGGAGATGGAGTAGGGCACCTCCTGCTCGTACTTCCAGAGCAGCTTGCCCGAGGAGGCGTCGAAGCAGAGCACCCGCTCGCTGCCCTGGAGTTGGGTGCGGTCGTTGGGCGCATTGGCGAGTTCGCCCTGGCGGCGGTCGTAGTCGGTGACGTAGACGCGGCCGCCCGCGACCGCGGGGCCGGAGTAGCCCCCTTTCACCTCCGCCCGCCACTTCACCGGCAATCCGCCCGCGGGAATCGTGCCGGTCGCGCCCGCCTCGCGCCACACGCCGTCGCGCCGCGGCCCCATCCACTGCGGCCAGTCGTCGGCCTGCAGACCGTGACACGCCGCCACAGCCAGGAACGCCGCTCCCAGCACCGGGCCCGCCGCCAGCCGTTGCCTCATCCGGCCGCCTCCGCTGCGGTGGCGAGATCGGGCAGATCGTGCCCCACGTCGATGCCGTCGGGCCGCCAGTCGACGACCTCCATCTCCGCCGTGCGCCGACCGCGAAACTCGTTGATCTTCGGCTTGAAGGCCACGTGGAAGGGCTGGCCCGGCGCCGGCAAATGGGGCAGCCACTCGGCCGCGCCGAAGGCCACGCCACGCACCGTGGCGCCATATTGCGACACTTGCAGCGCCAGGTGCCGGCCACCGGAACCGATCACCCGCGGTGGCTCCGCGAGCGTCACGCCCGACGCGCAGAGCACCGGCCGGCGGTTGCCCTGGCCGAAGGGCGCGAGCCGTTCCAACTGTTGCACGGCGTCGAGCGTCACTCCGGCGAGCGAGGTCTCGCCGTCGATCGAGAGCTGGGCCCGGCGGAGTTCCACCGGCAGCCGCCGGTCGACCTCGGCCACGAACGCCTCCCGGAAGGCGTCGATGCGCCCGTCCTCGATGCGCAGCCCTGCGGCCGCGGCGTGGCCGCCGCAGGTGACGAGGTGCTCACGGCAGGCCACCAGTGCCGCATGCACGTCGAACCCGGGCACGCTGCGCACGCTGCCGATCGCGGGCCGGCCCTGATGCTCGTCGCGTGAGATCATCACCACCGGGCGGTGCCAGCGCTCGGCGAGCCGGCCGGCCACGATGCCGATCACGCCGGCGTGCCAGCCGCGGTCGGCGAGCACGAGCGCCGCGTCGCGCTCCGGGTCGAAGCAGTCCTTGACCTGCTTGGCGGCGGCCAGTTGGATGCTGCGTTCCTCGGTCTCGCGCCGGGCGTTGAGTTCGTGGATGTAGTTGGCCAGGCTGACCGCCCGGGCGGCGTCGGACGTGGTCAGCAATTCGATCCCGCAGGCCGCCTGCCCCAACCGGCCGGCCGCGTTGAGCCGGGGGGCGAGCCGGAAGGCCACGTCCTCGCTGTCGAGCGTCGACTTCTCGGCGAGCCCAGCCAACTCGAGGAGCGTTTCCAGACCGGGGCCGCCGCGCTGCCGCAGCGACTCCAGGCCGTGCCTGACGAAGATGCGGTTCTCGTCGAGCAGCGGCACCACGTCGGCCACGGTGCCCAGCGCCGCCAAACCGATCGACCGTAGCAGCATCTCACGAAGCCGTGGCGTGACCTTCGTCGCCCCGCTGGCCCGGGTGGCGATCGCCCAGGCCAGCTTGAAGGCCACGCCGGCGCCGCACAGGTCGCCGAAGGGATAGTCGGCGCCGGGCAGTCGCGGATGCACGAGCACGTCGGCCTCGGGCAGCGTGTCGGTGAACGAGTGATGGTCGGTCACGATCAGCTCCAGCCCCAGTTCTCGGGCCCGGCGGGCCTCGGCCACGCTGGCGATCCCGCAGTCGACCGTGACGACGAGGTGCGTTCCCTTCCCGGCCAGCGTCGTCAGGGCGTCGGCGTTGAGGCCGTATCCCTCCTCGAAGCGGTCGGGGACGTACCACGAGGCCTTGGCGTCGATCGCTTCGAGGCAGCCCATCAGGATCGCCGTGGCGCACATGCCGTCGGCGTCGTAGTCGCCATAGATGACGATCTGCCGGCCGGCCCGGGCTGCCACCAGGATGCGGTCGGCGGCCGCGGGGATGCCGGGGAGCGTCTCGGGATCGCGCAGGTCGGCGAGCGTGCAGGAGAGAAAGGCCTTGGCGGTCGCAGCGTCGCTGATGCCGCGGGCCGTGAGCAGGCCGGCCACGATGCTGGAAACGCCGGCGGAACGCTCCAGCGCCGCCACCGCCGCGCGGTCGTGGGGACGAACATGCCAGCGTTTCGGCATGGGGGCTCCTGCCGCAGCAGGCCGGGCGGTGACGGGGCAACGGTCGCAGTATATCGGCTCCCCGCGCGGGGTCGTGGCCGGTGAGGATATATTGTCGACCCGCCCCAGGAGACGCCCATGTTGACCAGCCTGCAGACGCCGCCCGCCAAGCCGAAGCGCGAGGACGTGCCCGCCGACAAGGTACTGTGCGAGTTCTGCACGGCGAAATGCTGCCGCTACTTCGCCCTGCCGCTCGAGACGCCGACCACGCGGGAGGAATTCGAGTACATCCGCTGGTTCCTCCTCCACGAGCACGCCACGGTGTTCACCGAGGACGGCGATTGGTATGTGTGCGTGCACACCGTGTGCAAGCACCTCCAGGACGATCACCGCTGCGGCATCTACGAGACGCGGCCGCAGATCTGCCGCGAGTACACCACCAAGGATTGCGAGTACGAGGATGACTGGGTCTACGACCAGTATTTCGAGACGGCCGAGCAGGTCGACGAATACATGGACGCCGTGCTCGGCCCCGGTGGCATGCACGTGGGCGACGGTCGCCGCAAGAAGAACCGCCAGAAGTCGATCCGCAGCCTGAAACCGCCGCTGCTCCCCATCATCTGATCGGACGTCTCGAGCCGGTCCTGGCACCTTGGCGGGTGACGCAGGCACGGCTACCGGCTTTCCTGGACGCGGTGGCAGGCACCGTTCTTATGATTGAACCACGCACGCTCAAGGGATTCCGCGACCACCTGCCCGCACAGGCTCTGGCCCGCGAACGGGTGCTCGACATCGCCCGCCGCGTCTACCGCTCTTACGGATTCGCGCCGATCGACACGCCGGCGCTCGAATACCTGGAGATCCTCACCGGCAAGGGGAGCGAAGAGACCGACAAGCAGCTGTACCGCTTCCAGGATCACGGCGGGCGTGACGTGGGGATGCGGTTCGACCTCACCGTGCCCTTCGCCCGCTTCGCGGCCCAGCACCTCCACGACCTGGGTCTGCCCTTCAAGCGCTACCACATGGCGACGGTGTGGCGCGGCGAGAACACGCAGCGTGGCCGGTACCGTGAGTTCATGCAGTGCGACTTCGACACGATCGGCACCACGAGCCCGGTGGCCGACCTGGAGATGCTGCTCGTCGTGCACGACCTGCTGGCGGCCATCGGCGTGGAGCGGTTCACGATCCGCGTCAACGACCGCCGCGTGCTGGCCGGAATCCTCGCCCGCCTGGGCCTCGCCGAGAGGGCCACATCCGTGTTGCGCAGCCTCGACAAGCTGGGCAAGGCGACGCCCGAGGCGGTGGCGGCCGAACTGGCGGGGCAGGGGGTGGCGGCCGACGCAGGAGCGGCACTCCTGGAGATGGCCGGCCTGAGCGGGCCGGCCGACGACGTGCTCATGCGGCTGGAGTCGCTCGTGGGCGGCGTCGAGGCGGGGCAGTGCGGCGTGAAGGCGCTGCGCGGCATCGTGGCCGGGGCCCGCGACGCGGGCGTGGCCGAGGGGCGAATCGTGATCGATCCCTCCATCGCCCGCGGGCTCGACTACTACACGGGCATCGTGCTGGAGAGCTTCCTCGACGACCTGCCGGCGCTGGGCAGCATCTGCTCCGGCGGCCGCTACGACGATCTGGCGGGGCTGTACACGAAGCAACCGCTGCCGGGCGTGGGGGCGTCACTGGGGATCGACCGTCTGCTAGCCGGGCTCGAGGAACTGGGCCGCGCGGCGACGGTGGAGACTCCGGCCGAGGTGTTCCTCGTGTACTTCGACGAGGCCCACCTCGGCGATTACCTGCGCATCGCGGCCGCTCTGCGTGCCGGCGGCATGGCGGTGGAGTTCTTTCCCGAACCAAAGCGGATGGGGCAGCAACTCAAGCTGGCGTCGAAACGCGGCTTCCCGGCGGCGCTCGTGATCGGCAGCGACGAATTCGCGGCCGGCACGGCGCAGCTGAAGAACCTCGCCGCCCAGCAGAGCCAGACGATCGACTGGCACGGCGATCTGCGCGTGCTCGTGGATGCCGTGCACTCCTGCCTGGAGTCGATGCGTGAAGGCCGGTGACGCGGGCGACGGGGCATGGGCAGCCCCGAAGCACCAAGCCTGCGGATCATGTGGAAACCGGGTCAGGGGGCGTCGGCCGACGGGGCCACTGCGGCCGGGTCGTCCGCCGTGCCGCAGATGCGTCGGCGGTAGAGGGCAAGACCGTGGGCTGCGTGATACAGGGCCCCACATTCAACGTCGACGTCGGCGGTTCGTTCCAGCAGCGTGACGAGGCGGTCGGCCGCCCGGGTGACCCACGGCTCCGCCAACCGCTCGCCATCCAGGGCCACGGCGAGCACCTCGAACACGTGTCCGGTCGCGGAGAGTTGCGCAAACACGTCGGGCGAGGTGCCGGGCCGCTCGAAGGAATGGACGGAGAAGCCGCCGTCGGCCTGCTGGAAGCGACGGGCACGGTCGATCGCGTCGTCGAGCACGGCGGTCGCGGCGGCCCAGCCGCCGGAGTCGGCTGCGCCGCTGGCCCGGTGTGCGGCGAGGGCCACGGCCAGACCGTAGAGCCGGTGGGCACCGCCGCAGGCCGCCGAGAAGATGTCGGCGTCGGCCTCCATGGCGACGACATCCTCGGTCGTCCACTGGCGGCCGTCACCCGCCTTCCAGGCAGCGTCGATCGGCAGCCAGGCCGACAAGGCCATCAGGGTCCAGGTCGCCTCCTGCCCGGGACGGATGTCGTGCTGTGCCTGGGCGAGCAGATCGGCGAGCGTGAAGCGGCGTCCTGCCACGACGATCGCGGTGTCGAGCGGCATGCCGCCCACGAGCGCCGGACTGGATTCCAACGCCGTGCCGCACTGCGACAGGTAGCCGAGCCATTGGTCGGGGTGGCCCTGGCCCATCGTGCTCCCCTCTTCTACCACCGCCATCACGCCCGGCTGCGCCGGCCGCAGTTTCCAGCCCACGAGGCTGCCGCCGTCGAGCAGGTAGCCAAGAGCCGGCTTCTCGCGGCCCTCGACGCCCAGGGGAAACTCGGGGCCGAAGGCCAGGATGCCGTGCACGACCTGCCAGGCGCCATGCACCGCGGCGTCGAGCCGGCGGGCATCACGGGCATGGGCAAGCGCGGCGTCGATGCGGCCGCAGAGAGCGTCGCGGTCGATCGGTGCCGGGGCGGCTGGCGACCGGGACGCGGGACCACCGCAGCCGGCCGCCGCGACCAACAGGGCCGTGATGAGGGGCAACAGGGGCGCGAGGCCGGGGAGCGAAACCAGGGGAGCGTTGCGTGCGTACATGAGGAAGAGCAGGGCGATGCGGACCTGGCGGCGGCCAGATCCCTAGAATACCTGCGATCGCCGCGGCAACCGCGGTGCTGATCCCCCCAGGAGCCTTCCGGCCCATGCCGTATTTCTATTTCGACCCCTGGTACATGATCGCGATCGCCCCGGCGGTGCTGCTGGCCATGTGGGCGCAGTGGCGGGTGCAGGCGTCGTTCGCGGCGGCGGCCCGGGAGCCGGCCCCGCTGTCCGGGGCGGCGGCGGCCCGGCACATCCTCGACTCGGCGGGAGCCAATGACGTGGAGATCGAGGCCGTCCCCGGGCACCTCACCGACCACTACGATCCGCGCACCCGCGTGCTGCGGCTGTCCGAGGACGTGTATGGCTCACGGTCGCTGGCCGCGGTGGGCATTGCGGCCCACGAGGCCGGCCACGCCCTGCAGCATGCCGAAAACTACTCGTTGATGGCCGTGCGCAATGCGGCCGTCGGCGTCGCCAACTTCGGCAGCGGCCTGGGGCTGTTCGTGTTCATGATCGGGCTGGCGATGGCGCTGAAGCCGGTGGCGTGGCTGGGGATCCTGCTGTTCGGCGCCACGGTGTTCTTCCAGCTCGTCAACCTCCCGGTGGAACTCGACGCCAGCAACCGGGCCAAGGCCCAGCTCGTGGCCCTGGGCATCGTGCCGGCGGCCGACATGCCCTCGGTGAACGGGGTGCTCAACGCGGCGGCCTGGACCTACGTGGCCGCCACGCTGCAGAGCATCCTCACGCTGCTCTACTACGCCAGCTACCTGACGGGCGGCTCCAGCGACGACCGTTAGGTGAGGAAGGTGCCTCCGACCGCCCAAGCCTGCACGGGCCAGGGATGGCCGTGCAGGCGTGGAGCGTCTGCCTGGATGGCGAGTCCCGGCGGTCGAGGCACACCTTGGCTGTGCCTCCGACCGCCCAAGCCTGCACGGGCCAGGGATGGCCGTGCAGGCGTGTAGCGTCTGCCTGGATGGCGAGTCCCGGCGGTCGAGGCACACCTTGGCTGTGCCTCCGACCGCCCAAGCCTGCACGGGCCAGGGATGGCCGTGCAGGCGTGTAGTTAGTGATTGAGCGAATAGAGAAGCACGTTGAG
>QWPN01000072.1 GCA_003671185.1 Planctomycetota bacterium
CTCGAATTATGGGGGGCCGAGATCACCGATCGCGGCATGAAGGATCTGGCCCGCATGCAGGGCCTCCGGCAGTTGGTGCTGGAAAACACCGACATCACCGACGAGGGCGCCACGGCGCTGGCCGCCTTGCAGGGTCTGCGGGTGCTCAACCTGCGGCGCTCGTCGAATCTCGGTGATGCGGCCCTCGAATCGGTGGCCCGACTGCGGGATCTCGAGCAGTTGGTGCTGCTCTACAACAACTTCACCGACGCGGGGCTGGCCCACCTCGAGCCGCTCTCCAAGCTCCGCGTGCTCGACCTGCGCGGCTGTGCGTTGATCGGCGACGGCGGCCTCGAGCACGTGGCGCGAATCCGCAGCCTGGAGCGGGTCAAGCTCCGCTGTCCCAGCGTGACCGACGCGGGGCTGGCCCATGTGGCGACCCTCCCCAAGTTGCGCGGCTTCGCCGTGGAGGACGGCCAGATCGGCGACGCGGGTCTGGCGCCCTTCGCGGCCAAGGGCGAGATCGACGAGATCAACGTGATGCGAACCTTCATCGGCGACGAGGGGCTCCGCCACCTGACGGGCCTGAAGAAACTCAAGCGACTGGAGCTGCGCGGCACGCTGGTGGGTGATGCGGGGATGGAACACGTGGCGGGCCTCGAAAACCTGGTGCTCCTCGACCTGGCTGAGACCGCCGTCGGTGACGCAGGCGTGTCGCGGTTGGGCGGCCTGCAAAAACTCGGCACGCTCGACCTCTGGGACACCAAGGTGGGCGATGCCGGCATGGCGACCGTGGGAAGGTTAACGCAACTCGTCACGCTCAGCCTGCAGAACACGACGGTCACGGATGCCGGCGTGTCCAAGCTGGCGGGGCTCGGCAAACTCAAATCGCTGACGCTGAGCGGTACGAAGGTGACCGACGAAGCCTTCAAGACGTTGGCCGGGCTGGGTGAGCTGCGCCAACTGACCGCGGCCTTCACGCCGCTCGGTGACGAGGCCGTGGCAGCCTTCGCGAAGACGCGGCCCGACGTGGTCGTGTCGCGCTGACTGCGGCCTCTGCCGTGCGGAAGGTCGTGACGGTCGTCCGCTTTCCGCCGGCTGATTGACTCGGCCCCTCGTCGGCGGTATCACCACACGCTCGGGGAATGCGTGGGGCGGCGGGTGCCGCCCCTCCCCCCGTGCGCCGCGGAGAAACCGAACATGATCCTGGGAAAGTTGTGGAAGGCCCTCGCGGCCCAGATGAACAAGGTCGCCAACTTCTTTTGGACGGCCGATCCGATCGCACAACTGCAGTATGAGTACGACAAGGCCGTGGATCAGATGAAGGAGGGCCGCGAGGGGCTCGAACAGTACCGGGCGCTCGTGGAACGGGTGACCCGGCAGGTGAACGGCGACCAGGAACACGTGGCCTCCCTCGAGGCGCGGATCAAGGCCTACCTGCAGGCCGGGGAGCGGGAGACGGCTTCCAAGTTTGCGCTCGAACTGCAGCAGGCCAAGAAGCAGCTTGCGGAGAACGAGGCCCAACTCAAGCTTCACGAGACCGCGTACACCAACAACGTCACCAAGATCAAGCACGCCACGAAGAAACTCGCGGAACTGAAATCGAAAATCCAGAAGTACGACGCCGACCTGAAGCTGTCGCGGGCAGAGGCCGAATTCGCCAAACTGGCCCACAGCTTCAACTTCGACGTGACCACCGACTTCGGGCAGATCGAGGACGTGATCCAGGACAAGATCGGCCTCAACCGTGCCAAGGTGCGGGTGGCCGCCGATCTCTCCGGGCAGGGCCTGGAGGAGATCCAGCGCGAGCAGGCCGTCGAGAAGGCGATGGCCGACAAGGCCTTGCGGGAGTTCGAGGTCGAGATGGGCATGGTCACGCCGGAAACGGCCGGCGTGAAGGCCGACGACAAGGAGCTGGGGTCCGAGCGGACCCGGCAGACCGCAGGCTGACGGCCGCGAACCCTCGAGCAGCAAGGCGAGGCGGTCGTGACGACGTCCCTCACGCAGCCAGAAAAAGACCCGACCGCCCCGCCACCGCGGGTCGGGGCGGCGACAACGCAGGCCGAGGCGACGCTGGGCACGTCGGCAACGCCGGCGGGTGGATCGACAGCGCTGCCGGCCTGGTGTCCACCGTGGGCGGAGCGTCTTGGCGACGCCTATCTGTCGGGCACGAGTTGCGTGTTCCTCCTGCATGGGAACGTGCGCGACCTGGTGCCGGTGGCCGCGCCCTCGGCGCCGGGCGGCCGGGACGACGTGCAGGGCTGGGGCACGGTGTCGGATTTCCTCTGCAGGGAGATGTTCGGCCGCTGGGACATCGTGCTGGCCTATGACGTGGGCCGCGGGCTGCGGCCGCTCGCCGGTCCCGACGCGGGCCGGCTGCGGGTGATGGCGCAGTGGCTCACGGAGCGGCTGGGCAACGCCGCCACTTGGCCGCGCGAGCCGGACGCGGCGATCGCGGCCATCGATGCCATCCTGGAACGCAACCTCATCGATCCCCCTGAGCAGCGCAAGCGCATCGCCGTGGTCATAGACCACGCGCAGTTCCTCGTCCCCGACGGCGAGGCCGGCACGCGGAGCGGTGCGGCACGGCTGGTGCGCATGCTGGGGTGGGCGACGAATCCCCTGTTGCGCCGCGTGAACGTGGCTGTGGTGCTGCTCGCCGACGCCGCGGCGGACCTGCATCCGCAACTGGCGGCAAATCCGGCCGTCACGGCGATCGACGTCCCGCTGCCCGATGCGGCGGAACGGGAGCGGTTCGCCGTGGCAGCAGCGACCGCGGCCGGCATGTCGGCCGGACAGGTTGAAGGGGCACGGCGGGCCGCAGCCCTGGGGGGCGGCCTCACGCTGGAGAGCCTGCGGGCCGTGATCGCCATGTCGGCCCGGGAGGACACGGCGGCCGACGGCGCGGAGTTCGCCGCGCGGAAGAAGGATCTGATCGAACGATCGTGCCGCGGCCTGGTGGAATTCATCCAGCCCCGGCTCACGCTCGACGCCGTGGCCGGGCACGCCGAGGCCAAGAATCGTCTCCAGGCCGACGCCCGGGCCATCAAGCGTGGCCAGTTCGACGTGGCCCCGATGGGTTATCTGATCTGCGGCCCCGTGGGCACGGGCAAGAGCTTCATCGCCGAGTGCTATGCCGGCACGGTGGGCATCCCCTGCGTGGTGCTGAAGAACTTCCGCAGCAAGTACGTCGGGGAGACGGAGGGAAACCTTGAGCACGCCCTGGGCGTGCTGCGCGGCCTGGGGCCGGTGGTGGTCGTGATCGACGAGGCCGACGCGGCCCTCGGCAATCGCCAGTCCGACGGAGACTCTGGCACGTCGGCCCGTGTCTTCTCCATGATCGCGCGGCAGATGGGCGACACACGCTACCGCGGCAAGATCGTGTGGATGCTGCTCACCAGCCGCCCCGACCTGTTGCCCATCGACCTGAAGCGACAGGGGCGGGCGGAGGTGCACATCCCGCTGTTCTATCCCCACGACCAGGCGGAAATGGACGACATGTTCGCCGCCATGGCACGGAAGTGTCACGTCACGTTGGCGGCCGGGTTGCCCGGGCCAGTGAACCTGGAGTTGGGGCTGTCCGGCGCCGACATCGAGAGCGTGGTGCTGGCGGCACGCCGCCGGGGGCTGGAACGCGCGGCCGAGGCTGGCACGGTGGCGTCAGGCACCATCTCGGCCGAGGATCTGCGGGCCGCGCTCGACGACTTCATGCCCTCGGCGCAGGGCCTCGAGAAGGAGATGCAGGAGACCGCCGCCGTGCTCGAGTGCACTGAGAAGCGGTTCCTGCCGCAGCACTGGCAGGAGGAGATGGGCCGGCCGGGCGGACGGTCACGGCTCCAGGAACGACTGGCGGCGATCCGTGACGTGATCGGTTCCTGACCGGCGCCCGTCCCCTCGATTTCCAGAGACACGACAGATCGATACCCCCAGGAGAGGACACCACGATGGCCGGCAAGACTCCATGGTTCGATGATGCGTCCGATACTCCCGTGATCGCGGAGTACGCCCGCAAGCTCGACTCGTTTCTCGACGTCGTGGCCGACGGCCGCGTCGATGCGCGGGAACTCGAGCAGCAGGAGAAGCGACTGGTGGCGCTGATGAAGGAGGTGGAGCCGCTGCTCTCCCCCGAGGCCCACGAGAAGGTGACGAAACTGCTGTGCGAGGTGACCGCGTACGATCTGATGCAGGCGTTCCACGTGGCCGGCAAGTCGCGTCCCAAGACGTTGTTCCGCGGCTGACACCCAGCGGGCCGCGCGGTGCGGCACAGTCCCAGGAAAACTTCCCCGAGGCTCAATTCATGTCTGGTCAACCCAAGGCTCCGTTCTGGCTGGCGGTGTGGGCGGTGATTTTCGGTCTCGTGGGCCTGGCGGCCTGGCGGGCCGGGATGCTCGAGCAATTCGGCCTGGGTCGGCCGGGTGCCGCAGGGCAGCGGCCCATGGCCGGCGGTCCAGGGGCGGATGGCGGCGGCACCGAGGGCATGACCGAGGCACCGGACGCCGCTGTGCCCACCACCGTGAAGGAATATACGTTCAAGCCGGCGGAGAAGCTCCCGCCGGTCAAGGGCGTGAGCGCCTACAAGCCGCTCGAGGACGACACGGTGCGCTTCGCCCTCAACGTGTGGGCGGGCTGGGCGCCCATCATCCGAGCCAACAACGGCTTCAAGCCCGGCAAGGTCTGGCGGTCGCCGGCCGGGAAGCCTTTCAAGATCGAACTCGTGCTCATCGACGATCCCGTGCAGATGCGCGACGCCTACGCGGCGGGAGAGGTGCACATCGGCTGGGCCACGCTCGACATGCTGCCCCTGTTCGTGGACAGCTTCGCCAAGGACTCGCGGATCATGCCCCGCGTCTACCAGCAGGTCGACTTTTCCAACGGCGGCGACGGCATCGTCGTCCGCGAGTCGATCAAGACGGTCAGGGACCTGGCCGGCAAGAAGCTGGTGATGGCCCAGAACTCGCCGAGCCAGTTCTTCGCGCTCAACATGCTCGTGGCCGGCGGCTTGCAGCCGGCCGACGTCGAGATGGTGTACGTGAACACCGCCTTCGAGGCCGCGGCGGCGTTCAATCGTGACAAGGGCATCGCCGGCTGCGTGTCGTGGGCGCCCGACATCTACAACCTCGCCGACGCCAAGGGCAACCGGATGCTCGTCACCACGCAGACGGCCAACCGCCTGATCGCCGACATCTGGTTCGCTCGGGCCGACTTCGCCAAGGACCACTCCGATAAGATCGAGGCCATCGTGCGCGGCATTTTCGACGCCATGGATGAACTGAAGTCGGAGTCGGCCCGCAAGGAGGTGGCCCAGTTGATGGCCGACGGCTACACGATCCCGGCCGCCGACGCCCTTTCCATGCTCGGCGACGCTCACAGCACCAACTGGGCGGAGAACTACCAGTTCTTCATCAACCGCAACAACCCGGCCAACTTCGAGCGCATCTGGAAGCAGGCCTACATGCTCTACCGCCGCATCGGAGCGATCTCCAACAACCCCGTGCCCTTCGACCAGGTGATGGACTTCTCGGTGATCCAGAAGCTGGGCAAGGAGCCGAAGTACGCCGAGTCGAAGGACGAGTATGGTGCCGCCCTGTCGCCGAAGACGGTGCAGCAGATCCGGGCCGAGAACGAGGAGATTCTCACCAACACGATCGTGATTCACTTCTTCCCCAACAGCGCCGAACTACGGAAGAAGGTGATCCGTCGCATCGACGGCAAGGACGTGGAGGAGCCCTATGACGCTCGTGTCGAGCTCGTACTCGACGAGGCCGGTGCGCTCGCCAAGCAGTTCGGCAACGCGCGAATCGTGGTCGAGGGGCACACGGACAGTTCCATGAAGGGGGCGGTGCCGGCGGCCATGGTGCGGGAATTGTCCCTGGAGCGGGCCCGGGCGGTGAAGGACGCGCTCGTCGAGAAGTTCAAGTTCGACGACAACCGCTTCGCGGTGGATGGCCTGGGCTGGGATCGGCCTGCCGATGACGACCATCCCGACAACCACGCGCTCAATCGTCGCGTGGAGATCAAGGTCTACGCAGCCGAGAAGGAGTGATCGTGGCCGGCGTGTCGCCCGCCCCGTCGCCACCCGACGTCCCGGCTCCGCCCCTGCGCGGTGAAGCCTCAGCGTCCGAAGCCTTGTGCTGGGGGGCGACCTGCATCGCCTGCCTGCTGGCGCTGTGGTTCGTGGCCACCGCCGGTGAGCCCGAGACCCGGTTCATCAGCCCCGCCACCCTGCCGAGCCCGGGTGAGACACTGGGCAAGGTGGCGGAGGTGTTTGGCGAGCGCCGGCTCGTACCCAACACGCTAGTCACCCTGGGTCGGGTCTGCCTCGGGTTCGGCCTGAGCGGGCTCATCGGTGTGCCGCTGGGCGTGGTTGCCGCCTGTTTCCCCGCGGTCCGGGCGTTCGTGGCGCCGCTCGCGATCTTCGGCCGCAACATCCCGGTCGCGGCCCTGATCCCGCTGACGTTCTTCTTCTTCGGGATCGGCGAGTTTCAGAAGGTGATGTTCCTGTTCATCGCCAGCGTCGCCTTCGTGGTCAGCGACACCACGGCGGCAGTGCTCGAGGTGCCGCAACGCTACGTCGACACGGCGCTCACGTTGGGCGCGTCGCGTCTGCAGATCATCCTCAAGGTGCTCGTGCCGCTGGCGGCGCCGGCGATCTTCAACTCACTGCGGCTGCTGTTCGGCATCGCGTTCGGCTACGTGATGCTCGCCGAGGTGGTCAAGATCGGTGGCGATACCGGCGGCCTCGGGGATCTCATCAACGTGTCGCAGCGACGCGGGGAGCGGGAGCCGATCCTGATCGTGCTGGTGGTGATTCCGCTGGTGGCCTACGCGATCGACCGTCTGCTGTGGTGGCTGCAGTGCGACCTGTTTCCCCACCGCTACGGCGGGCGCGGACTGCTGCCCAGGTTCAGTCGGGGTCTGTTGCATGGCACGTCGGTGCGGGCCAAGGAGGCGGCATGAGCGAGCCGAACCCGGCACCCGCGTCATCGACGACTGCGCCACTGACGGCCGCCGCGCCGGATCGGCCGCCGGCGGTCGAGTTCCGTGATGTCACGAAAATCTACGGGCCTGGCACACCGCGGGAATACGTGGCCGTGTCGCATGTGAGCTTCACGATCCCCGACGTCGTCGGCCACGGGGAGATCTCGTCGTTCCTGGGGCCCTCCGGCTGTGGCAAGAGCACGGTGCTGCGGCTGGTGGCGGGCCTGGAGCCACAGCATCCGCCCACCAGCGGGAGCGTGACGGTGCTGGGCCGTCCGGTCGTCGGCCCGGGCGCGGACCGGGGCATGGTGTTCCAGGACTACACGAGCTTCGATCACCGCACCGTCCTCGACAACGTGGTGTTCGGCCTGGAGTGCCGCGGCGTACCGCGGTGGGAGCGGGAGGCCGAGGGGCTGGAATGGATCGCCAAGGTGGGGCTGGATCCCGGTCGGGATGCCCGTAAGTATCCGCACGAGCTCTCGGGTGGCATGCGGCAGCGGGTGGCGATCGCGAGGACACTGATCCTGCGGCCGCGGATCATCCTCATGGACGAACCGTTCGGGGCCCTCGACCCGGCCACGCGGCTCGACATGCAGGACCTGCTGGTGAAGCTCTGGCGGGAGGTCGAGGCCACGGTGCTGTTCGTGACGCATTCGGTGGAGGAGGCGGTCTACCTCGGTGACCGCGTCTTCGTGATGGCAACCACTCCGGGTAGGATCGCGGAGGAGATTCGTCTGCCGGCGGCCAGCGCCCCGGCCCGCGAAACCCAGTCGCAGCCCTGGTTCCACGAGCAGGTGAACGCCCTGCACGCCCGCGTGGAGCGGATCGAGGCCGAGGCGCGACGGGTCAACGGGGCCGTGGACTGAGTGGTGAGAGTCTCCAGGAGCCTGTCCGTGTTCCAGCGTTTTGGCGCCTACCTCCGCACGGCCTTCACCACGCGCTGGAACCTGCTCTTCGTGGGCGGAGGCGTGGCCGCGGGGTTGATCAGCGGATTTCCCGGCATCGTGCTGCCGCTGGTGGCCGCCGCCGAGGTGTATTACCTGGCCAGCATGGTGTCGAACGACCGCTTCCGCGCCGCCGTCGAGGCGCAGGAAGCCAAGTCGCGGCGGCTGGCCGAGGTGTCGGGGTCCCGCCAGGCCTACGAGAGCATTCGCAGCCGGCTGCCGCCCGAGTTGTTGGCCCGGTTCGACCGGCTCCGGAAACACTGCCAGACGCTGCTGGAACTCGCCGGCAGCATGAGGGGGCCGAACGAAAAGGGTCCGGATGGAGCGTCGCTCGAATCGCTCGACCGACTGCTGTGGGGATATTTGCGCATGATCTGGGGTGCGGCCACGCTCTCGGAGTTCCTTGGTCACACAGACGACGGATCGATCCGGGCACGGATCACCGACCTGGAGAAGCGGCTGGCGCAGATGCCGCAGGACGCGCAAGGAGAGGCAGGGCAGCTGCGGGCCGCGCTCGAGGACCACCTGCGGACAAGCCGAGAGCGGCTCAAGAACATCGCTGACACGAAGGGTAAGCTCGACGTGGTGGCGGCCGAGATCGAGCGGCTGGAGTCGAAGATCGCCGCCCTCGCCGAGGGCTCGGTTGCCAAGCGGGATGTGAGCGACATCGCCCAGCGTGTGGACGAGGTGGCGGAGGGGATGCGGCGCACCGACGAGACGATGCGGCAGTTGCAACTGCCGCCGGAACTCGAGGATCTGGACGAGCCGCCGCAGTTGCTGCGCGAGGAGGCCTGACATCCCTCGTCGCGGCACGGGGCCGCCCGGACCCTCTCGCCGGCCCTGCCAGCCGCAAGCGAACATCAGTCCAACCAATCACCTTCCGAAAGACGTTCGGGCGTGTAGGTGTCGGTGACGTAGCTGATGTCCTTGGAGATCAGCGACTCGACCTCGAGCTTGAAGCCGTTGGCGAGCATGGTCTCGATCTCCTTCTGCCAGCCCTTCTTCCCGGCGAACCAGGGGTAGGCGGCGATCTGCTTGGCCCGCTTGATGTCGGTGTCATTGAGCTGGATCTGCACGCTCGGGCTGAGCTTGCACCTCGCGTAGTCGCGGGAGCGAATACCGAGGAACTTGGCTTCGGGGATCGCCATGCGCTTCGACTCGTAGGCCAGGTTGATGGAGCCCTGCTTGAGCACCGAGTAGATGTAGTAGCCCCAGGGGTCGTTGTCGAGCAGGCAGTAGATGGGGAGCTTGAGCTCGTGGTGCAGGCGGTGGAGCATGCGACGCACGCCCCGCGGGGGCTGGCCACCGCCGTGCGTGAGCAGGCAGGAGTGCTTCCTCCAGAACTTGTCCTCGTTGAAGCGCCGCCACACCGTGTCTTTCTCGACGTGCAGGATGAATTTCGCGTCGCAGGACTTGAACTTGACGATGTCGGCCTCGACGATCGAGGGAATGCTGTAGCCGCCGGATCCCATCCGCGAGCAGTCGATCTCGTCGCCGGCGTCGATGAGGGTGATCGGCCCCACCATGCCGCCCCTGTTGCTGGCATAGACGTGGAGTTCTTCCCGCAGGCTCTCCAGCGTCACCTCCAAGTCCTCGATGATCGGGTCGCACTCCTCCTGGGTGGCGAACGTTTCCTCGCGGGTGCCCTCGATGGTGTGCTTGAGCAGGTAGTAGAGACCTCGGATACTGGTGGTTTTCTGCTGTTCGATGAGCTGCTTGCAGCCGGTGGCGACGAGCAGCGTCTGCATGTAGCTCTTGGCCTGCGAGAGGTTAAACAGCTGCCGGCGGTTGGTCTGCGAGCCCATCTCGATGATCTTCCGCGACTTGTTGAAGCGGACGTTCGAGAGGCTGCGGGTGGGGATGTCGAGGTGCGGGTCGCGGTGCTTTTCGGCGGCGGTCACCACCTCGTCGGCAAGTTCCTCGATCAGCTTGCGGGTCTTGATGTCGACCGGCGGCAGCTTGCCGGCCGGCGTCTTTCCGGGGCGTTTCGCGGTGGTGGCCATGTCGGGTATCGTGGGCAGGGTGTGAGGATCACGGAACGACGGAATCCTACCCGCAAACCTTTGGCCCCGCATCCATGACGAAATACACGCTCGCCTACGCCCTGATGGTGCTGCTCATCGGCCTGGGGACGTTCATGGTCTGCCGGCCGAGCCGTCGCTTCGACCCTGACCGGGATCAGTAACGGTCGCGCACCGGGGAGGCCGGGTCGCATCAGCAGGGCCGTTGGCTGGGGGGCGAGGCGTTCCGAATTGGTTCGCCGGCGGCGACATGCTCGGAGCCGGCGGACTTTGCTCCAGGAGGCTCGCGCGGCCGACTGGACGTCACGCGTGAGTCGCAAAGATTCACCGGCTCCTGCGCGTGCCCCGCCGGCTCCTCAGCATCGCTGGTTCCCCGTGCATCACACGCCATACCGATTACGAGGGCGAGGGATGGCCGAGCCGACGTGTTGCTGCCTGGATGGGAGCACTCGCGGTCGAGTCAAACCTTGGCTTTGGCTCCGACCGCGTCAGGCGGCGAGGGCGAGGGATGGCCGAGCCGACGTGTTGCTGCCTGGATGGGAGCACTCGCGGTCGAGTCAAACCTTGGCTTTGACTCCGACCGCTTCAGGCGGCGAGGGCCAGGGATGGCCGAGCCGACGTGTAATAAGCTTCA
>QWPN01000157.1 GCA_003671185.1 Planctomycetota bacterium
GAGCGGATCATGCAACCGCTCCGGCCGCTCGTCGGCGCGCTTTACCTCGGTCACGGCTACCGGTTCTTCGCCCCCAACCCGGGACCGGGTCACTCGATTCGCTGGACGGCGACGATGCCGGACGGATCGACGCGATCCGGATCGATCCCCGACCGCGACGGCGACTGGCCCCGACTGCTCTACCACCGCCGGTTCATGGTGGCCGAGAAGATCGCCGCCTTCGTGCCGCCGCCCGACGCGCCGGCCGAGGTGCGACAGCGAGCCAGGGCCTCCTGGCTGCCGCTGGTGAAGGGTGTGGCCGGCAACCTCCTGCGAAACACCGGCGGCGCGACGGTGACGCTGGAACGCGTGGAGCACTACCTGCCCGACCCATCGGAGGTGACGGCCGGCAGCGACGGCGCCGACGTGGTCACGCCGCTGGGCTCCTATGCCTGGGCGGCAGGAGATCCGCGATGACCGTCACCGAACGCGAACTCAGCGCCGCCGACAGTCCACGGGGGAACGCCGTCCGCCCGCGCGGGTGGCTCGCCGATTGGGCGGCCGCCTGGAACGCCTTCTGGTTCACGCCTGCCGACCCCTTGCCGTTGGCCGTGATCCGCATCGCCACCGGCCTGCTCCTCGCCTGGTCGAGCGCCGTCTGGCTGCTCGACGTGGACGCCTTCTTCGGCGCGCGGGGCTGGCTGCCGGCACCGCAGGTGTGGCGAATGAACGACCAGCCCTGGCAGTGGAGCTGGTATTTCGCCGCATCGTCGCCGACCATGATTCGCGTGCTGGCGGGCGTGACACTGGCCGCGGCGCTGCTGCTGGCCGCCGGACTGGCCACGCCGCTGGCGGCGGTCGTGTCGCTGGTCGGCCTCGTAAGCGCCGCCAACCGCGCCCCGCTCAACACGTTCGGGCTCGACGACACGCTGGGCATGCTGCTCGTGGGACTGGCCGTGGGCCCGAGCGGCGCCTGCTGCTCGCTCGACCGACTGCTGGCGGGGCCGGGGCAGGGCAGGGGAGCGGCCACGTCGGTGCGGGCCAATGTCGCGCTGCGGCTGATCCAGGTCCACCTCTGCGTGGTGTACGTGTTTTCTGGCTGCGGCAAACTCCTCGGCGAGAGTTGGTGGGAAGGCACGGCCCTGTGGGGCGCGGTGGCCAACGTCCAGTACCGGACGCTCGACCTCACCGGCCTGGCCCGACACCCCCTGGCCGTCAACGCCCTCACGCTGGTCACGCTGTGGTGGGAGGTTTCCTACGCGGCACTGGTCTGGCCCCGGCTCACACGCAGGCTGTTTCTCGCCTTGGCCGTGCCGGTGCACTTGGGAATCGGCCTCGCCATGGGCATGATGGAGTTCGGCCTGGCGATGCTCACGGCCAACCTGGCCTTCGTGCCGGCCGACACCCTGCACCGCCTGTTCCGCCAGTTCGGTCGTTTCCCCTCATCCTCCCAGGTCGCACCCCCAGGTCTCCCATGATCGATACGCTCGCAGTGGTCGGCGCCACCGGCGCCGTGGGCCGCATCATCGTCGAACTCCTCGTCTCGCGGCGTTTCCCGGCGAAGCGCATCCGGCTGCTGGCCTCGGCCCGGTCGGCGGGCCGGCCGATGGAGGTGGCGGGCACGCGCTTCGAGGTGGAGGAACTGCGGCCGGAGTCGTTCGCGGGCGTCGATGTGGCCATCGGCAGCACCCCCGACGAGGTGGCCGCGGAGTTCGTGCCCTGGGCGGTGGAGCGGGGCACGGTGGTGGTCGACGAGAGCGCTTTCTACCGCATGAACCCGGGCGTGCCACTCGTGATCCCGGAGGTCAATCCCGGCGCGATCGCGGGCCACACGGGGATCATCGCCAGCCCCAATTGCTCGACCACGCAGATGGTGATGGTGATGAAGCCGCTGCACGACGCCGCACGCGTCCGGCGTGTCGTGGTCAGCACCTACCAGGCGGTGAGCGGCGCGGGCCTGGCGGCATCCCAAGAACTGCGGCAGGCGACGGCCGGCTGGCTGGCGGGCGGCGCGGAGCCGCGGCAGATCTTCCCGCACCCGATCGCGGCCAACCTGATTCCGCAGATCGGTTCGCCGCGACCCAATGGGTTCACCAGCGAGGAGATGAAGATGGTGCTGGAGACCCGGAAGATTCTCGGCGACGAGTCGATCCAGGTCAGCGCCACCTGCATCCGCGTGCCCGTGGCCAACGGCCACAGCGAATCGATCCTGATCGAGACCGAGACGAAGCTCTCCGCCGACAAGGCCCGGCACCTCCTGGCCGGGTTCCCGGGCGTCGTGGTCGAGGATGACCTCGGTGCGAAGCACTATCCGCAGCCGCGCACCGCCAGCGGCCGCGACGAGGTGTTCGTGGGCCGGATCCGCGAGGACATTTCCTGCCCGAACGGCATCGCCCTGTGGTGCGTGTCCGACAACCTGCGCAAGGGGGCGGCAACGAACGCCGTGCAGATCGCCGAGTACCTGGCGACACAGACGGCGGCGCGGGCGGGGGGCGGCCGCACGGTGCCGGCATGACGGTGGATGGCCGCACGATCCGGCTGCGGCTGGCCTACGAAGGCACGCGGTATTCGGGCTGGCAGACGCAGCCGGGACGCACGACGGTGCAGGGGACGCTGGCCGCGGCGATCCACAGCGTGTCTGGCGAGGACGTGCTGCCCAAGGGGTCGAGCCGCACCGATGCCGGAGTCCATGCCCTCGACCAGGTCGTGGCCTTCACGACGACCGGCAATCTCGATGCGGCCACGTGGATGCGGGCCCTCAACGCCCGGCTGCCCACCGACATCACCGTCCTCGAGGCGGTGCAGGTGGAGCAGGGGTTCGACCCGGTGGTGGCGGCGGTCCGCAAGCGTTACCGCTACCGCATTCACGACGCCGCCTGGCGGCCGGTCCTGCAGCGGCACCTCGTCTGGCACTGGCGCGGCCGGCTCGACCATGGCCGCATGCGCGAGGCGGCAGCCGCCCTCGTGGGCGAGCACGATTTCACCAGTTTCGAAACCACCCCCTCCACACGGCTGTCGAAAGTGCGCACAATCCACGACCTCGTGGTCTCGCGGCACTCGGGGCCGGACGACGCCGCCGACGCGGAGGTCTGGATCGAGGTCGAGGGAAACGGGTTCCTGCACAACATGGTGAGGATCATCGCCGGCTCGCTGGTGATGGTCGGCGCAGGCAGGCGGCAGGCGGAGTGGCTCGGGCAGGCGCTCGAGGCCCGCAGCCGGCCGGCCGCCGGCCCCACCGCGCCGCCGCAGGGACTGGTTTTGGTGTCCATTCAACTCGCCGCCGAACGTCCGCCCCGGACATAGGTCGGCCACGGTTTCCGCGAGCCTCATGGCCAAACTTCCCGACAGGCTGGGCAGCCTGAAACTCGTGCAGCAACTGGGTACTGGCCGCCATTGCCAGATCTGGGAGGCCGTGGACGAAAAGACCTCGGGCCAGGTCGCCGTGAAGGTCGTGGTGCCCGGCATGGCAACCGACGCCGCGCAGCGGCACCTGCTGACCCACGAGTTGAAGGTGGCGCAGTCGCTCGACCACCCTACGGTGATCCGCATCCACAGGCTGGCCGAAGAAGGGGGCCTGCCGCACCTCGTCATGGAGTTGTTTCCGCACCCCAACCTGAAGCGGCAGATCGCCGGCGGCGTGGCGGCTCTGGCACCGCGGCTGCAACGGATCGTCACGGAGCTGGCTCTGGCGCTCGACCACGTGCACTCCCGGGGCTGGGTGCACCGCGACGTCAAACCCGACAACGTGCTGGCCGCCGCCGACGGCCAGGTGAAACTGATCGACCTGGCGATCGCCGCCAAGGCGGCAGGGCTGCTGGGCGGCCTGTTCGGCGCCAAGCCGCCGGCCCAGGGGACGCCCAGCTACATGTCGCCGGAGCAGATCCGCGGCGAGTCGCTCACGCCCCGCTCCGACATCTACTCCTTCGGCTGCGTGCTCTTCGAGTTGCTGGCCGGCAGGCCCCCCTTCACGGCCCCGAATCCCAACGACCTCCTCAACAAGCACGTCTCCGCGCCGCCGCCCGGGGTGGACACGTTCAATCCCAACGCCACGACCAGCGTGTCGCAGTTCCTGCGGCAGCTGCTGGCCAAGAAGCCGGGTGACCGTCCGGCGTCGATGCAGGCTGTGCTGCAGCAACTGCGGTCGATCCGCCTCCTGGAACGAGCCGGCGGCTGACGGGCCCGAACCCGCTGCGATCCAGGATTGACGCGGCCCGCGGGCCGCGGGGACACTGACGACAGTCCTGCCTGCGCCCCGGAACGCGTTGAAGGAACACCCATGGCTGCCGGACTGCATCGACTGCCGCTGGAAAAACCGATCTACGAACTCGAGGACCGCATCGCGGCCCTGGAGACGGCACCGTTGGGCGCCAAGCAGCAGGAGGAGCTGCGCCGGCTGAAGCACGAGCTCGTCGATGTCCAGAAACGGGTGTTCGGCAATCTCGACCCCTGGCAGACGGTGGAGGTGTCGCGGCACCCGGACCGGCCCAAGACCAGCGATTACCTGTCGCTGGTGTTCGACGAGTTCGTGGAACTGCACGGCGACAAGTCGTTCGGCGACGATCCGGCGATCCTCACCGGGTTCGCCAAGCTCGACCAGCACAAGGTGATGGTGATCGGCCATCAGAAGGGCAAGACGCTGGCCGAACGGCAGGCCTGCCACTTCGGCTGCGCCCATCCCGAGGGCTATCGCAAGGCGATGGGCAAGATGCGGCTGGCGGCCAAGTTCGGCCTGCCGGTGGTGTGCCTGATCGACACCCCCGGGGCCTACCCGGGCGTGGGTGCCGAGGAGCGCGGTCAGGCGCAGGTGATCGCCGAAAGCATGTTTCTCATGGCCACGCTGCCGGTGCCGATCGTATGCGTGGTGATCGGCGAAGGGGGCTCGGGCGGCGCGTTGGGCATCGGCGTGGGCGACCGGGTGGCCGTGCTGGAGCACGCCTACTACAGCGTGATCAGCCCGGAAGGCTGTGCCGGCATCCTCTGGAAGAGCGTGGAGTTCAAGGCCGACGCGGCCCGGGCGCTGCGCATGCGGTCGCGGGATCTGAAGGAGTTCGGGGTCATCGACGCCGTGATCGACGAACCGGCCGGCGGTGCCCACCGCGACCCGCGGCAGATGGCGGCGCGGCTCAAGACATACCTGACGCGAACGCTGCGCGAACTGGTGGGCCGCCCTGGGGACCGGCTGGTGGCGGACCGCTACGAGAAGTTCCGCAAGATGGGCGTGTTTCTCGAAGCCAGTGCCACCGGCTGACAGGCCCGCCCTGGCAAGGATGCCTTGCCTGTCAGGGCAGCACGCAGACGAATTCCGCCACGACTCGCAGATCCTCGACCTGATCCGGGTTGATCCAGATCGTCTGGAACTGCTGGTTCAGTGGCACGAGTTGAATCGCGGCGTGGGTCCAGTTGGAGTCGTCACCCGTATCGGCTTCACGCATCTTCAGCGATCGATACTTCTTGAGGGTATACGATCCTCCGAGTTCCGGGTCATTGATTGCGTGGTGCTGGACCAGAAGAATTCGTCCACCACGACTACCGGCCACATCGAACCGAAAGAGGCAGAGTGATCCATCAGGGATGAGTGGCTCCATCGATCGGCCGGTGACGTGCGCCACGAAATGCCGCTCGTCCGTGCGGACGCCTGGCGGCGATTCGATCCATCCGAGGCAATCCGCAGACGACGACGGGCCGAAATCGCCGGCCGCTACGCCGAGGTCGTACACCGGCAGCCATTCCTCGAAACGTCGGCCAGGTGGACTTGCGACGAACCGTGTCGTCGGAGCAGGGGGGGCGAGCGCGGCCGAGACGGCTTGGACAGCGGGTGCCCGCGAAGCGAATCGGAGACGGTCACGAAGATACTGCCGCAGTCCCGGATCGGCACACCACACGAAGCACCCCTTGCGGCCCCGCGACAGCAGCACCTTGTAGGTGTTCTTGATGATGGCCTGCACCTTGGCAACCACCGCCTCCGCGGCAGCCGAGTCCCCCTCGGCATCTCGCTGAGCCTTCTTCCATCCCTTCAACGAACTGTCGGTTCGGGCCCGCTTGTCAGGGTCACCGACGATGCGGTCATTTTCAAACCTCAGGTCGGGGCCGATCAGGACGCCAAGCCAGTCGAACTCCACGCCTTGGCAGGTATGCACACACCCCACCTGGTCGATGCCGTCAGCGGCTGTCGCCCAGTTTTCGCCACTGAAGTTCCACGGCAGGGAAAGACCGGTGACCGTAACGTGCTTGACGTGGCCGCGGCGCTGTCGGCCCTCGGTCGGCCAGTCCCACGAGTAACCCGCGACGAGGCGGGCCTTGTTCTCCGCATTCCGCGACCTGAGGTCGCGGTACAGTTCCGCCGCATCGTCATACACGCGGAATTCATAGTGCTCCTCCGCCCAGTTGTCGAAGTTGGCCGTGGGCCGAATCTGCAGGACATCGTCGAGCCAATTGAGGTATCCGTCGGAGCCACCGCATCGGAATTGGGACGTGAGCGTGAAGGGTGGGTGCACCTGTGCCTTGAACTTCTTGGCCGCTGCCCGAATGCGGTCCTCGCTCCCCGAGTCGTTCCACTGCACCCGCTGCGTCTCGTCGAGAAAGAACACGCTGATCCGCGCCGCGCGGACCATGTCCTCGACCATGCTCGAGCCGCGGTACTGATAGGCCTCGTCCTTGAGCCGGTGGGACTCGTCGACGACGAGCACCTCGTGGAGGCGATCCTTGAGGAAATCCGCCGTGTGAAAACTCCAGGATGACTGGAAGAGGGCCTGGCCGTCTTCTCGGTACTCGCGGCCGCCCCGGGCAAGTTGCTCGACGAGCGTGTCGCGAAACGCCTTGTTGGGGGCGATGAAGAAGCCGAGCCGCTTCGACGCCAGCACTTCGGCGAGGAGCCTGACTGCGATCACCGACTTCCCGGTACCTGGTCCGCCGTGGACAATAAAAACCTGTCGCTTGGCCGCGGTGGCGACACCAGCGATCGCGTGCCGAATCACCTGAAACGCCTCGTTCTGCGTGTCGAGCAGGTCGAACTCCTCGTTGCCATCAAGCATTCGCGCCACCCGCTCGACGAGCGCCGGCGCCGGGACTATCCGGCCCTTCTCGAGCAGGAAGAGCACGTCGTGTCGGGAGCGGTGGCGGACATGCCTCTCGATAAACCGCGACAGTTCGTCGGCGTCGTCGGCAAGAAACAGCCGAGACTCTTCGATGATGTGCCGATAGCGCGGATCCTCGAGCGGCTCGGGGCGCCGACGCGTGAGGTTGAAGAGGTAGGCAGCCGAATGGATGTCGATCCCCTTCTCCCTGATGTCGGCATTGAACCGGAGGATCAGTCCCTTGTATTTGCGGGCTTGGAGGCATGGATGTTGCGCGAGTCTGCCGCCGCCGTACGGCGACCAGACCAGTTCCGGGACGTCGGCGACGTCGGCGTCGCTCCAAGCCTTGAGTTCCAGAACGATGCCGTTGTCTCGATCTCCGTCGTTTCCGGCGAGGAGAACGTCGATCCGAGATCGGCCCGCCGCGGAAACGTGGTATTCGATGGCGACCTGCACGTCGTCATCGACGCCGGCCCGCCGTAGCGCGTTCGAGAAGCGGGCGTACTCGTCGGCCCAGACAGCGCGATCCGCGGGCACGCTCCCGGTCTGCCGTTTAAAACCATCAACGAGCCGTCGTTCAAGCCGATTGAGATCGACGTCTTCGAGAAAATTCCGCCTCGTCTCGGCGTAAATGATCATGGGCGGGAGCATACCGTGTCGTGGACGGGGATGCGAAATCATGCCCGCCGCACCGAGCCCGGCGACGCGCCGACGTGATCAATCGCTTCCACACTCGGATTTGTCGACACCCGACTGCCGAATGATCGAGCGAAGCGTTCCGCGTTTGAGTTCGTCATGGTTCGGCACCGGCACTGTGACCGTGCCGTCGGGATCTGCCTTCAGCATGACTATGTGGCTGTGCCGCCGAACCTCGGCGAACCCATGGCCTGCGAGGATCCGGCAGACCTCAGCGACTGGGAGGGCTTACCCAACCGCGACCTCCAACCGGGGGCACGTAGACCTCGGTTGCGAGCAAGAAGGAATTCTTCCGGCCGATGATCTCTCCAGGCGGGCCGGGATACCAACCGCCGGCACGTCAGCCGTCCTGGAGTTCCGTGTACTTGCGGGCATTCCCGCGGGCGAGCTTGACCGGGTATTTCTGCTCATTGGCTTCGAGTTTGGTCGCGATCGCCTCGGCCAGATCGATGCCCAGCCGGTCGGCGAGGAGCATCGCGAACATCACGACGTCGGCGATTTCCTCGGCCACGCCGGCCCGCTTGACCGCATCGGCCAGGTCGCGGTCCACCTCGGCGTCGGTCTTCCAGAGAAACCGCTCCTGGAGCTCGGCCGCCTCGATGGCGGTCGCCGCCGCCAGGTTCTTGGGCGTGTGAAACTGCGCCCAGTCGCGGGCGTCGCGAAACCGCCGGACGGCCGCCACGAGCTCACTCAAGGCCACCGGGTTTCGCGGCCGGGCTCGTGAGCGCTTGGCGGATTTTTTCATGGAAGGTGACTCCGGGAGGGGTTGCCCGTACCGCCGAGCCGGCGCCGGCGGCTAGCAGACTGTGGAACAAGTCTGCCGGAGCAGGATGCGACGACGAGTGAGCGGAGGGCATGGATGCCCGCAGCGAACGTCCGGGCGAGACGGTACGGGCAACCCCGACCACGCTACGGCAGGGAACAGGCAAACCACCAAGAGGATAGCCGCGGCCGCGAAACCGCCCCTCTCCCCAACGTCCGATAATGTCTCTTATGTCCGGTTCGGCCTTGGTGTTCGTGCCCTTTTTTGCGGCCTTTTCGCGCGGCGGCCGTTTCCCCGCCCTGCTGCACCGGACCGCGATACGGTACCGGCCCACACGCGGCGCTCGGGGCATCGGCGCAGGACCTGCGATGGCGACGACGGGAGGCGTCAACGCAGCGGCAACGGCGTCTGGGCACCGACCGGGAACGGCCCTGGCGCCGCGGCGGCCGGCGGCTGGAACGACGGCCGGTTTGGAAACCCGCTCGATGCCGGTCGCGGTGCCGATTGTGCCGGCGACGCCGGCCAGGCGGCCGGATCGACACCGCCCACCTGCCTCGCCCCCTGCCCCGTGGCGTCCCCTCCGGTCCAGGCCGCCGCCGACGTGACGCCGTCCCAGAGGGCCCGCAGCGGTGACGGCAGCGGTTCCGCGGCCGTTGCGGCCGCTGCCGCCGGCTCACGCACCCGATCCTCGAAATGCTGGACGAACGGTTTCACGGTCTCCACCACGTCCGCCGGCAGGAACTCATCGGCGCGGACGATCAACTCGGCGACGATGCGGCCACTGCGGCTGCCCACGATCTGATCGCGGTAGCCGGGGGCGAGCGTGACCGCGAAGAAGGTCACGATGACGCACAGCAGCACGCCCTTGGCCAGGCCCAGCAGAAGCCCCAATTGGTGGTCGAAAGACGAGAGGTGAACAGCGTTGATGGCGCCGGAGATGACGCGGAACACCAGCCACACCACCAGCGACGTGACCACGTACAACGCGAGCATCGCCAGCAGGCGGTTCCAGGGCGGCTGCTGCCCGAAGAAACCCGACAGCGGACCGCTGAAGCGGATCGCCACGGTGGTGCTGGCCACGATGCCGGCGATCCAGGCCAGCTGCCAGACCATGCCCTTGAAATAGCCGAGCACAGCGGCCGCGGCCAGGATTCCCAGCATCACGAGGTCGTAGCCTTCGATCGCCATGGTCCGCCATCTCCGCGCCGCCCGCATCCCTGCGGGGCGGCGAAGTGTAGTGATGCGTCCTTCAGGTCACGAAGAGCAGATACCGGGGACTGCATCCCGGACACGAGGCACCTGCGTTCGGCACAACCAGAAAACTCTTCCCGTCCAGCGCCGCCTACGCAGAGCCCGCAAGCGAAACATCCCGCAACGTCCCAGCCGTCCTGGATTCACTCACTTCCCGACATTTCCTATTTTCACCCCTGACGACGGAGTGCACGTTGGGCGACGCGAACGGTGCGGCAGTGCAGGGGATGCAACCTGGCGACGGCTGGCGAGCCGCGGCGCAACGGTCGATACAGAAATCACGTCTGCGCGGAGGGGCTTCACGGCCCGCCCGCGCCGACCGTGCCCGGCCACGATGCCGCCGGTCCACGGCTGATTCTGCGGGGGAATTCAGGTGCCCGGGTTCCGCGTGCACATCACAGGCTCGTCGATCGTCGGCGCCGGCTACGGTGTCGCGGCCTGGTTCGTGGGCGACATGCACCCCATGACCTGCGGACTGGGGGCCGGACTGTGCGCCGTGGCCGGCATGCTCCCCGACCTCGACAGCGGCCCGGGCATCCCGCTCCGCGAGAGCGTGGCCTTCGCCGCCGCGGTGGTGCCCATGATGATGATCCATCGCTTCCATCAGATGGGCCTGCCGCTGGAAGCGATGATCCTCGCCGGCGCCATCATCTACCTCGCCATCCGCTTCGGGATGTCGTGGCTGCTGAAGAGCTACTCGCACCACCGCGGCATGTTCCACAGCCTGCCGGCAGCCGCGATCGCCGGCCAGACCACGTTCCTGGCTTTTGGTGCGGAGGATCCGCTGCGCCGCTATTTCGTCTCCAGCGCCGTCGTGCTCGGGTTCCTCACGCATCTCGTGCTCGACGAGATCTGGAGCGTGAAAATGGGCTGGTTCGGCCCCAAGGTGAAGAAGTCATTCGGCACCGCGCTCAAGTTCCATGGCCCCGTGATGTGGCCCAACCTCCTGACCTACGCCCTGGCGCTGATCCTGGGCGCCTTGGCGGCGGGCGACGCGGCCTGGACGGAACGCATGTCGACCGTGCGCCAGCAGATGGAGCAGGCGGCACGCAACGTCCAGCAGATGCCCTACCAGAACTGGCAGTACCGCCGCTGACCTGAACGGCTGCGGGGCGAGCCATCCCCGGCCCCCACCGTGGCGCGACGCGACCATTCGAGTCGGCCCGTCGGAACTGACCGCGATGAGGTCCCCGGCCGCCTCTGGCCTGCCCGATACCGCACGCCCCTTGCCCGCGGCGGGACGCGGCACGATCATGGCCTCACTTCCGCCTGCGACACCTCCCCATGCCCACATTCGTCGCCGTCGCCCTCCCCGACACGACGGCAGTCGCCGGCCTGATCCTCTACCTGGCGCTGATCGCTGCGGCGGCGTTCGCCGGCGGATCATCGGTCGCCTTCCTGTCGCTGGGGCACCGGCCGATGCAGGTGCTGCTGTCGCTCACGGGCGGCGTCCTGCTGGGCGTGGGCCTGCTGCACCTCCTGCCGCATGCCTGGCTGCAACTCGATCGCGACATCGAAACCACCATGCTGTGGGTGCTGGCGGGGTTCTTCGCCATGTTCCTCCTGGAACGGGCCTTTCACGGACACGCCCATCACGCGGCTGAAGGCCCCGACTGCGGCCACGACCATGGCCCGCACGACCACGCTCCACACGACCATGGCCATGTCCACAAGGCCACCGTGACGGGCCGCTGGGCCTGGTGCGGCGCCTTCGCCGGACTGGCGTTGCACAGCCTGGCCGACGGGGCGGCGCTGGCCGCGTCGGTCGGCGCCGACGCCGTCCATGGCGTGGGCATGCTGGCGGGGTTCGCCACCTTCCTGGCCATCGTGCTCCACAAGCCATTCGACGCCGGCATCATCGCCACGTTGATGGTGGGTGCAGGAGCGTCGTCGCGCACGCGGCTCGTGGTCAACGCGCTCTACGCCGCGGTCGTGCCGCTGGGGGCCGTGGCCTTCCTCGCCAGCCTGTCGCTGTTCGATGGCCGCGAGCAGGCGGTGCTGGGCATCGCCATGGCGATGGCAGCCGGCGCCTTTCTGTGCATCGCGGCGGCCGACCTGCTGCCGGAGGTGCAGTTCCACAGCCACGACCGCGTGCTGCTCACCACGGCCCTGGCGCTGGGATTGGGCTGTGCCTGGGGCATCTCCGCGTTGGAGCGTGTGAGCCATGCCCATGCCGCCCACGCCGGTCCGGAAGCCGGGCAGCGCGACCACTGACGGTGGCTTAGCGCGGTGGCGCGACGGTCTGCTGCGGGACGAGCTCCACGTCCAGGCCGCGGGCCGCGCGTTCGCACCGCACCGCGTCCATCACCTCGTCGATGAGTCGATGCTGCCGGGCGATAGCGCCGAGCTGCGCCCGAAAGCACCAGGCGATCGCCGCGGCCAGACCGATGCCGCCGACAAGGTGCGCGGTCACCCAGTCACGGGTGCCTGCTCGGCCGGTAGCGGGGTCGGCCGCACCCCCCAGGGCCACGATCGCCACCACGGCCAGCATCCCCAGCAACGCGAATGGAAAGGCGGACCGCTTCAAAGCGGTGCTGCGGGCCGTGAAGGCACGATCGAGCCCATAGGCTTCCACCACCTCCTTGCACCACCGGCCCGTGCCGATGAAGTAGGTGACGGTGATGCTGTTGACGAGCACCACCACGAGCGCGGTGAGCACGCCGGAAAGCCGGTGCACGGTGGCCCAGCGGAGCAGGCCGGGATCGAGCGTGCCGTGCAGGTCGCCGATCCAGAGGCCGAGTGCGGCGGTGGCAGCCAACAGCGCCACCGCAAATGCAGCCACCCTGACAAACATCCGTTCCATGGGGCCTCGATCGACCGGGGGAGGTCGGCCACGGATGCGGCCGCCGCAGAATCGTTATAGGCTTGTCGAGGGACGCTGTTCCATGCCCACACCCTCTGCCGCCGTGGATCGACCCATCCCCGCCGCCGCCCCCTCCCTGTCGCCCGGCCCCGGCTCTGGCAGATGCCCGACGCTGCTGATCACCTGCGGCGACCCGTCGGGCATCGGGCCCGAAGTCGTGGCGCTGGCCTGGGCCCGCACGGCGGCGCACGCCACTGCGCGGCTGCGCGTGGTCGCCGATCCGGCCCTGTTGGTCGCCGTGCTGGGCCGACGCCGTGGCCTGCCGCGACTGGCCATCACGACCGTCGATGCCGCCGACGAGCGGGCTTCACGGCCCGACGAACTGATCGTGATTCGGCCGCAGGCCGAGGCCGACCGGCAGGCGGTCGTCGACGGCACGATCTCCGCGGCCGGCGGCGCGGCTGCGGCCGCCGCGCTCGACACGGCGCTCGCCATCCTGCGCAGCAGCCGCGCCGATGCCATCGTCACCGGCCCGCTCCACAAGGAGGCGTTGCACGCGGCGGGCTGCGATGCGCCCGGGCACACGGAACTCCTGGCCCGGGCCTGCGGCCTGGAGGACGAGGCCGCGTCGATGATGCTCTGGCTGCCGGCGGCCACCGGGCCGGGCGGCCTGGGCGTGGTCCATGCCACGCTCCACGAGTCGCTGCGGACGGCGCTGGGCCGGCTCTCGAGCGCCGGGATCGCCGCCGCCGGCGCCCGCCTCGCCGAGGTGCTGCCGGCTCTCCTCGGCCGCCAGCCCCGCATCGCCGTGGCTGCCCTCAACCCGCACGGCGGCGAGGGCGGGCTGTTCGGCGACGACGAACGGCTGATCGTGGCTCCCGCCGTGACGACACTGGCCGCCGCCGGACTCGCGGTATCGGGGCCGCTGCCGGCCGACACGCTGTTCCTGCGGGCCAGCCGCGGTGAATTCGACGGCGTGGTCGCGCTGCATCACGACCAGGGCCACATTCCCGTCAAACTGCTGGGCATGCACCGCGCCGTGAACATCACCCTCGGACTGCCGCTCGTGCGAACGAGCGTCGCGCATGGCACGGCCTTCGATATCGTGGGGCGCGGCGAAGCCGATCCGGCGAGCATGCTGGCGGCCATCGACGCCGCCGTGCGGCTCGTGGCGGCAGGCTGGCCAACCCAGAGGGCGGCGGCTATTGCCGCATCAGGCCCAGCGCCTTCACGTAATTGTCCGTGATGTCCACGAGCCCCTGGCTGGCCGGCTGGTAGAAAAAGGCGCTGGCGTCGAAGGGGCCGGCGAAGCGGCACTCCACCAGGTCGAGCACGGCGATCGGCTCAGGCTCGCTGGCAGCCACCGGCCGGGCCCCGGGAATGGCGAGCCATTCGATGCGCCGCAGCACGAGGTCGCTGCGGCCGATCCACATGCGCACACCCCACGGCATGCCGTCGGGAAGTTCCGCGGCCGTGATGCCGCCGGGGCGCCGTGCAGCCTCGGCGAGCTTGGGCATGACCCCCGACAGCCAGTCGGGATGCCAGCGGCCTTCCGTGATCCACACCGGCGTGCCGTCCAGGTCGGCCGGCACGGCCGTGCCGAATCGGAACCACTGCCGCAGCGACCACAGGCAGCGCTGCAGCCCGCCCAGGTAGGGAGCGGTATCGTCGGGGTCGGGCGCCTTCAATTCCGCCAGTCGACCGCGCACCCGGCGCACGTCGATGCGGTGCAGCGTCGGGGGCACGTCGCTGTTGCGCTGGTGGATCCAGCAAAACATGCCGTCGCAGACTTCAGTGATCTCGAACGTCTCCGTGTCGCAGGTGAGCGCCGTTTCGAAGCGGAATCGCTGCTCCTCGCCGCGGCCCGACTGCAGGTAGCGGCCGGCGCCCACCAGCACGCGGTCGCCCACCCGGACCTTCTGCCGCAGCTTGATCGACAGCGCCTCGGCGCGGCCGATCACGGCGACCGCACTGGCCACGATCCGTTCCGCCTGGGCTGCGGCGTCGGGAGCCGACGCCGCAGCCGCTCCCGCTGCGGCATCCGCCCCCGGTGCGGGGGCGCGGCGGTTGTAGACGCTCGGCGCCGGAGCCTGGCCGACGGCGAGCCCCGCCAAGGCCAACCAGATCGCCCCCGCACGCGCCGCCGTGCGCGGGCGACCACGGCGAACGGGCGGGCTGGGAAGGCTCCTGGTCGTCACGATCGCGTCGAGTTTGAGGATTTTGCCAAAGAAACCGGCCCTGCCGCGTCGAAACTACCAGCGGTGGATCGACCGTCACCTGCCGACCGGCATGCCGCAGGGCGAGTGTAGGGAATCCGCGCCGGACGGCCCATGCCGGAAAAGGCTGGCCCGTGCCCGGCTGATCGCTGGTTTGGCACTGGATTTCGGAGGACTTAACGATGCTGAAACGTCGCGTGCAGGGCCTCGTCGGCATGTCGCTGGCGGCAACGCTGGCAGGCTGTCACATCCCGGCAAATTCGCCCTTCACCGGGCTGGCCCAGATGCGCCCGCTGGCCACGCCGCACACCAACGTCCTGCCCCCGGCCGCGATGATCCACCATCCGGGTCCCGGCGTGGAGGGTCCCGGTCCGGGCATCATCGCCCCGGCATCCTACGAAGCATCCATCGAAGCCTCCGGCTACGGCCCGGGTGGCATGGGTGGCATGGGCGGCATGCTGCCGCCGACCTCGCAGATCGGTTTCATCGGCAAGGACGGCATGCAGGTGCGCTGGGACGCGACGCCCGGCGGCGGATTCGACTCCACACCGCTCGTGACGCCGGGCCGGTACGACTTTCCCCAGGGTGCGATCTACCGCCTCAAGCTCACCGACATCGATGGCTACGAAGGCGTCGAGCTTTACCCGTCGCTGGAGGTCGCGCCGGTGACGCCGCGGACGGCCGCCTACCTGGCCCACAACGCCGTCCCGTTCCAACTCACGAACGAGGATCTCGACCAGGTGACCACCGGCAACTTTGTCACGAAGGTGGTTTACCTTCCCGACGCCGAGTACCAGGAACTGGCCGTGCCGGGCGTGGAGACCCTGGTGAGCACGCGGCTCGACCCGGGCGTCGATCCCGTCGTGGAGGCTGATCGCCGCGGCTCGATCCTGGCGATCATCCGCATCGGCAACAAGGATCTCGAGGCGCCCGGTTCCGCGGGCATGGCCGGTGCCGGAGGAATGGGCGCCGGAGGCATGGGTGGACCCGGTGGTGGCGGTGGAGCGCCCTGTGGCGTGGCCGGCCCCCTGGGGATGCCCGTGGGCGGCGATCCGTCGCAACTGCCCCCGGCGTTCGTCGCCGGCATGACCGCCCCGCAGTACGGCATGCCGTTCACCGGCACCCCGATCGGCCTGCCAGGTCCGGCCCACATCCCGCTGGGCGTGCCCGCCGGGCTGCAGAAGCACACGATCACGAACCACACGAGGATGCACATCCCGCCGCCGTCGCGGCAGGTGGGCCTGCACGTCCAGGAGGCTCCCGGACTCAGCTATCCGAAGCCCGCCCGCCACGCCTACATCGCCGAGCGGCATGACGTGCCGCACATCCACCTCCGCCAACCGCACCTCGATCGCAAGCGGTTCGTCGACAACGGTGGGCCGGATCCCGACGCGATGGGCCCGGGCCGGATCGTCGGCGAGGCACCGTGCCCGCCCGAGCCGATGGACCAGTGACCCCGTGCCAGGAGTGACCATGACCGCCGCCCGCTCCACCATCACCGAACCGGCACATTCGCGGCGGCTCGAGACCAAAAACAACGAGGATCTTTTCCGGACAGGGACCGTGCTGCGGCTCGCCCCAGGACTGCTGGCGACCGCCGTGCTCGTCGCGACAACTTCACTGGGCAACCCCCGGTCTGTCGTCGCCGCGAGTCCGGCGGAAACATTCGCCAACTACTCACCACCGGGAGCGATTGGCGCCCTGGGGCGGCTGCAGCCCGGTCCCTGTCCGGAATCGATGCTCCCTCGCGACATCCAGCCCGTGGAAATCAGCGGCCCCGAGGGCATGCTCGTGGGCATCGAGACGGCGGCGGGCTGGTCGCCGCTGCAGCCGGCACCGCTGCGGATGGGGCTCGTCGTGGGCCGTCCCTACCGGCTGCGGATCGGCGGCATTCCCGGCCAGGAAGGCCAGGAAGTCTTTCCTTCGGTCTGCGTGCTGGCGAAGCTCGCCGCCCCGCCCGGCACCGCCTGGCGTTTCCCGGTGCAGATCGCCATCGATGAGGACGATCTGTTCGCGGCCCTCGACGGGGCGCTGGTGCGCCGCGTGGTCTACGCGTCGTGCGAAACGGAGAAGCCCGACCTGCTGCCGGCCGGTTGGTTCGACGTCCGGCCCGGTGACGATCCGCTGGAAGTGGCCCGCACGCTGGGTGACCCGGTGGCCGAGGTCGTGATCGGCAACCGCGTGCCCGCCCCCGGGAGCGTGCCATGACCCGCCGCCTGCGCCGTGCTGCCGATCGACCGCCAGCCGAACCCGCCGAGAGGGCCCTGCGCTGGATTCGCATCATCGCCATGGCCACCGGCGCATTGATCCTCGCCTCGTGCCGCTCGCTGTCCACGCCCGCGATCGTCGCCGGCACGTCGCTGACCGCGCTGCCGGCCGATGCGGGCACCACGGCCGAGGCCGAGGTGCCCGCTCCGCAGGTGGCGATGGCCAAACCACACCGCGACGCACTGTCGTGGGACGCGGCGAACGCCGCCTCCCGTCGCGATGCCGACGTGCGGCAGGCGGGGCTCGAGGCCCCCTGCCCTCCCCTGCCCCGCCTCGGTCGTCGCTGCCGCGTCGCCACCTGCCCGCCGCAGGACTGCGGCCCGGCCTGCCAGCCCCAGGTGTGCCTGCCCTGCGAACGGCCGTTCCCTGAAGTCGGCCCCTATCTCGTGTGCGATGGCGGCGATGCCTGCGCACCGGCCCAGCCGACCGGCGCCGACGGCCTGCGCAATCTCGAAGCCGGCGACACCGTGGCCAGATACCGTCCCGCCGACGACGGCCCCGACGCCGACGAGGTGCGGCTCGTGGCCTCCAACTGCGCCTGTGTGTTCGCTCCCCGTTTCGGCGCCGTCCGCGCGGTGCTGCGGCCCTTCGAGGATGCGGCGCCGCAGGGCCCCGGTGGCATGACGCTCGACATGGTCGCCGGCCTGGAGGTGGAGCGGCAGCCGGTGTGGGGGAGCACGCAGAATCTGGCTCCCGGATCGGCACGGAAGGCGTTGCCGGGCATCGCGGTGCAGGAGCGGCTCGGGCCGCTCGCCATGGATCAGAAGGCCCTGCCCGGCGCGGAGAACGGCGCCCAGGGACCGGAGATGCGGGTGGGCGGCGACGGCCCGCAGCTCGAGCGGCAGGCCCAGCGGCCGCTGCTGACCATCGGCTTCGAGGTGCCGCTGGCGTGGACGTGCATCAAGGCCGCCAACGTGCTGCTCGATGGCCGGTCGGCGGAGACGGTGGCCGTCGACCGCGGCACGGCCACGCTCCGCTTCGAGGAGCCCGGCCGCGCCGAACTCACGCTCTGCAAGCAGGCCGGCAGCGACACCGCCCGGCCGGGAGAGGAACTCGACTTCACGATCGTGATGCTGAACTCCGGCGACCGACCGCTGACCGGCATCGTGCTCGCCGACGCCCTGCCCACCCGGCTCACGCTCGTGCCGGACTCGGCCGCGGCCAACGTGGCGGCGGACTTCTCCACCGCCACGGGTGACGACGGGGCCACGGTTCTGACGTGGAAATTGCGGGACACGCTCCGCCCCGG
Organism: Planctomycetota bacterium; assembly: GCA_003671185.1. GTDB lineage: Bacteria > Planctomycetota > Planctomycetia > Pirellulales > UBA1268 > QWPN01. Next base: position 18,299 of record QWPN01000157.1, read on the forward strand.
CGAAAGCCGCTTCGTCCGCTTCCGCACGATCGTCAAATAGGACCGCCGCATCCACCGGCCGGCAGGCGTTGCCGGGCAGATCGGGCCGCGGTTACGATCCGGCAGCGTCCCGATAGTGCCTTCTTAAATTTATCCGCTCCCACGAGACTCCCATGACCATGCGCCCCGCCCTGCATACGCTCCGCCTGCCGCTGCTCCTCGCCATGCTGGCCGGGCTCTGCGGGCTGCTTCTCCCCGCCGACGCGCGACAGCCGGCCGCTCCGCCCGCCGCCGAAGCCGAGGGTCCCGCCGCCGCTATCGAATTGCCAGCCGACGGCTCGCCGGAAGAACTGCTCGAGTTCGCCGAGCGGCTGCGAAAACCCAAGGCCCGGCCGCGATCGCAGGAAGAACTGATGAAGTACATGGGCGACGTGGCCCGGGTGTCGGTGCAGGCTGCCGACAAGGTGCTGCCAAAGCTCAAGCCGAACGATCCGCTGTTCGCCAGGGCGGCGTCGCTGAAGCTCGACGGCCTGATGATGCTGGGCCGGCTTGGCGACGAGAAGGCGCAGACCGAGATGGCGGCCTTCGCCGGCACGCTGGTCGACTGCCCGGTGCCCGACGTGGCCATGGAAGCCAAGCGGCTTCTGATCGTCGCCGATGCGCAGCAGATGTTCGAGAAATCGGATTTTGCCGCCGCCCCGGCCCTCGTCAAGAAGATGGCCGACCTGCTCGCCCAGAACCCCGACGACACGAAGTCGGTGGGGCTGGCGATGCAACTGGCACAGGCCTTCGAGCAGATTCCCGAAGGCGACCAGGTAGCAGCAGCCGCGTTCAAGTCCTTCGCGCCGATCCTGCAGTCGAGCAAGAACCAGCAGGTCAAGGAGTTGGCAGAAGGTTTCGCCAGCAAGCTTCGGCTCCTGGAACTGCCGGGCAAGCCCATGGAGATCAAGGGAGCACTGCTCGACGGCTCGTCATTCGACCAGAAGGGGCTGGCCGGCAAGGTGGTGCTCGTCGACTTCTGGGCCACGTGGTGCGGCCCGTGCGTGGCCGAGATTCCCAACATGCTTGAGCAGTACGAGAAGTACCACGCCAAGGGGTTCGAGGTGGTGGGCATCAGCCTCGACGAGGACCGCAAGGCCGTGGAAGGCTTCGTGGCCGAGAACAAGATTCCCTGGCCGATCATCTTCGCCGGCAAGGGCTGGCAGGACCCGCTCGCCCAGTTCTACGGCATCTCCGGCATCCCGCAGTTGATCCTCATCGGCAAGGACGGCAACGTGATCACGCTCAACGCCCGCGGCAAGAAGCTGGCGGAGAAACTGGCCGAGCTGTTCAAGGACGCGGGATGAACCGATCGGCAGCCGACGACGCGGCGGCCCGGTCCGACGGCGGGCGGCCGCCGGGCAATCGCGTGTCCCGCCGTGCGGCGGCATTCGATTCGTCGGGCATCCGCAAGGCGTTCGATCTCGCCGCCCGCCTTCCGGACCCGATCAACCTCTCGATCGGCCAGCCCGATTTCGCCATGCCGCAGGCGGCGCGGGATGCGGCCCGGGCGGCGCTCGAGGCCGGTCGCAACGGCTACACGCCCACGCAGGGCATCCCCGCCCTGCGTGACCGGCTCGAGGAGCAGGTGCGCCGGGAGACGGGTCAGTCCGACCGCCGGCTCTGCGTCACCAGCGGGTCGAGCGGCGCGCTCGTGCTCACGCTGATGGCCCTCATCGACCCCGGCGACGAGGTGGTCGTGTTCGAGCCGGCCTTCGTGATGTACCGGCCGTTGGTCGAGTTCCTGGGAGGCCGCGTGGTGCCGATCGACACGTCCCCCTCGTTCCGCATCGACGTGGACCGCGTGGCGGCGTCGATCGGACCGCGCTGCGTGGCCATCCTGCTCAACACGCCGGCCAACCCCACGGGGGCCGTTGCCGACGCCGCCACGGTCGCCGCTCTGGCCCGGCTGGCGGACCAACGGGGCGTGACGCTCGTCAGTGACGAACTCTACCGCTCCTATTGCTACGACGCGCCGTTCGCCTCGCCGGCCCCACATTCCGAGAACGTCGTCGTGATCGACGGCTTCTCCAAGTCGCACGCCATGACGGGCTGGCGCGTGGGCTGGGTGCACGGGCCGCCGGCGATCATCGACGCCTGCACGATGATGCAGCAGTACACCTTCGTCTGTGCACCGCAGGTGGGGCAGTGGGCGGCGCTGGCGGCGCTCGACTCCCCCATGGACGCGCCGCTGTCTGAGTGCCGCCGCAAGCGCGACGCGCTGATGGCAGGCCTGCGCGGTCACTACGACTTCGTGCCGCCCGGGGGGGCCTTCTATCTCTACCCGCGGGCGCCCGGCGGATCGGGGCAGGCCTTTGCGGCACGGGCCGCGGCCGAGGAGAAGTTGATCGTGGTGCCCGGCAACGTGTTCGGCGCGGCCGATACCCACTTCCGCATCGCCTACACGGTCGACGATCGCACGCTCGACCGCGGCATCGCCGCCCTCGTCCGGCTGGCCGCGTCGGCCGGCTGATCGCGCCCGCCCTCACCGGAGAAGCCCGCATGTCACCCCGCACGGTCGCCGACGTGGCCCGCGTGCTCGACCACGCGGTGCTGAAGCCGGAACTGACGGCGGCCGATCTGGCCCGGCACGCCGCCATGTGCGTGTCACGGGGCGTGGGCTGCCTGTGCGTGCGCTCCTGCGACGCGGCCGAGGCAGTGCGACTCGTGGCCAACAGCCCGGTCGTGGTGGCCGCCGTGATCGGGTTTCCGCACGGCGCCCAGCGGCCCGAGGTGAAGGCCCTGGAGGCCCGCTTGGCGATCGCCGACGGGGCCCGGGAACTCGACATGGTGATGAACGTGGGGGCATTCCTCTCCGGCCGAGAGGTGGCCGTGCGTGACGACATCGCCGCCGTGGTGGCCGAGGCTCGAACCCAAGACGTGATCGTGAAGGTGATCCTGGAAACCTGCTACCTGCCGGTGGAGCGGATCGCTGCGGCCTGCCGACTGGCGGAGGAGGCCGGGGCCGACTTCGTGAAGACCTCGACGGGCTTCGGCGTGAAGCCGTCAGGGCCGACGGGCGCGACCCCAGAGGCGGTGCGGATCATGCTCGACGCCGTGGGCGGCCGGATGCAGGTGAAGGCCTCGGGTGGCATCCGCACCTGGGCGGAGGCGATCCGCTATCTCGACATGGGCTGCACGCGGCTGGGCGTGGGCGACGCCCCCGCGATCCTCGACGGCCGGCCCGTGGACAAAGCGGCAGCGTATTGAACGATGTCCGTGCATGGGCGTCGCGCCGGAAGTCACACGACCACACCTTGAGCGCGTGGCTCCACGCGAGATTGAGCCGGTATGCCGTACGCGTAGGGCGCTGCCGCAACTGACGTCCGACGACGTAATGCGGGCACTTCCAAGCCGCCAGCATGGCCCTGCGTATGACGCACGGATTTCTGGGCCGCAGTTCCTGACGGGTCTACAATGGAGTTTCATCACGGAGACAGCATGCATGAGTAGTCAGCGTCTGCCCGCCACGCTCGCGGAACTGCGCGCCAGCGGCTGGAAGAGCCGCACCGTCAAGGACGAGGTGCGGGAGAACTTCTTGCGCATGCTGCGCGACGGCAGCGAACTCTTTCCCGGCATCGTCGGCTATGACGACACGGTGATCCCTGAGATCAACGTCGCCCTGCTCGCCGGCCACGACATGCTCTTTTTGGGCGAGAAGGGACAGGCCAAGAGCCGGCTGATGCGGCTCCTCGTGCACTTCCTCGACGAACACCTCCCCTACCTCGACGACCCGGCCATCCCGCTCCACGACGACCCCTACGCGCCCATCACCTCGGCCGGCCGCCGGCTCGTGGCCGACCGGCCGCCTGAGAACGTGCCGATCGCGTGGTGGCCCCGCCAGGAGCGCTACGCGGAACGTCTGGCGCCCGGCACAAAATTCGCCGACATCATTGGGGAGATCGACCCGGCGAAACTGGCCGGCGGCACGAGCATGGCCAGCGAGGAGGCACTGCACCTGGGCCTGATCCCGCGCATGCATCGCGGCATCTTCGCCATGAACGAACTGCCCGAGCTCGACGAACTCGTGCAGGTGGGGATGTTCAATATCCTCGAGGAGCGGGACGTGCAGATCCGCGGCTATCCCGTCAAGTTCGATATCGACGTGATGCTGCTGTTCTCCGCGAACCCCTCCACCTACAACCGCTCCGGTAAGGTGATCCCACAACTCAAGGACCGGATCGGGGCGGTGATCCACACGCATTACCCGCGCGACCGCGACCTCGGCATCCGCATGGTCGAACAGGAGGCGGGCATCGACCTGGGGGGCGAGTGGCCGGTGCTCGTGCCCTGGTTCATGAAGCAGATCGTGGAGCAGATCACGATTGCGGCCCGCGGCAGCAAGTTCATCGACCAGCAGTCGGGCGTCAGCGCCCGGTTCTCGATCGCCAACTATGAGACCCTGGTGGCCAGCGCACGGCAGCGGGGTGTGCGGCTCGGGGAGCAGCCGGCCGTGCCGCGCATCAGCGATCTGGGACACATCTATGCCTCCAGCCTGGGCAAACTCGAACTCGACCTGATGGGCAGCCACCAGATGACCGAGCGCCAGGTGCTCGACGCGGTGGTCGCGGAGGCGATCGCCGCCGTGTTCGAGGAATACGTGGAGCAGCACGGCCTCGACGCCATCGCCCGGGTGTTCGGCGAGGGAGTGAAGATCGACGTCGGCGACATGCTGCCCAGCGCCGCCTACGAGACGCTCGTGGCCGAAGTGCCCGCCGTCTGGGAGAAGGCCTTCGAGGTCAACGCCTCGCAGGATCCGGCCGTCCGCGCCAGTTGCATCGAGTTCGTGCTGGCGGGACTGTACGCCACGGAACGGATCTCGCGCATCCAATCGCACGGCCGCACCGTGTACGACACCGACGGATTCAGGTGACCCGATGCCCACGCGTGACACGCTCGGCGGAATCGTCCATTCCTACCAGCGCTACGACCCGGTGCGCATCCCGCCGCCGCGGCTGCCGCTGCCCGACCTGGTCACGCCGGCGGTCGAGCACCTCCTCGAGTTCGGCAGCATCGACGAGTTCACCGAGGAGCAACTGGCCCAGGCGATCGTGCTCGACCCCGAGCAGATCAAGGGGCTGGGGCCGTCGCTGCAATCGATCCGGCGCCGGCTGGAGGAGGCGCGGCGGAAAATCCTCGAACGCCACGAAACCGACGGCGTCCGCAAGAAGGCCCGCGCCGCCTTCCGCGACGCGGCCCGACGGATGCAGCCGCCGGAGAAGTTCCGCGAGGGGTTCGCCAAGGCGGTCCGCGACGAACAACTGCGGCAGCTGGAGCGGCTCTGGTACGCCCAAGACGACGACCAGGCACGCTTCAGCGGCCAGCTCGCCGGGCTCATCGACCTACTCGGCCAGGTCTACCAGGTCGACGAACTGGCGGCGAAGTGGCAGTTCACGGGCCGAGAAAAACTCACGGTGCCGGCGGCGCTGGAGGTCAAGGAGACGCTCGAGGAGATCGAGGCCCTGCTCCGGCAACTGGAGGAGGCCGCGAAAAATGCCCGGGTGGCGCTCATCGACATGGAAGCGCTGAGCAGGTTCGTGGAGCAGCCGGAACTCGACGGCCTGGACGCCCTGCGCCGCCAGGTGGAGGAGATCATCGAGCAGATGGCGGCCCAGCAGGGATTGGATCGCACGAAGCGTGGCTACCAGCTCACGCCGCGTTCGCTGCGCATCTTCCAGGGCAAGCTCCTGGAGCGGATCTTCTCGCTGCTCGAGCCCTCGCGCACGGGCCGTCACCAGGTGTCGGCGGTGGGCGACGGGGCCGTGGAGCTCGTCCCCACGCGGCCCTACGAGTTCGGCGACTCGGTGGCCCACATGGACATTCCCGGCACGCTCGTCAACGCCCTCCTGCGCCGGGCCGGTGAGGGCGGAGACGCACGCTCGCCCCTCAGGCTCCAGCAGCGCGACATCGAGGTGCACCGCACGCGGAACACGCCCAAGTGCGCCACGACCGTGGTCCTCGACATGAGCGGCTCGATGCGCTACGGCGGCCTGTACGTGAACGTGAAGCGGATGGCGCTCGCGCTGCAGGCCCTCGTGCTGCGGGAGTACCCGGGCGACTTCCTGCAGTTCATCGAGATGTATTCATTCGCCAAGCCGCGGCCCGCGGGCGAGATCGTGTCGCTCCTGCCCAAGCCGGTCACCGTGTTCGACTCCGTCGTGCGGCTGCGGGCCGACATGAGCGACCCGGCCATCTCCGAGAGCGACGTGCCGCCACACTTCACCAACATCCAGCACGCGCTGCAGCTTTCACGGCAGCATCTGGCCCGGCAGGACACGCCCAACCGGCAGGTGATCGTGATCACCGACGGGCTGCCCACGGCCCACTTCGAGGGCAGCCAGCTGTTTCTGCTCTACCCGCCCCACCGGCGCACCGAGGAGGCCACCATTCGCGAGGCCCAACTCTGCCGCCGCGAGGGAATCACGGTGAACGTATTCCTGCTCTCGGGCTGGTCGCAGTCGCGCGAGGACATCCGCTTCGCCTACCGGCTCGCCGAGGCGGCCCACGGCCGCGTGGCTTTCGCGTCCGGCAAGGATCTCGATCGCTTCGTGGTCTGGGACTACCTGGCCCGGCGTCGTTCCATCATCGGCTGAGGGTGGCCCGCGGCGCCTCAGGGCATGCCGGGGTCATCCGCGTGATGGCGAAGATCGCGAGCCAGCATCGCTGCCGAGAGGGCAGTGGCCACGGCCGCGGCCGTGGCCAGCGTCCAGAGGGGCACGATTCGCCCTGGGGCGGCGACCGTCTGTTCCTCGGCTTCTACGGCGAGATCGACGGGCGGGAGTCCTGCCGACCGTCGGGCTCGTTCTTCGGCCGCCTTCTGCCGCCCCAGGAAACGTCCCTCGACCTGCCGCTGCCGCACGTCGAACTTCCCGGCGATGAGCCCGATTCCGGCCAGGGACATAGCCGAAAACACGGTCGCCCAAAACCAGCCGCTGTCGGTCAGGCGAGGCCGCTCCGGATGTTCCATGCGAGCACCGGTCCCTGGCGGAAAAGTCCCGAAAACACCACAATCGTACTCAGCTACGGGTACCTTTTTCACAAATATGCTTGTCGAAATTCCGGCCACGGCTACAGTCAGGAGTATGAGAACGTCCTCGCCAACGTCGCCAGCCCGCGCCTCCGACGGCCCCGTCGTCGAGTTGCTGCGATCGGGTCCGCCTGTGGGCATCGACGAACTCGCAACGCGGCTGGGGGTCACCGCCACAGCCGTGCGGCAGCGGCTGCAGCGGCTCATGAAGGGCGGGATCGTCGAACGCCGCCGCGTGCCCCGACCGCGCGGCCGCCCCGCCCATGCCTACAGCCTGACCGCGCGTGGCCAGCGGCTGGGAGGGGACAACTTCCGCGACCTGGCCCTCGTGCTATGGCGGGAAATCCGCGGCGTCAGCGACGCGTCCGTAAGACGCGGCCTGGTGGGACGCATCGGCGCGGCTCTGGCGGCCGAGTGCCGGGATCGCGTTGCCGGCACGACGCCCGTCGAGCGGCTGCAGAGCCTGACGGCGATCCTTGGCGAACGCGACATCCATGCTGCGGTGGAGGTCGACAAACTGCCCGTGCTCGTGAACTATACGTGCCCCTATCCGGACCTGGCCGAGCAGGATCGCGGCATCTGTGCCGCCGAACGGCAGATGCTTCAGGAACTCGTGGGTGCTGACGTGAGGCTCACGGACTGCCGTCTCGACGGCGGCAGTTGTTGTCGCTTCCAGGTGGAGGGAGACGCGACGGCCGTTCCCGTCCCGGGCAGCGCGGTTCACGGGACTTGAAAACAAATGGCCCGCACCATCGAATGCCCCTCGGTTTCCCCACACGCATGACATTGCCGTTCCCGGAGTTCCTGCCATGACGCTGGCCGCCAACACAACCTCCGCCAAGCCCTGGATCGAGGGCCGCTTCGAGGAGAATCTCGTGCTCACGACGGTCGAGCAGGCCATCAACTGGGCCCGCCAGTCGAGCATCTGGCCGATGACCTTCGGACTCGCCTGCTGCGCCATCGAGATGATGGCGGCTGGCGCCAGTCGCTACGACATGGACCGCTTCGGAGCGGGTGCGTTCCGGGCCTCGCCACGTCAGGCGGACCTGATGATCGTGGCAGGCACGGTCACCTACAAGATGGCCAGCCGCGTGCGACGCCTCTACAACCTGATGCCCGATCCCAAGTACGTGATCGCCATGGGTGCCTGCACGACGGGCGGCGGGCCCTACTTCAAGTGGGGCTACCACGTGGTCAAGGGCGTCGACCTCGTCGTGCCTGTCGACGTCTACGTGCCCGGTTGCCCGCCTCGGCCCGAGAGCCTGCTGGAGGGACTGATGCGCATCCAGGACAAGATCCTCGGCCAACGCATCGCCAAGCAGAAGGGTGCCTCGGGCAAGATCGCCGACGAACTCCCCGTGCCCCACCACTCCGGCTACGTGTCCCCGGCCGTCGCTTCCAGCGACCTCGTGTTCGATCACCAGAAACTCCAGTCCTGATCCCCTCCCTACGGCCACCATCGGCATCATGAACACCGCGCAGGATAAACTCGTCATCTCCGGCCTCCACGTCTCCGTGGAGGGGCAGGAGATCCTCAAGGGAGTCGACCTAGAGATCGCCCGTGGCGAAATCCACGCCCTGATGGGACCCAACGGCTCCGGAAAGAGCACGCTGGGGTATGCCATCATGGGCCATCCCTCCTACGAGGTGACGGCGGGCTCGATCGAACTCGTCGAGGCCGACGGCAGGCCGCATGACCTGCTGGCGATGGAGCCCGACCAACGGGCCCGGGCTGGCGTGTTCCTCGCCTTTCAGCGGCCGATGTCGATCCCCGGCGTGCGACTCGCCGACTTTCTCCGCCACGCGGTCACGAACGTGCGCGACCCGGACCGCAAGGAGGGTCAGGAACTGATCCCGATGCGGGACTTTCGCACCGAGCTGAAGTCGAAGATGACCGAACTGTCGATGGACGCCGATTTTGCCCGGCGCTACGTCAACGACGGCTTCTCCGGAGGCGAGATGAAGCGGGCAGAAATCCTGCAACTGGCCATGCTGCGGCCCAAGTTCGCCGTGCTCGACGAGACCGACAGCGGGCTCGACGCCGACGCCGTCCGTCTTGCCAGCCAGAGCATCGCCCGCATCGGCGGGGCGGACATGGGCATCCTCATCATCACGCACCACGAACAATTGCTCGAGCACAACGTGCCGCATCGCACTCACGTCATGCTCGGCGGCCGGATCGTCGAGTCGGGCGGCCCTGAACTGGCTGCGGAACTGCACAAGAAGGGCTACGAGCGGATCCGTGCGGCCTACCCCGAGGCCGCTGCGGCGGAGCGGGCGATGGAGGAATCACGGGCCGCCGAAGCCGCCCCGGCCTGAGCGCCGCGAATTGCAGCACACCAGGAGCACCACCATGTCAACCGGACTGGAAGCATCGTCGACCCTCGGGATCGGCGAGATCAACAAGTACGACTTTCGCACCGACAGCCCGGCCGTGTTCAAGGCACGGAAGGGCCTCGACGCGGCGATCGTGTCGCAGATTTCCGAAATGAAGCGCGAGCCTGCCTGGATGCGGGACTTCCGCCTGCGCTCGCTGGAGACGTTTCACGCCAAGCCGATGCCCCACTGGGGCGGCAACATCGGCGTCAACTTCCAGGACATCTTCTACTACCTCAAGCCCGCCGAGCAGCAGGGCAAGACGTGGGAGGAAGTGCCCGACGCCATCAAGAAGACGTTCGACCGGCTGGGCATCCCCGAGGCCGAACGGAAGTTCCTCGCCGGAGTGAAGGCCCAGTTCGAGAGCGAGGTCGTGTACGGCTCGCTGCAGGAGGATCTGGCCAAGAAGGGCGTCATCTTCACCGACACCGACACAGCCGTCCGCGAGCACCCCGACCTGCTGCGGGAGTACTTCGGCACCATCATTCCCCCGACCGACAACAAGTTCGCGGCCCTCAACTCGGCGGTCTGGTCGGGTGGCTCGTTCATCTACGTCCCCAAGGGCGTGAAGATCGAGTTCCCCCTGCAGGCTTATTTCCGCATCAACGCCGAGAGCATGGGTCAGTTCGAGCGCACGCTGATCATCGTCGACGAGGGGGCGCAGGTGCACTACGTGGAGGGTTGCACGGCCCCCATGTACTCCACTGAGAGCCTGCACTCGGCCGTCGTGGAGATCGTCGTCAAGCGCGGCGGACGCTGCCGCTACACCACGATCCAGAACTGGGCCAACAACATCTACAACCTCGTCACGAAGCGGGCCATGGCCTACGGCGACGCGATGATGGAGTGGATCGACGGCAATCTGGGCAGCCACCTGACGATGAAGTACCCCGCCGTCTACATGATGGAACCGGGTGCCCGCGGCGAGATTCTCTCCATCGCCTTCGCCTCCGCCGGTCAGCACCAGGACGCGGGGGCGAAACTGGTTCACGCCGCCCCGCACACCAGCGGTCGGATCGTCTCCAAGAGCATCTCCAAGAACGGCGGTCGGGCCAGCTACCGCGGCCTGGTGAAGGTGGAGCCCGGGGCGCGAAAGAGCCGTTCCAGCGTGGTCTGCGATGCCCTGATCCTCGACGACCGGAGCCGCAGCGACACCTACCCCTACATCGAGATCGAGGAGCAGGACGTCTCAATCGGCCACGAGGCCAGCGTCTCCAAGATCGGCGAGGAGCAACTCTTCTACCTGATGAGCCGCGGGCTCTCCGAGGCCGAGGCCAGCACCATGATCGTGGGTGGTTTCATCGAGCCGCTCGTCAAGGAGTTGCCCATGGAGTACGCCGTGGAGATGAACCGGCTCATCGAATTGCAGATGGAAGGCTCGGTGGGTTGAGAACCGCTCCATGACCCCTGCCGCCGCCAGCTCCGCTCCGACCTCCTTTGACGCCGCCGCCCTCGACCGCCTGATCGGCGACTCGACGCTGCCAGGCTGGGCCACCGACCTGCGCCGCGCCGCGGCCGATCGCCTGGCCGTCCTGTCGCTTCCCGACCGCCGCGACGAAAACTGGATGCGGACCGACATCCGCGCGTTCAAGCCGCGGAGCTGGAGCTCGCGACCGGTTCCCCAAGGCCCCGCGCCGGTCGGGCTGTTGGCGGCAGCGATGGCTGGCGAGACGGCCACCGACGAGGCGACCCCGATCGCGTTCGCGAGGCTCGGAGGCAGCTTCGTGGCCGTCGACAGCCACGTCGTCCGTGACGAGCTCGATGCCGACCTGGCCGCACGGGGCGTGCTGTTCGGTGCGGCGGAACGACTGCTGGCGGACCACGAGGCAACCTTCCGGCCGCACTGGTTTTCTGCCATCGACTCCGGCTGCGACTGGTTCGCCGCCCACCATGCCGCCTTTCACGCCGCCAGCGCCGTCCTCTTCGTGCCTCCCCGCGTCCGCGTCGCCGAGCCGCTCCACGTGTTGTCGGCCATCGGCGACAGTGGCGTCGACACCTCCCACGTGCTGGTGGTGCTCGGCGAAGGGGCGGAAGCCACCCTGCTCACGGAGACCGCCGGAGGCGGGGCGGCCGGCACGGCCGGTGGGTTCCACTGCGGCGGCATGGAGATCGTGGTAGGGCCGAACGCGATGCTGCGGATGGTGAACCTGCAGAACTGGAACACGGGCGTCTGGCACTTCGCCCGCCAGAAGGCCGTGGTGCATGCCGGCGGCAGGCTGCAATGGACGCTGGGCGCTCTGGGCAGCCGGCTCTCGCAGGTGGCCCAGGACGTGGCCCTCGTGGGTCGCGGTGCCGACGCCCAGGTGAACGGCGTGATGTTCACCGAGGGCCGCCAGCAGCTGGTTTACAACACCCTCCAGCACCACCAGGCACCGGGATGTAAGAGCGATCTGCTCTACAAGGGCGCGCTTCAGGATCGCAGCCGGCTCGTCTGGCGCGGCATGATCAAGGTCGACAAGGCGGCCCAGAAGACCGACGGCTACCAGCGGAACGACAACCTGATGCTCTCCAATGAGGCCCGGGCCGATTCGATTCCCGGGCTGGAGATCGAAGCCGACGATGTGCGCTGCACGCACGGCGCCACCAGCGGCCGCGTCGATGCCGAGCAGATCTTCTACGCTCAGGCCCGGGGCCTGTCAGCCGACGAGGCGGCCAGGCTGGTGGTGGCCGGCTTCTTCCAGCAGGTCTTCGACCGGATCACGATTCCGCCGGTGCGCGAGGCGTTGGCCCGGGCGATCGGCAGCCGCATCCGCCGCATCTCGTAGGCTGCTGCACGTCCCCGAGGAGGATTTCGATGGCCGAATTCGTCCGCGTGGCCGCCGTCGCCGAGATTCCCGACCCGGGCAAGACGCTCGTGGAGGTGGATGGCGAAATGGTGGCGCTGTTCCATGTGGACGGGGCGTTTCACGCCATCGACGACGTCTGCACCCACGACGGCGGCCCGCTCGCCGACGGCGAACTCCGCGACCACAAGATCGCCTGCCCGCGGCACGGCGCGAAGTTCGACATCCGCACCGGCGCCGCCCTGTCGATGCCGGCCGTGCGTCCCACGCGGTCGCACGACGTGAAGGTGGAGGACGACGGCGTCTGGGTGAGGCTCCGCGAGGATCACCGCGCCGCCGGCCCCGCAGCCCACTCCGCCTCCGGCCCCGTACCGGCCAGCGCGTCTGTCCCGGCGGCAGCGGCAGCCCCTGCAGAATCGGCTGCCAGCGCCACTGTCATCGACAGGGCGCCGCTGGCCGCATCGGATCAACCGCTCTGCGAGGACGTGGTTCGCGAGATGCTCAAAGAGGTCAAGGATCCGGAACTGTTCGTGAACATCGTCGACCTGGGCCTCGTGTATGGCGTGACGCTGGGCGACGCGGTAGATGCGCCGGGCAAGCGGCACGTGGCGATCGACATGACGATGACGAGCCCGGCCTGTCCGGCCGGACCGCAACTGATCGCCGACACGAAGCGCGTGGTCGGCACCCGTGCCGACGTGTCGGCTGTGGAGGTGCGGATCGTGATGGATCCGCCTTGGACTCCCGACCGCATGACCGAGGCGGCCCGGGATCAGCTGGGGATTTTCTAGTTACACGCACGGCGGGCCATCCATGGCCCCGCCGTGCTTGCGAACCTGCGCGGCCTTGTCGGCCGCTGCGGTTCGAAGTGGGCCCGCCCTCCAGGCGGGCAGTCCTTCAGCGTTCACATCCATGGCCCCGCCGTGCTTGCGAACCTGCGCGGCCTTGTCGGCCGCTGCGGTTCGAAGTGGGCCCGCCCTCCAGGCGGGCAGTCCTTCAGCGTTCACATCCATGGCCCCGCCGTGCTTGCGAACCTGCGCGGCC
>QWPN01000076.1 GCA_003671185.1 Planctomycetota bacterium
CTGAAGCACGTCCACGGCAATCTGCTCGTCGGGGCTCTGCGCGGCGAGGCTGTAGGTTCCCGGCAGGTCGACGAGGTCGATGGCGTGGCCGCGGTGGGTGAAGCGGCCCAACTTCTCCTCCACGGTCACGCCGGGGTAGTTGCCCACGCGGGCGGGAATCCCGGCCAGCGCCGTGAACAGAGAGCTCTTGCCGGTGTTGGGGTTGCCCAGCAGGGCCACCGTGAGCGGCGCCGGGTCGATCCGGCTTCCGGCAGGCACGTGCATGCATCGCCTCGAGCGGGAAACCGGCGCAGCCGCGTCAGCGGCTCTCGATCACCACCCGGGCGGCCTCGTGCCGCCGGATCGACAGGCGATACCCACGCAGCTCGAGTTCCACGGGATCGCCGAACGGAGCCTGGCCGACGACGCGGACGGCGACGCCGGGGGTGAGTCCCATCTCCAGGAGCCGAACCGCGGTGGGATCGACACCCTCCACGTCGTGAACACGGGCGGTCGCACCCACGGCGATGTCATCGAGCGAGATCATGAAATCCTGGCTTCCGATGCGTGGTTCACTGCGGGCCTTCGCAATTGAGACAAATTCTCAATACCTTTGAAAGTGTAAAAAACGCGGCCTACCGAATCAATGCCCTGCACTGCCGGAGCGAAGAATGGGCTTTCCCGGGTTATTCGTGACCGCGACCGATACCGATGTCGGCAAGACAACGGTGGCCGTGGCGATCGTGGGGGCGTTGCGACGACAGGGCTGGCGGGTGGGCGTCTACAAGCCCGTCGCCAGCGGGATTTCCGGGGCTGACGCCGCCGCCGGCGACGCCCGGCGGCTGTGGGAGGCGGCGGGGCGGCCGCTGACGCCGCAGGCCGTCTGCCCGCAGGCGTTCGCGGCGCCGATCGCGCCGTCCGCGAGCGCCAGGGCCGAGGGACGTACGGTCGACGAGCAACTGCTCGTGACGGGGCTCTCCGTCTGGCGGGAGTCGAGCGACGTGGTGGTTGTCGAGGGGGCCGGCGGCCTGTTCTCGCCCCTGGGCGACACGCTGCTCAACTGCGACCTGGCACGGGAACTGGGGCTGCCCCTGGTGGTCGTCGATGCTGCCCGGCTGGGCATGATCGGCCGGACGCTGGCCACCATGCGGGCGGCGCGGGCGGAGGGGCTGCGGGTCGCCGCAGTCGTGCTCTCGCAGGTGGCAGCGCCGCAGGGCGGCGCCGATCCGGCCGGCGACGACCTCATCGCTCGGGATGGCGCTGCCGAGATCGCCGCCCGACTGCCCGGTGTTCCCGTCGCCATCCTCGGTCATGCCCAGCCGGCCGAGACTCCGGCCATCGACTGGTCAGCCGCATCAGGCGCCGCGCAGCAGGCGGGCTGACTCCGCGGCGGGCAGCGTCGTGATGTGGCAGCCCGTGCCCAGTTCGAAGCCGGCGAATTCGCTGACCCGCGGCAGGATCTCCAGGTGCCAATGCCATCCGGCAGCGCTGCTCCCGGCGGCCCGCTCGAAGGGTGCCTGGTGCAGCCACCAGTTGTAATCGGCGGCGGGCACGAGCCGGCCCAGGCGGGCCACGAGGGATTGCGTGAGGGAGGCGAGCGCGGTCACGTGTGCGGGAGGGGCGGCATGGAAGTGCGGTGCGGCCGCGGCCGGCACGATCCAGGTCTCATAGGGCTGTCGCGGCGCCGGCGGCACGAGCGCCACGAGCCCACCCGATTCGGCCACGATCCGCCCCTCGGCCGCGGCGCGGTCGAGCAGCATGGCGAACGGATGGGCGGCGGCCGCCGCTAGTTCCGCCCGCACGACGGGGGGCACGAAATCGAGGCCCACGAGTTGGCTGTGGACGTGCTCGAGCGACGCGCCGGCCCGGGGCCCCGAGTTCTTGAACACATGCGCCCAGGCCAGGTCGTCGCGGTCGGCGAGCAGCTCCAGTCGTCGGCGCACCAGTTCCCAGGCGTCGCACCAGGCCGGGGGTGCGATCTCCAGGATCGACCGCACGTGCTGCGGGCTCTCCACGACGACGTCATGGACGCCATGCGCCGTGCGGACGGCATTCGGCGCAGCGGCGGCTGCGGGCGCGTGGGTCACGACGGGAAAGCAGTTGGGCACGATCCGCGCCCGCCAGGGCACGGCCTGGTCGTCGGGCGCGCGCAGCACGTGGGGGGGCGTGCGCGACTCGTTGCCGGCGCAAAACGGACACCAGTCCGCGGGGGTGGCGCCGGGGCCGTGGCCGGCCACCAATCCGGCGTCGTCGGGCCGCTCGCTGCGCCGCGGCGCCACGAACACGGCGCGACCGCTGAGCGCGTCGGTGCAGAGCAGGGGATCGGCGGCGGGCTGCGCTGGCTGGGACATGCCCCACAGTATGGCGGATCCGCCGCAGCCGGCCCGCCGGCCGACTGCGTTGAACCGCGGCAGCAGCGGCCGTAGACTCTCGGCCGTCCGCGACCGTCACCCTAGAGGTATGGGAGATCCCGCATGCTCACCGTCGGCGACTCGTTTCCCCAGTTCTCCTGCCAGGCCTGCATCGGCACCGGCAAGGATGAAGTCAAACTGCTCAAGAACGCCGACTTCGCGGGCTCCTGGGTGGTGTACTTCTTCTACCCCAAGGATTTCACGTTCGTCTGTCCGACGGAACTGGCCGAGTTCAACAAGCAGTTGAAGAACTTCGCCGACCGCGACACCAAGGTGGTGGGGGGCAGCACTGACAACGAGTATTCGCACCTGGCCTGGCGGCGGTCCCACCCCGACCTGACGAACCTCGGCTACCCGCTGGTCGCCGCACAGAAGCTGTCCGCCGAGTTGGGCATCCTGGAGAAGACCGAGGGCTACTGCCTGCGGGCCACGTTCATCGTCGATCCGCACGGTGTGATCCAGTGGGTCGACGTGAACCAGGGGCGCGTGGGCCGCAACGTGGCCGAGGTGCTGCGGGTGCTCGACGCCCTGCAGAGCGACGAACTCTGCCCCTGCAACTGGAAGAAGGGCGACCCCTACGTGAAGGTCGGGTAGCCGTGGCCCCCCAGCGGCGCACCTGGCTGAGCAAGTTCGCGGACGCCTTCCGCGGGCTGTTTCTCGCGGTGCGCACGGAGTCGAGTTTCGCGGCGCACCTCCCGGCGGCGGCGGCGGCCGTGGCCCTAGCGGCGCTGTTGCGGGTGAGTGCCCTGGAGTGGTGCCTCGTGGCGCTGGCGATCGGCGGCGTCGTGGCGGCCGAGGTGTTCAACACCGCCGTCGAGTCACTGGCCCGGGCTCTGGACAGCGGGCCCGATCCGCGGATTCGCGACGCGCTCGACGCGGCCAGCGGGGCCGTGCTCGTCACCGTGCTCACGGCCATCGTGGTGGGGCTCGTGGTGTTCATTCCCAGGCTCGCGCCACTTTTCTGGTAGGCGGGCAGGGGCCGGCAGCCCGTGGCGTGGATTCCGATTGACGGGCGGCGGTGGCCGGTCGTAGCGTGTGCCGCCCGAAGTGCGGCGGTGTCGACGGTGATTCGCGTGGGCCGCACCACCCCTCATTTCCCGGAGAGCACTGATGACAGGCAAACTCATCGCCGAGGCGATCGGCACGTTCTGGCTCGTCCTGGCTGGTTGCGGGAGCGCCGTCCTGGCGGCCGCCTGGGATGCGAATCCACATCTGGGCATCGGTTTCCTCGGCGTGTCGCTCGCGTTCGGGCTGAGCGTGCTTTCCATGGCGGCCGCCATCGGCCACATCTCGGGCTGCCACCTCAATCCGGCCGTCACGGCGGGCCTGGTGGCCAGCGGCCGGTTCCCCGCCAAGGACATGATCCCCTACTGGGTGGCGCAGGTGCTCGGCGGCAGCGCCGGCGCGGGGATCCTCTACCTCGTCGCCCAGGGGCTGCCTGGCTTCGACGCGGCGGCCAGCGGTTTCGCCTGCAATGGCTTCGCCGATCACTCCCCCGGTGGCTATCCCTGGCAGAGCGCCTTCATCATCGAGGCGGTGCTCACCGCGGTGTTCCTGTTCGTGATCCATGGGGCCACCGACAAGAAAGCCGGTGGCGTGATCGCGCCGATCGCCATCGGCCTCTGCCTGACGCTCATCCACCTGGTGAGCATCCCGGTCACGAACACGTCGGTGAATCCGGCACGGAGCACGGCCACGGCCTTATTCGTGGGCGGCTGGGCCCTCCAGCAACTGTGGCTGTTCTGGGTGGCGCCGCTGGTGGGTGGGATCGTGGGCGGCCTGATCTACAAGCAGGTGGCCGACTGCGCCGACTGACGGCCATCAGTTGTCGCGGACGTCGTAACAGAGGATGCGGTCGCCCTCGCGGAGGTAGAGGCGACCGTCGAGAATCACGGGATGCGCCCAGCTGGGACGCTCGCCGCTGCCAGGGACCTTGAACGCGCTCACCTCCTGGTAGCCCTGTGGGTCAGCCTTGACGAGCGCCAGCGTGCCATCGGAGAAGCGCACGTAGACGTGGCCGTCGGCCGCCGCCAGTGACGCCGAGTTTCTGCCGCTGCCACGCTGTTTCCACACCACCTTTCCAGTCATCAGTTCGGCGCAGAAGGGAATCCCCTTGTCGTCCGAATCGCCATACAGGTGGTCGCCCACGAGCACGATGCCGCCATGCTTGTTGGCGAGTTCCCGGTTCAGCCCGTACACCTCCTCGACCTTGACGCCGCCGCCGTCGGGCACCTGCCGCAACAGCGCGCCGCCCCGGCCGTAGCCGGCGGAGAAGAACACGAGGTCGCCGCGCACGATGGGCGTGGGGATCACGGCCGTCGTCTGGTCGATGGGGTAGGTCCAGAGCAGGGCCCCGGTCTTGGCATCCACGCCCATGGCCCCGCTGGCGGTTGTCTGCACGTAGACCCGCCGGCCCTTCACCTCCGCCACCACGATCGACGAGTGGCCTGCGCCGCGGCAGCCGGGCAGCGGGCACGACCAGAGCGGCCGCCCCGACTTCTTGTCGAGGGCCACCATCGTGGCCTGCTCGCCGCCGGGGGTGCAGACGATCTTGGGGCCGTCGACGAGCACCGACTCGCTGTAGCCCCAGGAATCTCCCTTCTTGCCCCCGAGTTGCCCCTTGAGATCGACGCGGAACACCTCCCGGCCATCCTTCACGGCGCAGGCCACGAGTTGGCCGAACGGCGTGAGCACATAGACGAGACCGCCGTCAACTGTGGGCGTGCCGCGCGAGCTCTGCCATGACTCCTGGCCGTCGGTCCAGGGCTGGCCGGTCTTCGTCTTCCAGAGTTGCTTGCCGGTGGCGCGGTCGAAGCAGGTCAGGTATTCGTCCTTGTCATCGGCGCTGGAGAGCCCGTCGCCGAGCGTGAACAGACGGTCGCCGACGATCGCGGGACTGGCGTAGCCGCGGCCGGCACCGGCCGCCTCCCAGACCAGGGCCGGCCCTGCGGCCGGCCAGGATTCGAGGAGGTTCGTGTCGGGGGCCAGCGCCGTGCGGTCGGCGCCGCGGAACGTGGGCCAGTCAGCGGCCAGGCCGGCGGCCGTGAGGCAGGACAGCGGCAGGGCGAAAAGAATGGTGGCCGCCTGTGCGTACCGCATCGGAAAGGCTCCTCGAGGCTGCGCGGGGCCGGGTTTCGTGGCCGGCTGAGGGGAGGGTACGGGCTGGTCGACGGGGTGGTCAACCGGCCGGCGTGCCCCACAGTACAATCACGGTTTTCCGAGCAGGCATCGCTACCCGTCCCTCGTCACCAGGAGCCGCGCGTGACCGGTCCCGCCGCATCCGACCCGCTGTTCGGCCAGCGCGTCACCGTCGAGCAGGTCGAGGAAGGAAACGACCTGGCCCCCAAGTTCGACGCCCAGGGCCTGATTCCCTGCGTGACCACCGACTTCCGTTCCGGCGAGGTACTGATGGTGGCGGTGATGAACCGTGAGGCCCTGCGCCGTTCGATCGAAACCGGCGAGGCGCACTACTGGAGCCGCAGCCGCCAGCAGCTCTGGCACAAGGGGGCCACCAGCGGCCTCGTGCAGCGGATCGTGGAGATGCGGATCGACGACGATCAGGACTGCGTCTGGCTGCGGGTGGAGATTCCCGGCGGGGCCAGTTGCCACGTGGGCTACCGTTCCTGCTTCTACCGGAAGGTGCCGGTGGGCGCCGCCCGCGCCGGTGGCACGGAACTCCAGTTCACCGAGCACGAGAAGGCCTTCGATCCCAAGCAGGTGTACGGCGACGCGCCGAATCCGACGCAACTGTAGGGCAGGGCCGCCGGCGGCCCCCGCTGACTACGGGACCGGGGCGGGCTCGGCTGCTTGCTCGGCGTCGGGGATCGGCCGGGGATCGGCCGCGAGCTGTTCCCGGGCGTGGGCCAGGGCGGATTCCATGTAGTCGCTGCGCTGTGCGGCGGGCACGTCCTCGAGCACCGCCACGGCCTCCGCGAACCGGCCGGCATCGATCAGGCATACGGCCAGGTTGTGCCGCAGGTCGACCCGGTCGGGATACAGGTCGATCGCGCTGGCCAGGCATTCCACCGCCTCGTCGAACCGGCTTGTCATGGCGTACAGCGTCCCCAGGTTTGTGAGGACGGAGAGACTGTTGGGGTTTTCGGCGCGGGCCCGCTCCAGACAGGCGACGGCCTCCGGCAGCCTGCCCAGGCGCTCGAGCGCCGTACCCTCGAAGAACGACACCGGCACGACGAGCGGATCGAGCGTCTTCCAGGGTGTGGCCGCGCGCCGGGCGGCGGCGAGCATCGTCTCCCAGTCGCCGTCCCTCTGGGCGCGGCGGGCCACCATCACCTCGCGCTCCTGATGCAGCGCGGCTGTCGAGTAGGCGATGCCAAGACCGATCGCGACGGCCACGGGGGGCAGCACGAGCCAGGCGGGCAGCGGCACGGCCGCCGCGG
Source organism: Planctomycetota bacterium (assembly GCA_003671185.1). Taxonomy (GTDB): domain Bacteria; phylum Planctomycetota; class Planctomycetia; order Pirellulales; family UBA1268; genus QWPN01. The sequence continues at coordinate 6,788 of QWPN01000076.1, forward strand.
GCCGGGCGCTGCCGGCCAGCAGGGCGGCCACCGCCATCAGCACCGCCACCAGCACCTGATGGCTGACCCGGTCGAGCGGGAAGTCGACGAGCGAGAGTGCGAGGTAGGCCACGAGCGACATCAGGCAGCCCAGCGCGAGCCAGGCGCCGAGTCGGTCCGGCGACTGCCGTCCGCCGCGGTGCAGGGCCAGGATCGCGAAGGTGAGCAGCGTTGCGAACGCGATGATGCCCGGCAGTCCCTTCTCGGCGAACACCCACAGGTAGTCGTTGTGGGGCTGCACCCAGTTGTCGGTGTGCAAGGTCGAGAGATCGAGGTCGGTGGCCTGGTATTCGTGGAGCCTGATCGTGAAGTTGCCCGCACCCACGCCGGCGAGCGGATGGTCGGCGATCATGCGGCAGGTGGCCTGCCAGATCAGCGTGCGTCCGCCGTCGCTCGGTGAGTCCGCCTGGTGCGGCCGGTTGACGAGCAGCCGGTCGAGCCAGCGGCCCAGGGCCGAGTCGGAGCCGGTGACCACGACGCCGGCGACGAGGGCCACCGCCGCGGCGCTCGCACCACACTGGACCGCGCGTCTGGTCCATGCCGGCACACCAAGGTGCCGCCAGCCGCCGAGCAGCAGGGCGGCCCCGCTGGCCGCGGCGGCACCGAACGCGAGCCACGCGGCCCGCGACTGCAAGACCACGACCAGCATCGTGGCGGCCATGGCGGCCAGGCCACCCGCCACGCGCCACCTGGCGGAGAGCACCACGGCCCCGCACAGGCACAGCGGCACGAGCATCACCAGGAAACCCGCGAACAGGTTGACGTTCGACATCAGGCCGGTCACGGCCTCGCAGGCACGCCGGTCGGGGAAGCCGAATCCCAGTTTTGCGATCACCTCGCCCCAGCCGATCGCGGCCCACACCGCGGTGGCCGCCACCGCGGCCTGCAAGACCCGCTCCCGCCAGCGGGCGTCCCAGGGGAGTGCCAGGCACAACGCACAGAGCACGAGGAAGGCCGCCAGTGTGCGGAACACGTCGGTCAGGCCGGCCGACACGTTGACGGCCGAAAGGAGCGATAGGAGGCAGGCCACCAGGTAGGCGGCGGAGGCGAGGACGAGCGGCTGGCGGAGCACGGTCGTATCCAGTCTTGCGGCCGCGCCGGGATGGAGCACGACCAGCGGCACGACGACCGCCAGGAACACGAGCAGGGCCAACAGTCGAGGCACCTGCGAGACGTCGTAGGCGGCGCCATCGACGATCAGGTTGAGGCCGACGAGGAGAAAGGCGAGCATTGCGGCGGGCAGAAGACCGCACCAGTCGGTCGTTCCCCTCGGCTCGGGAGCCGGCGGCGTGTCCATCATCGTCCGTCCCGGGCCGTGCCCGCTCCAGTGTCAGGGCCGACGTGGCCCTCCACGACATGCGGCTGGAACGGTCGCGGCCGGAAGCCGAGGTCGCGGGCCGCCGCGGCGTGGTCGAAGACGAGATCCTCGTTCATGCGCCGGGCCATGCCCGTCGTCACGTCCCGGCCCAGGCCGCATGCGTGTGCCATCGGCAGCAGCACCTGCCAGAGCGCGGCCGGCAGCGGCACCAGCCTCTGCGGCAGCCCCGTGGCGGCGCAGGTGCGCAGCACGAGGTCGCGGAACGCCAGCGTCTCGCCACCCGACAGGTCGTAGCGGTCCGCGAGCCGTTCGGCGTCGAGTGCGGCGGCGCACGCCGCGGCCACGTCCGCGGCATGGACGGGTTGCCGCAGGCCGGTGGCCGCACCGCAGACGGGGAAACAGCGGACGCGGCGCACGAAGCGGGCGATGGCGGCCACGTTTCCATCGGTTGTGCCGTCGTAGATCATGGTGGGCCGGAGAATGCACGAGCGCACGCCATGCCGGGCCGCCCAACTGGACACCTCCGCCTCGGCCCCGGCCAGCGTCGCGGCGACGTGACGCTCGGCGGCGCTGACGGAACCGCGCTTGGTCACGACGCTCGTGGAGGAAAGTGCCACGAGCGTCCGCAGGCCGGTCGCGGCGAGCCAGTCGAGGTGTTCGGGGAGGCACCACAGCGGGCAGAGCGCGATCCACGAGGAGATCGCACCGGATCCATCGGGCAGCGCCGCGCCCGGCCGGCACCAGCCGGCGGGTGCAGGAGCCCTGGAGCAGGGCAGCACCCGGCGGCCGGTCGCCGCAAGGAGCGACAGGAGCGGCCGGCCGACGAGGCTCGCGGCCCCCAGCACGCCGACGCTCGTCCCGGTGGCCGCCTGCCGCACGGGTGTCGCCGGCCATGCGGCGCCGCTCATGGGGAGGGGAGCGACGGCGCGGCCGTCGCTCCCGGAACCAGTGATCGGGCCGCCGACCGCCAGCGCAGCAGCCGGGCTGGTGCGTGTCGCGCGACACGCACCGCCTGCCGGCAGATGATGCCGGCGAACCGCAGCCACACGCCCAGCACAACCAGTCCCATCAGTCCCAGTGGGTACTGATGGCGGAAGTGCTTGCGGTAGAAGCGGATCATGCCCAAGTGCTTGTGCCACTCCACGAACAGGGGCCGTGTCCGACCGCAGATGCCGCGGTGGTGCACGGCGCGGGCATCGGGCACGAACAGAATCCGCCAGCCGCGGCGCCGGAAGCGCATGCAGAGGTCGAGATCCTCGCAGTGCAGGAAGAAACCCTCGTCCCAACTGCCCACGTCGTCGAACGCCGCACGTTTCACCATCGTGCAGGCACCCGACACGGCCTCCACGTCGACGGGCGCGGCAGGGAGTGGGTCGCGGTGCAGGCAGAAGTCGGAAAACAGCCGCGGCCAGCGGTCGGCAAACCGCGCCAGCCCAAAGCCGCGCACGAACGACCTCCAGGGCGTGGGCACCGCCCTCCGCGCGCCGCCCTGTTCGATTCCCTGCTCGTCGGTGAGCAGTCCGCCCACCATGCCCACCGTCGCGGCCGAGTCGAGTCCCCGGCACAGCGCGGCCAGGCTGCCGGCGGCGAGCGTGCAGTCGGGGTTCAAGAACAGGATCGCCGGCTCGCCGGCCAGGGCCGCGCCCTGGTTGCAGGCGGCCGCGAACCCGGAGTTGACCCCCGACAAGAGCACCACCAACCGCTCGTGCCCTGTGAACCGCTCCAGCACCTCCGCCAGCGGCCCGGGCTCGGAGGCGTTGTCGACGAGCACCACCTGGCGGGCCTGGGCGAGCGCCGCCTCGAGGCACTCGGCGAGCAGGCCGCCGGCGTTGTGATTGACGACCACGATCGAGACGGGCTGCAGGTCGGCGTCCGTGGCGGCCATCGATGAAATCCTCGTCGCCGGTGGCCGCGGTCAACGCGGCCGCGACAACCCTTTGTCGAGTGCGCGCCAGATCGCCCCGAGCGTGGCCACGCGGGAAGCCTGCACGACACGCCGCTTACGCCAGCAGTCGGCGAGTCCCCACAGGGCATCCCGCTTGGAACGCAGGAACAGCCACCCCTGGCCGCGTCGTGTGAGCCTGACCCCGGCGATCATAGTGTGCAGAAGATGGGCGGGCAAAAAACACGCCAGCAGCGGCGCGGGCATGTTTTTCAGGAACGTCCACACCAGGTTGCGGTGGCCGTAATAGGCCGCCGCGTCGCTGGCGGGGCCGCCGGAACTCGCCCCGCCCACGTGGTGCACGACCGCGTCGGGCACGTACCGGGCGTGGTGCCCGGCC
>QWPN01000087.1 GCA_003671185.1 Planctomycetota bacterium
GTGGGCACGCGGCAGAGCGGCATGCCGCCGCTCTACCTGGCCGACCTGCTGCGGGACGGCACGGTGGTCGCCGAGGCCCGGCGCGACGCCCTGGCCCTCATCGAACGCGATCCGCAACTCGTCGACCCCGCTCTGGCACGGCTCAAGGAGTTGGTGCTGATGCGCTGGGGCAAGACGCTGGGGCTGGGCACGATCGGCTGATCGGCCGTGCTCATCCGGCCCGGATCGGCTCGCTGGAGTGCCAGCGGGTGCCGTCACGGACGACACCATGGTAGAGCGTGTCGCGTTCCACGGGCTCACGGCCAGCCTCACGGATCAGGCGGCAGATCTCCTCCACGGAGAGCACCTCGGGCGTCGTGGCCCCGGCATCGTGGTAGATGAGCTCGTGGCGAACCGTGCCGTCGATGTCGTCGGCGCCGTAGGCCAGCGCCGCCTGGGCCGTGCCGATGCCCAGCATGATCCAGTAGGCCTTGATGTGGTCGAAGTTGTCGAGCACCAGCCGCGAGACGGCCATCGTCCGTAGGCTCAGCGCCGCAGAGGGCTTGGGAATGTGGGACAGCCGGGTGTTGTCGGGATGGAAGGCCAGCGGGATGAACGTCTGGAAGCCGCCCGTCTCGTCCTGCAGTTCGCGGAGTCGCAGCAGGTGGTCGGTGCGGTGGAAGGCGTTCTCGATGTGGCCGTAGAGCATGGTGGCGTTGCTCCGCAGCCCGAGTTCATGGGCCGTGCGGTGGACGGCGAACCACTCCTTCGTGTCGGCCTTGTGCTCGCAGATCCGGTCGCGGACCTCGGGATGGAAGATCTCGGCCCCGCCACCGGGCAGGCTGCCCAGGCCGGCGTCCTTCATTTCCACGAGGATGTCCCGCACGGACCGCTTCGTGAGGTGCTGGAACCAGTTGATCTCCACCGGCGTCCAGGCCTTGAGATGCAGCGTCGGGTGGTGGTCGTGGAGCAGCCGGATCACGTTCAGGTACCAGTCGTAGTCCTTCTGGTGGTGCAGGCCGCCCACGATGTGCATCTCGGTCGAGCCGGCATCGACGGCCTCCTGGCCGCGGGCCAGGATCTGCTCGTCGCTCATCACGTAGCCACGAGCCTCGCGCAGGTCGGCGCGGAAGGCACAGAACGTGCAGCGGTAGACGCAGACGTTGGTGGGATTGAGGTGGGTGTTGATGTTGTAGAAGCCGCGGTTGCCGTTCTTGCGCTCGCGGACGAGGTTGGCCAACTCGCCGAGTTCGTGCAGGTCGACGCGTTCGTCCCAGAGCATCTCGGCCTCGGCGGCATCGAGCCGCACGCCGGCTTCCACCTTCTCGCGGATGGGGTCCAATGAGGGGCGGATGGCTCGGATCATGGCGGGGTTCATCCAGTGGGGGGCGGGAGCCGAGATTGTGGCGGCTGGCGGCCGCCCTTCACCACCCGAAGAACCGCAGCGGCCGGCCAATCGCAACCGGGGTCGGTTTTTTGGCCGTTTCACCGGCCCGTGGCCGATCCTGAGCGGTCGCCGCGCCGGCCCCTCTCGCCGCCGAGTTTCACGACGATTCGAAGAGATTGCCGAGCTTGCCCAGGACGGATCCTTCATCCTTGGAATTAGCCGAGAAGCCGGCGTGTGCCACCACTTCGGCCGCCAGCCGCGAGAAGGGCAGGCTCTGCAGATACACCGTGCCAGTGCCGCTGAGCGTGGCCAGGAACATGCCCTCGCCGCCGAACATCATCGACTTCAGTCCGCCGGCCCGGGCGATGTCGAACTCGATGCCCTGCGTGAAGGCCACGACGCAGCCGGTATCCACCCGCAGCGTCTCCCCCTGGAGTCGCTTCTCGACCACATGGCCGCCGGCGTGGATGAACGCCATGCCATCCCCCTCGAGTTTCTCCAGGATGAACCCCTCGCCGCCGAAAAAACCTGTCGCCAGCCGACGCTGAAACGCGATCCCGATCTTCGTGCCCAACGCCGCGCAGAGAAAGGCGTTCTTCTGGCAGGTGAGCCCGCCGCCGATCGTGGCCAGGTCGAGGGCCAGGATCTTGCCGGGGTAGGGGGCTGCGAACGCCACACGGCGTTTGCCGGAGGCGTGGTTGGTGAAGTGCGTGAGGAAGAACGACTCCCCGGTGAGCATGCGCCTGCCGGCGCTGGCCAGTTTTCCGAAGAAGCCCTGCTCGGGCTCCGACCCGTCCCCCATCGTGGCGGTGAATTCGACACCGTCCTCCATGTAGTTCATCACCCCGGCCTCGGCGATCACCGTCTCGCCGGGGTCGAGTTCGACCTCCACGATCTGCATCTCCGAGCCAAGGATTTCGTAGTCGACGTTGTGGCACTTCATGGAATGACACTCCTCGTGGGGGTCGGGGATCGCGGGTCGGTCCGCCGGCAGAGGAGCACGAGGATGGGCGAATCGCGCTCCGGCGACAAGCCCGTTGTGGCGGCGTCAGATCCAGAGATCGGCGGCGATCGCGGCCAGCAGGATCAGGCCGATCAGGGCGTTGGCGCTGAAGAAGGCCTGGTTCACCCGGGACAGGTCGTCCGGCCGCACGAGCGAGTGCTCCCAGACGAGCAGACCGGCGACCGCGGCGACGGCGACCCAGTAGATGCCGCCCAGTTCCGGCACGGCCAAGGGCAGAGATGTGAGCGCCAGCATGGTGCCCGCGTGCAACCACCGCGACAGTTTCAGGGCCCGGGGTACGCCCACGCGGGCCGGGATGCTGTGCAGGCCGTGTCCGGCGTCGAAGGCGGCGTCCTGACAGGCGTAGATGATGTCGAAGCCGGCCACCCATGCGGTCACGGCCAGACCGAGGACGGCGGCCGGGAGGATGTCGGCCGGGTCGACGAGCAGCGTGCGGCCGCGCAGCGCGATCCAGGCGGCCAGCGGCGCCAGCCCGAGTGCGGCGCCCAGCCAGACGTGGGCCAGCGATGTGAACCGCTTGGCGTAGCTGTATCCCAGCAACCACGCCAGCACGGGGACGGAGAGCACGACAGGCAGCCAGTTGGGCAGGAACAGGAGCGTGCCGCCCACGAACACCGCCGCCGAGAGCACGACGAGCAGCAGCACCTCGGCGGCGGACACGTCGCCGCGCGGCAGGTGTCGCGTCGCGGTGCGCGGGTTGGCGGCGTCGATGGCCCGGTCGACGAGCCGGTTGAAGGCCATGGCGGCCGTTCGTGCGGCCACCATGCAGACCACGATGCCCACCAGCGGCACGATCAGATCGCGGGGCCGGGCGGCGGAGAAGCCCGTGTCGCCGCCCCAGCGGATCGCGATCAGGGCCGCCGCCATGGCGAACGGCAGGGCGAAGATCGTGTGGCTGAAGCGCACGAGCTCCAGGAAGGTGCGCAGCGGGGCGGCCATCAGGTGGCCTCGCCCCAGCGGCGCACCAGCGCATGGGACACGCCCAGCTGATCGCAGATCCGCGCCACCACGAAGTCGACCAGGTCGGCCAGGCTGTGCGCCCCGTGGTAGAAGCCCGGCGCCGCCGGCAGCACCACGGCCCCCGCCTCGTGGATGGCCTGCATGTTGCGCAGCTGCGGCAGCGAGAGCGGCGTCTCGCGCGGCACGACCACGAGCTTGCGACGTTCCTTGAGGTGCACCTCGGCTGCGCGGTGGATGAGGTTCTCGCCCGTGGCGTGGGCCACCGCCGCCAGCGTGCCTCCGCTGCACGGGCAGATCACCATCGCGGAGGTGAGGAAGGAGCCGCTGGCGATCGGGGCCATCAGGTTCCTGAAGTGATGGTAGTGCAGCCGCGCCGTGCGGTCGGCGGCGGGAGCCTTGCCCAGCAGGTCCGCCAGGTCGAAGCGGTCGAGGTCGATCCGCCGGCCGAGTTCCGTTTCGATGACGGCCTGGCCCGCGGGGCTGATGGCGAGGTGGATGTCGCGGTCGGACTCCAGAAGGACTTCCAGGAGCCGCACGGCATACGGCGCGCCTGAGGCGCCCGTGATGCCGACGACGAGCGGGCGATCGCTGGGAGGGGTCATGGAGTCAGGCCTGCCGGGTGGCGATGGTCAGGGCGGCGATACCGCCGGTCAGGGGCAACGAATCCACCTGCGTGAAGCCAGCCGCGCGAACCAGGGTAGCCAGGGCCTCTCCAGTGGGAAACTCCTCCACGCTGCGGTTCAGATAGGTGTAGGCGTCGGAACCGTTGCGGGCCACGGCGTTACCCAGCCGGGGCAGCACGTTGCGGAAGTACCAGAGGTAGCCGGTGCGGATGAGCCTGTTTCGCGGCAGCGCGAACTCGAGGATCGCCAGCCGGCCGCCGGGGCGGCAGACGCGGGCCATCTCCGCCAAGCCTGTCGCGGTGTCGGCGATGTTGCGCAGGCCGAACGCTACCGTGACGAGGTCGAACGTCGCGTCAGGGAATGGCAGCCGCATGGCGTCGGCCTCGATCCACTCCACACGGGCGCCGCTGCGTTGCGACTTCTCGATGCCGCGGTCGAGCATCGGCCGACAGAAGTCGCTGGCCACCACGCGGACATGCGGGCCCGATTTCGCCGCGTAGGCCAGCGCCAGGTCGCCCGTTCCGGTGCAGACGTCGAGGATCGCGCCGGCGGCGGGCGGCGGGGCGCGGCTCACGGTGACATGCCGCCACCAGACGTCGATGCCCCCGGAGAGCATGCGGTTGACGAGGTCATAGCGCGGGGCGATCTCGGCGAACATGCCCCGTACCCGCGCCCCGCTCTTGTCGACGGTGGCATCCGCGGCCCGTTCACGCGGCGGTTCGGACAAGGCTGGTGATCTCTCGGCCATCCGGCACCCCGGGCGGAACCCTGCGGCCGCCAACGAGTGGTGACCCACGGCTCCATCCTAGACGGCCGGGGAATCGGTGCCAGCCTGCGGGGTCGGCTCGCCGTGCCGTGCGTTGCGGGGAACGCGTTCCCCGCAACGTACGGGGGCGTGCGGCCCGTTCAGCCGGCCAGCCGCGTGCGGGGCAGGTGGGTCCGCGCCAGGCGGCGCACGAAACGCTTCGCCCGCCGCGCCAGCCGCAGCGACAGCGGCACGCGGGCCGCCAGCGCCGCGTCATCGTCGCGGACGCAACGGCCGAGCAGCCGGGCCCGCGTGGCCAGGTATTCCGGCTCGCTCACGCGTGGCGCCACGGCACAACGCCGCACGTCGACGAAGAACTCGTGACCCCGGGTGGCCGACACGCGGTCGACCTGCATCGGCAGGAGTCCGAAGGCGATCACGTCCCGCACCAGCAGTTCGAACGAATCGGGCGTGAAGGCCCAGCAATGCGTGTCGACGTAGTGGCCGGGCCGCTCGGCGGCGCCGAACCAGCGGCGATAGAGTTCGAGGCTGTTGGCGGCTGGCAGCAGGCGGCCTCCCTCCATGTCGCCCAGTTGCCAGGCGTGCAGCGTGCGCCCACCCATCTGCAGCACGCTGCGCAGAGAATCCTCGCGGAACAGTTGGTAGATCGTGGGCTGCACCCGGTTCTCGTCGTGGGCCTGCAGCCACTCGGAGATGTCGGTCAGCGGCCGGAAGTGGTCGAAGCAGGCCCGCTTGTCGGGAATCGCCATCCGCAGCACGCCGCCGTCGTGGAGGATCTCGGCGGCCTGACGCAGGAAGCGGATGGGGTTCGGCATGTGCTCCACATTGTGCGAGGAGAGCACCCAGTCGAATCGCTTGTCGGGGCCGAGCGTGCCACGCACGAGTTCGGCGACGTCGCAGGCCGAGCCCACGATGTCCACATCCTCGATGGCCCCGATGTCGCCAGGACGAATCTGGGGATCGGATGCCGCCATCGCGCGCAGCGTCCGCGTGTCCTTGATGTCGAGGATGGTCGTGCGGTAGCCGAGGGCCCGCGGCGCGATCGGCTCGTGCCAGGGGCCGATCTCCAGGACCTCGTGGCGCGGTTCGATGCCCGCGCGCAGCACCTGCAGCCTTCGGCCCACGCGTACCTCCCTGACGGCTCCGTCGCCGGCGGAGGGTAGGGTGTCTGGACGGGCCGGGCAAGGCGGCTTCGGGCCGCGTATGATGCGTGTTTTCTCCACGCCGCAGCCCCGTCACCGCCGTCCATGCCGCATCCGCTCCGCTGGCACTGCCACGACCTCGCCGCCCACGTGCCGCCGGATGACGTGGCAGGACACGTGGCTGTGATCATCGACGTGCTGCGTGCGTCGACGACGATCACGACGGCTCTGGCCCACGGGGCGGCAGGAGTGAGGCCGATGCTCACGGTGGAAGAGGCCCGCGCAGCGGCCGGACCGGGCGTCGTGCTGGGGGGTGAACGGGGCTGCGTGCGCATCTCGGGATTCGACCTGGGGAACTCGCCGCTCGAATACCTGCCGGACCGGGTCGCGGGCCGGCAGGTCGTGATCACCACCACCAACGGCACCGCGGCGCTTGAGCGCTGCCGCGCGGCGCGGGAGGTGCTCGTGGGGGCGATGGTCAACCGGTCGGCGGTGGCACGCGCCGTGCGGGCACTGGCCGTCCGCTGCGGCAGCCGCGATGTGCACCTGGTGTGCGCTGGTACCGACGGCGCGGTGTCGGGCGACGACGTGCTCACGGCCGGTGCCATCCTCGACGCGGCGGCCGCCGATCCGGGGGCCGTGGGCGACGAGTTCGACATGCCGGCCAGGGCGGCGCTCCAATCCTTCGCGGCGGTCCGCGATCATGGCGAGCCGCCCGAACGGGCGATCGAGGAGGTGTTTCGGCATGCGCTCGGGGGGCGGAATCTCGTGGCCCTGGGCATGGCTGCCGACCTGAAGGCTGCGGCCGCCATCGACACGCTGACGGTCGTGCCGAGATTGGAGCACGCCACGGGCTGGCTGCACGCCTTCCACCAGCACCAGGCGGCAACGGCACCGGCGTGAGGTGGACCCCACGGCGCGGCGCGAACTACACTCCTTCCCCTCCCCACACATCGCCTCGTCCCCGGCCCCGGAAGACCATGGAAAAACAGAACGACCAGTCGCGGATGGACAGGATCGTGTCGCTCGCCAAGCGCCGCGGTTTCATCTTTCAGTCGAGCGAGATCTACGGCGGCCTCAATGGCTTCTGGGATTACGGGCCGCTGGGGGTGGCGCTGAAGCGCAACCTCAAGGACGCCTGGTGGCACGACATGGTGGCCGGCCATGACGAATTGGCGGCCCCCCCCGGCGCGCCCGCCGAATACGAGATGGCCGGGCTGGACTGCACGATCATCATGCACCCCCAGGTCTGGAAGTGCTCGGGCCACTTCGACCTGTTCCATGACTGGATGATCGACTGCCGGGAATCGAAGCGACGTTACCGCTACGACCATCTGCACGGCCGCTGGGCCGGCCACCGCGGCAAGAAGGCCTTCGTGACGACCGACCAGTCGGGCGATGAGGCCCTGCCCGACACGGTGGCCAAGGCGCAGAAGTTCTTCGGCCTGCGGGCCAAGCAGGTGGATGAGATCGAGTGGACCGGCGGCCTGGAATCGCTGGCCGGGGCGATCACGGCCGGCACCGTCGGCCTGGGGGACGTGCTCGGTCCCGACGCCGCCCAACCGGGCACGCTCACCGCCCCGCGCGAGTTCAATCTCATGTTCGAGACCCGGATCGGCGCCTTGGCGGGCGACGACGACGACCGGGCCTTTCTCCGACCGGAGACGGCGCAGGGCATCTTCGTCAATTTCAAGAACGTGCTCGACACGTCGCGGGTGCGCGTGCCGTTCGGCATCGCCCAGATCGGCAAGAGCTTCCGCAACGAGATCACGCCGCGGAACTTCACCTTCCGCTCGCGGGAATTCGAGCAGATGGAGATCGAGTTCTTCTGCAAGCCGGCTGACTCGGCGGCCTGGTACCGTTACTGGCGGGACCGGCGCTGGAAGTGGTACCTCGATCTCGGCCTCACCGAGGGCAAACTCCAATTGCGGGAGCACGGGGCGGACGAACTCTCGCACTATTCGGTGGGCACGGCCGACATCGAGTACGCCTTCCCGTTCCTGGCGGCGGGCGAGTTCGGCGAACTCGAGGGGATCGCCCACCGCGGCGACTTCGACCTGCGCAGCCACATGGAGGGCAAGCTCGTCCGCAGGGATGGCGCGCTCGTGGTGGAGACGGGGGCGGACGGCAAGCCGCGGCATCGGGGCAGCGGCAAGGACCTCTCCTACTTCGACGACGTGAGCCGCGAGCGCTACGTGCCGCACGTGATCGAGCCCTCGGCCGGGGCCGACCGGGCCGTGCTGGCCTTCCTGTGCGATGCCTATCACGAGGACGAGGTGCCCGACGAGGACGGCAAGCCGCGCAGCCGTACGGTGATGAAATTGCATCCGCGGTTGGCCCCCGTGAAGGCGGCGATCCTGCCGCTGGTGAAGAAGGACGGCATGCCCGAGGTGGCGATCGACCTGTACCGGCGGCTCAAGCCGCACATGGCCTGCCAGTACGACGAGAAGGGGTCGGTGGGCCGTCGCTACGCGCGGCAGGACGAGGCCGGCACGCCCTGGTGCCTGACGATCGACGGCCAGACGCTCGCCGACAGGACCGTCACGCTGCGCGACCGCGACACGCTCGTGCAGTCCCGCGTGCCGCTGGACGAGGTGGTGGACATGCTGCGCGATCGACTGCGATGAGACCTGCCGTCGCCACCGTCTGCTCGCTCGATGCGGCGCTGGAAACGGTGCTGGAGGACTACGCGGCCGGGCACTGCGACGCGGTCGACCTCTGGCTGGGTCACGCCGAGGCGTTCCTGGAGACGCACGAGCCCGCCGCGCTGGCCGCCCTCCTCGCGCGGCACGGCATCGCGGCCGTGGCGGCGAGTTTCCAGGGCGGGCTGCTCACAAGCCAGGGCGAGGCCCGCCGCGAGCATTGGGCGCACTTCGAAAAACGGCTGGCACTGTGCCGCGACCTGGGCATTCCGGTGCTGGTCGTGTCCGGCGACGCCTTCGGGCCGCTCGGGCCGCAGGACCTGGGCCGGCTCTCGGGGAGCCTCGCGGAGGCGGCCCGGCGCGGGGCCGATGCCGGGGTGCGGCTGGCGCTGGAGTTCGATTCCCGTGCCAGTTTCCCCAACAACCTGCAGTCGGCGCTGGCGCTCGTGGAGGACGTGGGCTCGCCGGCGCTGGGGGTGTGCCTCGACTGGTTCCACTTCACCGTGGGGCCGAGCAAGCCGCTCGACCTGAGGTTGCTCTCGAACGAGACGCTGGCCCACGTGCAACTCTCGGACATCGCCGACGTGCCGCGCGAGATGGCCTCCGACTCGGACCGCATCCTGCCCGGCGAGGGCTCGTCGCCGCCGGACGACCTGCTGCGCCGCCTCGGGGAGATCGGCTACACCGGCGCGGTGGGGGTGGAACTTCACAACCCGCAGTTGTGGAGGGTGCCGCCGCGGCAGTTCGGAGAGATCGCGATCACGGCGCTGCGCAGGCTGCTGGGACAGGCCGGCATGGGCGACCCGGCCTGATTGCGGCGCCCGTGCCTGCCGGCCACGGCGTCAGCGCGGCGCCCACTGCCCGTGCACGCGCAGGGCTTCGGTGGTGGCCGCCACGATTTCCCCGCAGATCCGGCTCTGCTGCGTGATGTCGCTGATGCCGGAACTCGATGCGGCCGTTTTGCCCACGATCACGTAGGGGTTGAAGCCCGTGGCCGCGCCGAGAACCAGCCCGCCCGGGGCCATGCGGCCCTTGTCGGACGTGGCGAGCACGAAGAACGGCTGTCCGTTGGCGGTGCGGGGATCGCCGAGGGCCACGTCCACGCCGATCTTCTTGTTGCCCACACCGAAGCCCACCACGCTGCGCGCCGCGGCGTTGCCGTCGTCGAGGCCCACGATCTCGCCGTGGAGCTGCCAGCCATCGGCCGGCGGCGGCGACGGCTGATCCCAGAACACGGCCGGCAGCCCGGCCTGGGCCAGCCCGTCGGCCACCTGGCGGGCGATCGACAGGCCCACCGGTGCGTCGCGGTCGAATCCGGTCACCACGTCGGCGACGCGGGGACGGTCCGCCAGCAGTTGCCGCACCGGCCCCTTGGGGACTATGCCTGCGGAGTTCTGCTTCAGTTGCTGCTCCAGGCCGGGTTCCATGGGGAAGGGCAGGACGTAAATCCGCGCCGGCGGCTGGGTGGGCCAGGTGGTTGAAGGCGCGGGCCGGTTGACCGCCGTCGTCGGGCCCCAGGCGGGCTGCTGTGCCCGGCAGGTCGCATCGATCACGAGGACGATCAGCACGGCCATCGCCGTGGGCAGCGGACGAGAGAGGAAACGCGTTGCCATGAGGCCCTCGGGAAGCATGGTGGGGGGAGATGGGGCGGGCAGGAAAATAGGCTTCCCCGGGGGTGAACCACAAGGCCAGCCGCGGACGTTCCAGAGCGGCCCCCGCTCAGCCGGAATGGTCCCGCAGCGCGTTGCTGCGCGCCTCGATCTCGTCGATCGGCCGCAGGCGGCGATCCATGCCCTGGGGCAGGATGGGAAAGTGCCTGGCCGCGGTGAGCACGTCAACCATCTCCGTGCTGAAGCCATCATGCGTGACCCA
>QWPN01000053.1 GCA_003671185.1 Planctomycetota bacterium
GCTGCCTCACCGGACGACCCACTGCGCGAGTGGATCTACGTCGACTTTTCAGGCCGGCCGCTCAGCGCGGCCGGACTGTCCTCCGCACCCGAGGCGCAGATGGTGCACCTGATGCCGTTCGTGCTGCGTGTGGTGATGGACCAGCGTCGGCTCGACACGCTGCTGGCGGACATCGCCGCCGCCCCCATACCCATCGACGTCCGCCAGGTGCGCATCAATGCCGACTCCGGCGCGGCTGGGCCGGCTGCGGCCGGCAGTTCGGGACCACGCCGGCGCAGGCCTTACGACGTGACGATCGAATTGCGGGGAACGGTCGCCCTGGCAACCATGCCGGATGAGAAGGTGCTCGACGCGTTGCAGCCGTCATTGCCGGGGGCGCCGACCTCCGTGGCAGCACCGCCGCGGCGTCCCGGGCGTTGGGCACGGCGCTGGAGGCCCATGGCTGCCGGGGTGATGTCATGAAGCTACCCGCCCTCAAGTTCGACAAGGAATCGCTGCTGGACTGGCTGCTCAGGCACGGTGAAAAGGTCGCGGTCTCGATCGTCGCCCTGGGGGCCCTGGCCCTGGCCTGGGGCGGAGTCGCCGCGGTCCGCTCCAAAAGCGTTCCCGCCGGCAGCACGCCGCAGGCGATCACGAAACTGGCGAACGAAGCCAACCAGAACATCCAGCGTGCGAAGCCGCCGGCGACGCCACGGCAGGAAGGCCAGTTGGCCCAGGCCATCGATCCCTGGCGGCCCGAGCGGGTGAAGATCACGGCCTGGTCGAAGGGGGCGCCGTTCGACCGACCGCTCTTTCAACAACTCGCCAAACGTTCGGCACCGGCCGTGTTTGGTATCGAAGACCTGCACGCCTCGGCCGGCATCGCGGTGTTCGCTCCCGATGCCGTCGAAAAGCCGGCCTCCGCCGTGGGCGCCGTCCCGGAGCCAACGCCCGATCCCGCGGCGGCACCGCGTCCGGGCCGCCCCCGGCCCGGCGTCGGCCAGCGTCCGCTGGCCGACGCACAGTCGCCACCCGGCGGCGTTGGGGCGGCCGGCCCGGCCGGCGAGCCCGCCAAGCCGCCTCCGGGAAGAATCGTGCCCTACATCCTCGTGACCGGGAAGATTCCTGTCGCCAAGCAGAAGGCCGAATTCGCCCGCTGCTTTGCCGGTGCCAGCGGTCACGATCCCAAACGCGACCTGCCCAAGTGGGACGCGTGGCGCATCGAACGGACCTTGGTGGTGCCTGGCGGTAGCGAACGCTGGGAAAAAGTTGCCGTGAAGAACGTGGCGGTGGGGGGCCGTGCGCCGGATCAGGGTGCTGGTCCCGCACCAGTCGAGACCAGGGAGGAGTCGCCCCCCGAGTTCCTGCTCGGCAAATCCGACTCTGACGTGTCCTACGCGCAACCGCTGCCGATGCGAATCGACGAGGCCTGGGGCGCGGCCGGGCTGCATCCATGGTTCGTGCCGAAATGGCAGAAACTCCGTGAGGAGCAGGCCCTTGGCGGACGGGAATCGGCGGGGGGACCGATCGACGTCGAACTGCAGGATCTGGCTGACAGCCCCGCGGAGTACGCCTCTCAAACCGTGACCGTCAAAAACGTCGTCGTCCACGGCGGCGCGGTTCGCCAGCAGGACGTGCGTCTGTATCGCATCGGCGTAGCCACGAAGGGCGGCAAGGAGTTCCCCGGGGCCGCCATCGGCAACGACAAGTCGCTGACGTTCGCGGTATCCGAAAACTTCGGCCCCCGGCTCGAGGAGGTGCTGCCGGCCAACGAACAGCGCTCGTGCGATCTCACCGTGCGACTCGACATGATGGGGAAAACCCCCGTCGCTCGAATCCTCACAGTGGCGTTTCTCGATGAAGCCGGCACCATCCAGGAAGAGGCCGCCGAGACCGACACTGCCGTCGTCAGCATCGCCGCCGACGGCAGCATCCAGACCGGCGGCCCCACAGCGACACCGACCCGGCCGGCGCCATCGAGCCTCGAGTACCGGCTGTTCCGCTTCGTCGATACGAACGTGAAGCCCGGCCAGCGCTACCGTTACCGCGTCCGGCTGTCTGTGCGCAACCCAAACTTTGACCTCGACGTCGAGCACATGGTCGACATGGCGGCAACCAAGGATCCGCTCCTGATCTCCAAGGAAAGCAACTCCACCGAGGCAGTGCTCGTGCCCGATCCGACTGCGGTTCTCGTGCGTTTGCTCACGAAGACAGACGGTGGGCCGAAGAAGCCTCGCTTCGAGATTCTGGTGTTGGCGTCCGACAGGGCCAGCGGCAACTACTCCATCCGCAGCCTGATCACGGACGTGGGCGGTGTAGCCAACATCGACAAAAGACTGATGAACAAGCCCGGTGATTACCGAGCACGCGGCGATGACATCACCACCGATCGCATCGTCGTCGACATGCGCGGACAGCAGGAGGAGCGGTCCGACGCCAAGCCGGGCGTGAAGCCGGCCTCCAAGCCGCCGGAGCCGCAGGAACCGCCGGAAGTGCTTCTCCTTCACGCCGATGGCAGTTTCGAATTCACGAGTGCGGCCGAGTCGGCCCCGCGCGTGGAGCGGTACATCGGCACCCTTCCCCCGGCCGAGGATCGCAAAAGCACCGGTAGGTCACCGGTCGGGCCAGCCGTAGGCCAGCCTGCTGACGCTGATCCCTTCGGTACCAAGCCCTCACAACCCCGGTAGCAGGAGCCAGTCGACACCAGTCCATGCAGCCCACCACGTTCCACGCTCGTTCGGTTTCCGTGCTGACGGTCGTCCTGCTCGTCGCGGCTCTGGCTGCCCATGCGCAGGACGATGCCGCGAGCAAGTTCCCCAACTGGACGAAAGTCGACTCCAGCGAGCAGCGCCGGGTGTACGTCGATGCCATGCGGGAGGCGAACCCCGCTGCCTTCGCCGGCGAGGTCCGTACGTTCGCCGTCGACACGGTGCTACCGCAACTGCAGCTGGAGGCCAATCGCGGCACGATCGAGGTCGTGCGGCGCAAGTTGCGTTCGCTGCTCCTCGACAATGTGGGCGATGCCAAGGCGTTCGAGGCGGCCAGCCGTGCTGTGCTGGAGTTCATGAGGCCGCTGGCCCGAGACGACAAGGCCGAACCGCTGGTGCGGCTCAATGCCATGCTGTTGATCGGGGAACTGCGTTCCCGTGACAACAAGGCCCTGCCCTGGCCCGGATCCATCGAAGAGCTGACCAGCGCCGCCGGCGACGGCAAACTGCCCGCCTACGTGCGCATTGCGGCCCTGGCGGGCCTGGCGCAGCACGTGGAAGCAGCGCAAAAGAAGGGGTCGGCGACGGCAGCGGGCCTCGGCAAGACGCTCGGCCCCGTGCTCGTGCCGATCGTTTCGGCTCCGCCTGCCGGCGACCGCGCGGCTACCGACTGGTTGGCGTCGCGGGCGCTCGACATGTTGCCCGTGGTGATGCCAGAACTCAGCGCCCAGGCGGCGGCGGCGGCCGAGCAGGTGCTTGCCGACGCATCGCGTTCCATCGACGTGCGTGTGCGGGCCGCCGTGGCACTGGGAGCCGCCGCCCGCCCCGCATCGGGAATCAAGGCCTCGCAGGCCGTGACGGCGATCCGCAGCCTGGTGACGGGGGCCTTGGAGGCCGACCTGCGGGCGGCTGAAAAGAATAGTGGCGGACCGTCGATCGTCCCGGGCGCGGCTGGCCCGAATCCGCCGGGCGGCACGGCTCCGGGGGCCGAAAGCGGGCACCATATTCCCGATGCCGTGGGCCGTCGTGCGGCGTGGAGGCTGGCAGTGCTCGCCCGGGCGATCGGGGCGGAGCAGGGCAAGGGCGGCCTCATCGAACTGCTTCCCGACAATGAGAAAGTGGCGGCACGTGATCTGGCCACCGATCTCATGCTGGCATCCCAGCAACTCGATCTTTCACCGTCTGAGCAGGCGATGCGGGACCTGCTGGCACAGATCCAGAATCCCGGATCAGCTGCGCCGGCCGCCGACGCACCGGCAGCCGAAGCCGACCCCTTCGGCAAGTAGCGGAGCGGGGCCAGGGATGGCCCGCCGATCGGACCCTCCACGCCGCCGGGAGGGCGGCACCCGCGGGTCGAGGGAACCCTTGCGCGTTCCCAAAGACCCGCCAGCGGAGCGGGGCCAGGGATGGCCCGCTCCGCGCTACTTCTTGATCAGTTCCCGCACCGTCATGCCCGACGGGATCATCGGCAGCACGTGCTCCTGGTAGGGCACCTGAACATCGAGCAGCGCGGGGCCGGGGGCGTCGATCATGCGGCGCAGGGCCGGCTCCAGGTCAGCCTTTGCTGAGATCGTCTCCGCATGCCAGCCGAAGCCCTTGGCGATGGCCACGAAGTCGGGATAGCGGTACTCGGGCGAGATGCCATCTCCCTGACCGCTGGCCTCGGGATGGTCGACCGGACCGAGGTAGGTGTGGGCCCGATTGCCCTTGAAGAACCGGTCCTCCCACTGCACCACCATGCCCAGGTGCTGGTTGTTGAGGAGCAACACCTTGACGGGGATATTCTCGGTCTTGCAGGTGGCGAACTCCTGCACGTTCATGAGGATGCTGCCGTCGCCGTCGATGTCGACGACCAACGACTCCGGATGAGCCACCTTCGCGCCCATGGCGGCGGGTAGCCCGAAGCCCATGGTGCCCAGTCCGCTGGACGAGAGCCAGGTTCGCGGCCGGCGGAACGTGTAGAACTGGGCCGCCCACATCTGATGCTGACCCACGCCGACGCTCACGATCGTGTCCCGCTGGGCGGTGATCCGCGACAGGGCGGCGATCGCCTCCTGGGCCAGGATCCCCGGGTAGGTGGTGTCGAAGGCGAACGGATCTTCCTTCTTCCAGGCGGCGATCGTGGCGTGCCAGTCGGCGAGGCTGGCCGCGGGCGGCTCCGCGATGCGGTTGAGTTGCGTCAACGCCTCCTTCACATCGGCCACGATCGGCACGTGGACGACCTTGTTCTTGTTGATCTCGGAGGGATCGATGTCGATATGGACGATGAACCCGTGCTGGGCGAACTCCGCCACCTTGCCGGTGACGCGGTCGTCGAAACGCACGCCCACGGCGATGAGGAGGTCGGCCTGATCGACGGCGTAGTTGGCGTACACGCTGCCGTGCATGCCCAGCATGTCGAGCGAGAGCGGGTCATCGCCGGGGAAGGCGCCCAGGCCCATCAGCGTCATGGTCACGGGGATGCCGGTCTTGCGGGCCAGCGTCCGAAGTTCCTCGGCGGCATCGGCAGTGATCACGCCGCCGCCGGCGTAGATCACGGGCCGCTTGGCCCGCTTGATGGCGGCCGCCACCTGGGCGATCTGCTCGGGGTGGGCGCGGCGGGCCTCGGGCCGGTAGCCCGGCAGGTTCATCGGGGCTTCGTAGTCGGGGACGATCTGCGCGAGCTGAATATTCTTGGGCAGGTCGACGAGCACCGGGCCGGGACGGCCGGTGGTGGCGATGTGAAAAGCCTCCCGCATCACGCGGGCGATGTCGTTGGCGTCGGTCACCAGGTAGTGGTGCTTGGTGATGCCGCGGCAGACCTCGACGATCGGCGTCTCCTGGAAGGCATCGGTGCCGATCACGCTCGTGCCCACCTGGCCCGTGAGGGCTACCAGCGGCACGCTGTCCATCTTGGCATCCGCGATCGCCGTGACGAGGTTGAGTGCTCCCGGCCCGCTCGTGGCCATGCACACGCCCGGCTTGCCGGTGGTGCGGGCATAGCCTTGGGCGGCGAAGCCGCCCCCCTGTTCGTGCCGGGGCAGGATGGTGCGGATCCGGTCCTTGGCGTGGGTCAGCGACTGGTGGAGCGGCATGCTGGCGCCGCCTGGATAGGCGAAGATCACGTCCACGCCGTGGCGGATCAGCGACTCGACGACCACGTCGGCCCCGGACACGAATGCCGTGGAGGACTGGGGGCGCGAGGCGGTGGCCATGGGGGACTCCTGATGGGGCGGTCTGGCCGCGGCGGAGGGCCGCGATCCAGAGCCCTCAACCATACACGATAAAGCGCGGCGGAAAAACCGGTTCCCGGGGCCGCCCGATCCTCAGCGGGGCCGCGATTCCTGCAGGAAAACGCAGCCGCCCCGCTTGTTTCCCACCACGATGTCGGGCCGTCCGTCGCCGGTCATGTCGGCCACGGCGATCTGCGTGCCCACCCCCGAGGCGTCGTCTATCCGGTGCGGCACCCACGCCACGCCGGCGGCCGGGTTTTCCTTCTCGTCGGCGTGCCGTTGCAGTTGAAACCAGTACAGGACGGGGGCACCCAGCGGATCGACGTCGCCAGTGGGGCCATGGGCCCAGAAGCGTTTGCCGGTCACGATGTCCCGGAGGCCGTCACCGTCGATGTCGGCCAGTTCGACGGCATGGGGTTGCGAGAACTGCACGCCCGCCATGCTGTCCTGCGGATTGGCGGGCAGGATGGGGTGCTCGACGAACGTGGTCACGCCTTCGCGCCGCACCTGCTCGAACCACGACAGGCCGTAGCCGTGGCCGGCCAGGCTGGTGATGACGTCGTTGTCGCCGTCAGCGTCGACATCGTAGGCGTGCATCTGGGCGCCGCCCGAGCCGAACGCCTGCTGATGCTTCTTCCAGGGGGCGGCCGCGTCGCCGCCCGGAGCCGGCTGCTCCCACCAGCCCTCGGCCATGAGGAAGTCGAGGCGACCGTCCCCGCTCACGTCACCAAGGCCCAACCCGTGCTGGTAGCGCTCCCACTTCGACTTCGCGGAGCAGGGATAAAACGTCCAGCGTGCGGTGGCAGTCGGCTCGGAGGGAGCGGCAAAACCGAGGACGCCACCCGTGTGAAACAGGAGTTCCGGCTTGCCGTCGCCGGTGATATCGCGGAAGTCGGGCGATTCATTGTCGACGACGGGGTGGGCGAGGTGCCGCTGCCAGGGTGTCTCGGCGGCGTGCCCTTCCGCGCCGGGATTGCGGAACCAATCGACCTGCTTGCCCGGCCACTCGTTGACGAGCACGTCGGGCCAGCCGTCGCCATCGACGTCGGCCACGCAGGTCATAAAGTTATTGGAGTAGCCGTGAGGGTCGAAGTCCTTGGCCGGGTAGATCGGCCGGCGCTTCTGAAAGTCCGGGCCGGCGTACCAGTAGGGCCCGTAGACGGCGTCGCCATGGCCGTCACGGTCGATGTCGCCCTGCCCTGCCGCCTCGGCGTGGAACTTGTCGGTGAGCACGACCTTGCGGAACGTCGGAGCCTCCGTGGCGCCGACGGCGGCGATGCACACCAGGGCGATCGGAAGCGCTGACACGGCGTCGATGGCCGCACGGTTCATGGTTCTGCTCCTTGATGGCGGTCGAACCGCATGTCGGGCACCCCCGGCGGCCACGGGCAACTCCCCGCAGCAGGGTAGCAAACGCGACGGGATGAAGCATCTCCCGTCAGCCGCGTACACTGCGAGGTCACCAGTGCGGGCCACCTCGACCACACGCGTTTCCAGGAGTCTCTTCATGCGTCTTCTCAGCCCTTCGGCCTTGGCCCTCGTCGCCGGCGTCCTCTGCACGGTGCCGCCGATCGCGACCGCCTGCACCCGCTGCGTCTACCTGGGCCCTGACGGCACCGTGATCGTGGCCCGGTCGATGGACTGGGTGGAGGACCCCGGCACCGAGGTGTGGTGCATGCCCAAGGGCCTGAAGCGGGACGGCGCCGCCGGCCCCGGCTCGCTGTCATGGACGAGCACCTACGGGTCGGTGGTGTGCTCGTTCTACGGCGTGGCCTCGGTCGACGGCATGAACGAAAAGGGACTCGTGGCCAACACGCTCTATCTCGTGGAGAGCGACTACGGCAAGGCGGTGGCAGGCCGGCCGAACCTGTCGATCGCCTGCTGGACGCAGTACGTTCTTGACTCCTACGCCACGGTGGCCGAGGCCGTGGCAGCCCTCGCCAAGGAGCCCTTCACGGTCGTGGCCCCGACGCTCCCCAACGGCGTGCCGGGGGTGGGGCACATGGCGATCTCCGATCCCAGCGGCGACTCGGCGATCCTGGAATACGTGAAGGGGAAACTCGTCATCCACCACGGCCGGCAGTACCAGGTGATGACCAACTCACCGACGTTCGACGAGCAGTTGGCCCTCGACGCCTACTGGCGGCAGATTGGCGGCCTGACCATGCTGCCCGGCACGAACCGGGCCGCCGACCGCTTCGTCCGCGCGTCGTTCTACGTCACGTCGCTGCCGCAGACCGCTGACGAGCGCCGCGCGGTTGCCTCCGTGTTCAGCGTGATCCGCGGCGTGTCGGTGCCGCTGGGCTTCACGACGCCCGACAAGCCCAACATCTCCAGCACGATCTGGCGCACGGTCCACGACCAGAAACGAAAAATCTTCTATTTCGACTCGGCGACGAGCCCTACCGTGTTCTGGATTCCGCTGGCCGACGTCGATCTGTCGGCGGGCGCGGCCGTGAAGAAGATCGCCCTGACCGGTGGCGAGACCCACAGTGGCAACGCGGCGGGGGCCTTCAAGCCGGCCGTGCCCTTCACCTTCCTGCCGGCCAAGCCGCAGTGACCAGTCTGGGACTCCCGTCCGGTTCGTGATCGCTGACTGCGCTCTCCTCGTGCCGAGTCGGTCACGCTCTGGCATCAGTGCTGTCGCGCCAGGCTGGAGAGGGTGATCGCCGTCTGGTCGACAAGCGAGGTGATCAGTCCTGTTTCGTCGCGGGTCAGCGGCCGTGGCGGATCGAACGCGATCAGCAGCACACCAAGGGCCACGCCGCTGTGACGGATCGGCAGGCATGTGACCACCGCCCCTGGGAGCGTGGTGGTGCCCAAGCCGGCGATGCGGCCGAATTCGTGCGTCCAGGAGACGACGCCGACTTCCTCCTTCTGGGCCACGATCGCCCCCTGCCGTGCCTTCACCAGCAGGCCGTGCAGCGGATCTGCCAGATGCACCTCGACCATCGTCGCATTGGCAACGGCGGCCACCGAACCGGCAAGCGCCGCTGCGGCCGCATCGGCGTCCACGGCGACGGCCAGAGTCCGCGAGTGTTCCAGGAGCCGCGCCGTGCGCCGCTCCCGCTCGACGGCCAGCGCCGTCTGCACCTTCAGTCGCACCAACAACTCCGCCACCAGCAACCCCACGGAGAGCAGGATTGACAGGGCTACGATGTCGGTGGAGTTCGCGATCACGAACGTGTAGAACGGCGGCACGAAGAAGAAGTTGATCAACAGTGCCGCGAGCACGACGGCGATGACACCTGACCGCCTGCCAAACCAGAGCGAGGAGGTGACCACGATCAGCAGCGACACGAGGCTCAGAATGGTGGAGTCGACAGACGGCCAGAGCCAGCACCCCGCCGCCGTCATCGTGGCGAGCGTGCCAGCGACGTAGCCCAGGCCGGCGAGGGGGCGCGACGCCCGGCTGGCGAGACCGGTGGGCAGGGGCGGAGATTCGCCGTCGTCGCCGCAGACGACGAGCACGTCGATGTTCTCGCTGTGACGCACAAGTCGGTCGACGATGTTCTCACCGGGAAAAAACCCGCGCTGGTGATGCCGCGGTTTGCCGATCAGGATCCGAGTCACCCCCGTACGCTGGGCCTCGTGGAGCAGCGCGTCGGCGATGCTGGTGCCGACGATGCGCACCACGTGACCGCCCAGCGATTCAGCTAGCCGCAGGTTGGTTTCCAACTGCTCCAACGCCTTCGGTGATGACGGTGAAGCCGCTGGAATCTCCACCGAGGCCGCCACCCATTTGGCGCGGAGCCCGGCGGCGACGCGATGGGCCTTGCGCAGCAGACGGGCCGACTCGGGGCTCGGCCCCACGGCCACGAGGATCCGTTCGGCCGTGCCGCGGCGCTGCTCAGTACCGCCGGCACGCCGGGACGATTCCACGTCGCGATCGACCCGCTGGGTCATCCGGCGCAGCGAAAGCTCGCGAAGTTCGAGCAGGTTGGAGCGTTTGAAGAACCGCTCCGTCGCCCGGCTCGCGACGTCGGGCAGGTAGATTTTCCCAGCCTTGAGCCGCTCGAGCAGTTCTTCCGGTGGCAAATCGATCAGTTCAATTTCGTCGGCGCGGTCGAGCGCGTCGTCGGGCACCGTTTCCCTGACACGGACACCCGTGGCCTGCTCGACCAGGTCGACGAGGCTCTCGACGTGCTGCACGTTGAGCGTGGTGTGCACGTCGATGCCGGCATCGACGACCGCAAAGATGTCCTGCCAGCGCTTGGGATGGAGCAGGCCCGGCGCATTGGTGTGGGCCATCTCGTCGACGAGCAGCACCTTCGGCCGACGGGCGATCGCTCCCTCCAGGTCGAACTCGCGCAGCGTGTGGCCCCGATAGGCCACCGACAGCCGCGGCAGGACCTCCAACCCCTCCACGAGCGCCACGGTCTCGGACCGGCCGTGCGTCTCGATGATGCCCACGACCACGTCGCTTCCCGAGGCCACGAGCCGGCGGGCCGATTCCAGCATGGCATACGTCTTGCCGACGCCGGGGGAGAAGCCGAAAAACACCTTCAGTCGCCCGCGCGCCGCCCGCTTCTCGTCCGCGGTGATCCTTGCCAGCAAGGCATCCGGATCGGGGCGTGATGGATCGGCTGGCATGGCGTCGGGTCAGTTGGCGGACGACTGCTCCGGCCCCCGTGACAGTCTTTCCAGCGCCAGATTCAGTTCCAGCACGTTCACCCGCGGCCTGCCGAACACGCCGAGCAGGGCCGGCTCCACGTGCTGCTCGACGAGGCGCCGCACCGCCTGTTCGTCGAGGTTCCGCGCGGCCGCGACGCGGGGCACCTGCAGCAGGGCCGCCGCCGGCGAGACGTGCGGATCAAGGCCACTGCCGCTGGCCGTGACGAGGTCGATGGGGATGGCTGCGGACTGGGCTGGGTTGTCGCGTGCCAGGGCCTCGGCCCGCTCGCGGACCGCCGTGGCCAGAGCCGGATTCGTCGGCCCCAGGTTCGTGCCACCCGAGGCGGTCGGATCATACGGTCCGTTGCCCGTGCCGCTCGGACGACCGTGAAACCAGCGCGGCCCGCCGAACTGCTGGCCGATGAGCCGCGACCCGCGCACCACGCCGGCCGCGTCCTGCACCTGATTCCCGGAGGCCGGCCCTGGGAAGGCGGCCTGGATCGCCACGGTCATCGCCACCGGGTAGACGATGCCGGTGACGACCGTCAGGACCGCCAGCACGGCGCAGGCCGGGAAGAGCTGCGCGACGACGCTGGCGGCGAACCCAGGAGCGGGACGATCGTTGGCGGGGGATGTCATCAGTTCACTCCGCAGGCGGCCAACAGCATGTCGAGCAGCTTGATGCAGGGGAACGGCAGCAGCAGGCCGCCCAGCCCCCAAACGAGCAGATTCCGCTGCAGCAGCACGGCGGCCGGCAGCGGCCGGTATTGCACGCCCTTGAGGGCCATCGGCACCAGGCCGACGATCACGAGCGCATTGAAGGCCACGGCGGCGAGCACCGCCGTCGTCGGCGAGTGCAGCCGCATGACGTCGAGCGCCTTGAGCTGCGGGTAGATGC
Source organism: Planctomycetota bacterium (assembly GCA_003671185.1). Taxonomy (GTDB): domain Bacteria; phylum Planctomycetota; class Planctomycetia; order Pirellulales; family UBA1268; genus QWPN01. Next base: position 11,412 of record QWPN01000053.1, read on the forward strand.
CACCGAACGCCGCCGGCACGATGGCGAAATACTTGGAGACGTCGTTGGCGAGGCTGAACGTCGTGAGGCTGCCGCGGGTCATCAGCAACTGCTTGCCGACGGCGACGATCTCCAGCAGTTTCGTGGGGTTGCTGTCGAGGTCGACCATGTTGCCCGCCTCCTTGGCCGCCTGCGTGCCGGAGTTCATGGCCACGGCGACGTCGGCTTGGGCCAGCGCGGGGGCGTCGTTGGTGCCGTCGCCCGTCATGGCGACCAGGTGCCCCTCCTGTTGATAGCGCCGGATCATCGCCAGCTTGGCCTCCGGCGTGGCCTCCGCGAGAAAGTCGTCGACGCCCGCCTCGGCGGCGATCGCGGCAGCAGTCAGCGGGTTGTCGCCGGTGATCATCACCGTGCGAATCCCCATGGCACGGAGCTCGCCGAAACGCTCGGCGATCCCACCCTTGACCACGTCCTTAAGCTCGATCACGCCCAGCACCCGCGCCCCGTCGGCGACGACCAGCGGCGTGGCTCCTGCCTTCGCCACGTCGTCGCAGATGCGCTGCACTTCCTCGGGCACGGTGCCGCCGGCCGCCGTGACGTGCTTCACGAGCGCGTCCCGAGCCCCCTTGCGGATCGTCCGGCCGTCGAAGTCGACGCCGCTCATCCGCGTCTGGGCGGTGAAGGGCACGAACTCCGCGTGGAGCGACTCGATATCGCGGCTGCGGATGCCGTGCCGCTCCTTGGCAAGCACGACGATCGACCGCCCCTCCGGAGTCTCGTCGGCCATGCTGGCCAACTGGGCAGCGTCGGCGAGCTCCCGCTCGGTCGCGCCCGCCGCAGGAAGGAAGTTGGCCGCCTGCCGGTTGCCGAACGTGATCGTGCCGGTCTTGTCGAGCAGCAGCACGTCGACATCGCCCGCTGCCTCGACGGCACGGCCGCTGGTCGCCAGCACGTTGGCCCGCACCATGCGGTCGATTCCGGCGATCCCGATCGCTGGCAGCAGGCCGCCGATCGTGGTCGGGGCGAGACACACGAACAGCGCCGCCAGCACCGCCAGGCCGAGCGGCTCACCACGGCCGGCGATGGCGACCGCGTGCACGGAGAAGGGAAGCAGCGTGGCGGTGACCACGAGAAACACGAGCGTCAGGCCCGCCAGCAGGATGTCGAGGGCGATCTCGTTGGGCGTCTTTTGCCGCTTCGCCCCCTCCACCATCGAGATCATCTTGTCGAGGAAGCTTTCGCCGGGATTGGCGGTGATCCGCACCACGAGCCAGTCCGACAGCACCCGCGTGCCGCCAGTGACGGTGCTCAGATCGCCGCCGCTTTCCCGGATCACCGGCGCGCTCTCGCCGGTGATGGCGCTCTCGTCGACGCTGGCGACACCGTCGACCACCTCGCCGTCCCCCGGCACGATGTCCCCCGCCTCCACGAGCACGTGGTCGCCGGCCCGCAACTGTGTCGAAGGCGTGGGATCGCTGGCGGCGTCGTGCCGTGGGGCGGAGAGCCGCTTGGCGAGCGTGTCGCTGCGGGTCCGCCGCAGCGCGTCGGCCTGGGCCCGGCCACGGCCCTCGGCCATGGCTTCGGCGAAATTTGCGAACAGAATCGTGGCCCACAGCCCGACGGCCACGGCGGCGATGAACGCCGGATGCTCGCTGCCGGGCTGGCCCGCGGCCCGGGCCACCGCCAACACGGTGGTGAGCACGGCGCCGACCTCGATGGTGAACATGACCGGCGCGAGGATCATGCGCCGGGGGTCGAGTTTCACGAATGCCTGGCCCGCCGCACGCAGCAGGGCGGCGGGGTCGCCGAGGATGCCCACCCGGGTGTCAGAGCTCATGGCCCACCCCCCGCGGCGGACGCCACCGGCTGCAGTGACTCGGCCAGCGGACCCAGCGCCAACGCCGGCACGAACGACAGCGCCCCCACGAGGATCACCGCGCCGGCCACGAGCAGCACGAAGAGCGGCGTGTGGGTGGGCAGCGTGCCAGCACTTTCGGCCACCGTGCGCTTGGCAGCCAGCGAGCCGCCGATCGCCACTAGGGGCAGCATCGTGAGCAGGCGGCTGGCCAGCATCGCGGTGGCCAGGGCGAGCGTCCAAAAGCCGCTCGTGGCCGTGAGACCGCCGAACGCCGAGCCGTTGTTATTGGCGGCACTGGAGAACGCATAGAGCAATTCAGAGAATCCGTGCGGCCCGGGGTTGGGCGCCGCCGCCGACTCGCTCGGCATCATGCAGGCCGCCGCCGTGCCCAGGAGCGTGGCGATCGGCGGCACGAGCAGCACGACCATGCCCATCTTCATTTCGCGGGCCTCGATCTTCTTGCCCAGAAACTCAGGGCTGCGGCCCACCATCAGGCCGGCCACGAACACCGCCACCAGCGTATAGGCGAGCAGGCCGGCCAGCCCCGTCCCGACGCCGCCGAACACAACCTCGCCGAGTTGGATCATCCACATCGCCACAAGGCCGCCGAGCGGCGAGAAACTGTCGTGCATGGCGTTCACCGCCCCGCAACTCGTGGCCGTGGTGGCCACAGCGAACAGCGCTGAGGACGCGGGACCGAACCGCACCTCCTTGCCCTCCATCGAACCGCCCTCGTGATCGCGTGACGGCGACTGGTCCACGGCGGGCACGGTGGCCGCGAGTTGCGGGTTGGGCTGCGTCTCGCAGCGCACGATAAGCAGCAGGAATGGCAGAAACAGCACGCTCATCGCCGCCAACAACGCCCGTCCCTGACGACGATCTCCCACCCAGCGACCAAACGCGAGGCAGCTGGCCATCGGGATCACCAGCATGGCCACGATCTCCAGCAGATTCGTCAGCGGGGTCGGGTTCTCGAAGGGATGAGCACCGTTCGCATTGAAGTAGCCGCCGCCATTGGTGCCCAGCTGCTTGATGGCCACCTGCGAGGCAACCGGCCCGATCACGATGCGTTGCGGCGGCGGTTCCGTGCCATCCGGCGCGATCGACGGGTCGAGCGGCGTCACCTCGAGGTGGGTGCCGAATGTCTGCACCACGCCCTGGCTGGCAAGCACGAGACCAAGCAGAATCGCGAGCGGCAGAAGCAGTCCCAACGTGCAGCGCACGAGATCCCGCCAGAAATTGCCGACGGTGCCGCTGTCACGCCGGACCAGCCCCCGGACGAGTACGGCAAGCACGCACAAGCCGCTGGCGGCCGACACGAAGTTCTGCACGGTCAGGCCCAGCGACTGGGAAATCGGCGCCAGCGTGGTCTCGCCGCCGTACGACTGCCAGTTGGTGTTGGTGGTAAAGCTGGCGGCCGTGTTGATGGCGATCAGCCAGGGCACGGCGGGAAGTTGGTCGGGATTCCAGGGCAGCAGCGGCTGCAACCTCAGCACGGCGAGGAGCAGGCCGAAGCCGACCGCGTGAAACACGAGGATCGCGGCGGCGTACGTTCCCGCCGTCATCTCCTGCACGGGCCACGCGCCGGCCAGCCGCAGCACGGGCCGTTCCAGCTGCTCGAGCCACGATTCGCACCGGTTCGCGGCCCCCCCGTCCGCGTCGACACGAAACACGGCCGCGAGCCATGGGGCCACGGCACTTGCCGCGACCGCCGTGGCGACGAGGATGCAGGCGACCTCGATCCAGGCTTGCAGCACCATCAGCCGAACCACTCCGGAGCGAGCATGGCCACCACGAGATACGCCGCGAGCAGGAGGGCGACGACGGCGGCGCTGGCGAGGATCGGTGACATCGGCCGTTGCTCTCGAGGATGCGACGGATTCTCGCCGGTGCCGGAGGCTCGGGAAAGGGGGGATGGAAAGTCTCACCATACCCCCTGGCGCGAAGGTTGCGGGCACTTTTGTGTCGCCGGCCCGGCGGCGGCAGCGGCGCTGATCGGGTCAGCCGTACCGAATATCGCGAGCCACGCCGACCGCACGGCCTCGTATACTGGCGACTTCGAAGATTTGAGGATTCGTGGCAAACGACGCCCGCCGCCACGCTGGGCGCTTGCTCGGTCTGGCTGACACGCTGGAATCGCATCGCGGGTTCGCCGAGGTGGTCGCCAGCCTCCATGGGGGGCACGGCGGCACGATCGGCGGAACCTGGGGGTCGGCGTCTGCGCTGACGGTAGCTGCCCTGCTCACATCCCGCCGGTCTCCGGCAGGAAACCGAACGGCGGCGGGCCCACTCGTCGTCGTCCTCCCGCACGCCGCCGAGGCCGAGGCCTTCGTCGACGATCTGGCTTTGTTCAGCGACGTTCCAAGCCTGCTCCTGCCGGCCGCCGAGAGCCTCGGCGACGATGATCCGGCTGGAACCGACCCGGCCGAGGCCGAACGACTGGCCATCGTCAAACGGCTGGCGCTGCCCGGTTCCGCAGCGCCGGCACTCGTCGTGACGAGCATCCAGGCCCTGCTTGCACCGCTCGTCGACCCGCGCGAGATCGCCTCGAGCACGCGGCGGCTGGAGAAGGGAGCGCGCCTCGACCCCGGGGAACTGGCCGATTGGCTCGGCGCCCGCGGCTGGCTCGCGGCCGACGCCATCGACTCACCCGGCAGCTTCGCCCGCCGCGGCGGGATCGTTGATCTGTTCGCCGCCGACTGGGACCGCCCCGTGCGCATCGAATTCGATGGCGACGAGATCGACTCGCTGCGCACGTTCGACACGGTGTCACAGCGCAGCGTCGCCGAACTGCAGGCGGTCGATGTCACCGCCCTCGTGCTGCGGCCGGACGGCAGCGCCCGGCGCACACCGTTCACCGACCTGCTGCCGCCCGGCTCGGCCTGGGTGCTGGTGGAACCGGGCGAACTGGCCGAAGAAGCACAGCGCATGTGGCAGCGGCTGGGGGCGGCGGGGCTGCTCGAACCGGAAGAGGTGTTCGCGCGGATCGGCCGCTTCCCGTCGGTCACGCTGGCGGCGCTGGCCCCGTCGGGACTCGATGCCAGCGCGGCGCTCGCCGTGGAGAGCGTGGAGCGGTTCACGGGCGTCCTCGACCGCGTCCGCGAGGAGCTGGAGACGGTGGGCCGCGACCAGGACGTGTGGGTGGTGGCGCCGACGGAGGCCGAGGAGAAGCGGCTCCGCGAACTGCTCGACGGCTCGGCACCCGCCCGTGACGGCCGGCTGCACTTCGCCCGCGGCCGGCTCTCGGGCGGCTTCCGCCTGGTGCCAGAGAAGCTCGTGCTCGTGTCGAGCGCAGAACTGTTCCGGCGCGAGGACGCCGCCCCGCGACCCGCCCGCCAACGGCTGTCGCGGGCCATCGACACGTTCCTCGACCTCCACGAGGGCGACCACGTCGTCCACGTGTCGCACGGCATCGGCCGCTACCGGGGGCTCAAGTTGCTGGAGCGGCAGGGCCGCACCGAGGAGTTCCTGGAGATCGAGTTCGCCGAGGGCACGCGGATCTACGTCCCCGCCTCCTGCATCGAACTGGTGCAGAAGTACGTGGGCGGCAGCAAGCTCGCGCCCAAGCTCGCCAAGGTGGGGGGCGCGGCCTGGGAGAAACAGAAGCTCGCCGTGCAGAAGGCGGTGGCCGACATGGCCGCCGACATGATCCGCCTCCAGGCCACGCGCGGCAGCCGGCCCGGCATCGCCTTCCCGGCCGACACGACCTGGCAGCGGGAGTTCGAGGAGTCGTTCCCCTTTGACGAGACGCCCGACCAGCTCACGGCCATGGAGGCCATCCGCGAGGACATGCAACGACCCCGCCCCATGGACCGCCTGCTGTGCGGCGACGTCGGCTTCGGCAAGACGGAACTGGCGATGCGGGCGGCCTTCAAGGCGGTGGAGGCGGGGGCGCAGGTGGCCGTGCTCGTGCCCACGACGGTGCTGGCCGAGCAGCACCGGCGCACCTTCGCGGCCCGGTTCGCCGAATACCCGTTCACGATCCGCTCGCTCTCCCGGCTCACCGGCACGGCCGAGGAGCGGGACACGCTCGAGGGGCTGGCGCGGAAGAGCGTGGACATCGTGATCGGCACGCACCGCCTCGCCCAGGCCGACATTCACTTCGCCAACCTGGGACTGGCGATCGTCGACGAGGAGCAGCGCTTCGGCGTGGACGTGAAGGAGCGGCTCAAGGCGCTGCGGGCCAGCGTCGACGTGCTCACCATGACGGCCACGCCGATCCCGCGCACGCTCCACATGTCGATGCTCGGCATCCGCGACATCTCCAACCTGACCACTCCGCCGGCCAACCGTATCGCCGTCGAGACCCGCGTGGCCCGCTGGGACGACTCGCTGGTGCGCACGGCGATCGAGCGGGAACTGGCCCGAGGGGGGCAGGTGTTCGTCGTGCACAATCGGATCCTCGACATCCACAAGGTGGCGACGCGGCTGGCGGGAATCGTGCCCGAGGCAACGATCGGCATCGCGCACGGCCGGCTCTCCGAGGCGGAACTGGAGGAGGTGATGCTCTCCTTCGTGGCCGGCACGACCGACATCCTGCTGGCCACGACCATCATCGAGAGCGGACTGGACATCCCCCGGGCCAACACGATCTTCATCGACGAGGCCGACGGCTACGGGCTGGCCGACCTGCACCAGCTCCGCGGCCGCGTGGGCAGATCACACCACCGGGCCTGGTGCTACCTGCTCGTCGACGAGGGGGCCCGCTTGACCAGCACCGCCGCCAAACGGCTCCGCGCCATCCAGGAGTTCTCCAGCATGGGCGCCGGCTTCTCGCTGGCGATGCGCGATCTCGAGATCCGCGGTGCGGGCAACCTGCTGGGCACGCAGCAGAGCGGCCATATCGCCACGGTGGGATACGAGCTCTATTGCCGGCTTTTGGAGCAGGCGGTGCGCGGCCTCAAGGCCATGCCACCCGCCGAGCCGCCGCCGGTGAACGTCGACCTCCCGGGCGAGGCCTGGCTGCCGCGCGACTACATCCCCGACTTCCGCGCCAAGATCGACGTCTACCGTCGGCTCTCCCGGGCCACGGCAGAGAGTCAGATCGACGACCTCGCGGCTGAACTCGCCGACCGTTTCGGACCACCGCCGGACGAGTCCCGGCGGCTGCTCGACTTCGCGCGGCTGCGTGTGGCGGCGGCGGCGTTGGGCATTGACTCGATCGCCAAGCACCCCGACATGATCGTGATCGGCCACCACGACCGACCGGCCATCGAGAAGCTGCGGCAGGCCGCCGCCTCCCGTGGGGTCACGCTCCGCATCGCCGACCAGCGCACGGCCGTGATGCCGCTCGATCCGGCCGTATCTGGCGTCCCGGAGGCTGTTTTTCAGGCGGTGCGGACGCTCTTGCGACCGCTGCGCGGGCGTCCCTATAGTCCCCGCCCGCCCTCGGCCCCGCGATCCTGACCGCGGACCGGCGGCGCGCGTCCCGAGGCTCCGCGATGCACGCCGTCATCCCACTCGCCACAGCGCCCAGCATCATGCGCCGACACGTCCACGGCGCGCTGCTGGGACTGGCCTGTGCCGGTCTGCTCGCGACGGGGCGTTTCGCGGTCGCCCAGCAGCCCACCGACCCGTTCAGCGACCCCGCGGCCGGCGGTCCCGCCGCCACGGCGCCATTGGCCAGCCCCAACGCCGGCCCGCTCTCCACCATGGGCCCGGCCTACGTGCCCACCGTTCCCAAGGCGGTGTCGCGTCCGCACGGCTGGCCGGGCGGCAGCGCGGCCGTCGACGCCGACAAGCACGTGCTCTCGAGCATCCGCGCCCGACCGGGTGCGCCGCTCGAGCCCTGGCCGGCCGCTGACGAGGGCGTGGTCAAGGCCGCCTTCGAGGCGCCCACCGGCGACGCGGCGCCCGTGCTGCCTGAGGCGAAGTCGCTGGAGGCGGCCATGGTCGTGGCCCGCGTCGGCCCGGAGGTCGTGCTGGAGGCCGACCTGCTCACGCCCAAGGCGCTGGAGTGGCTGGAGAAGGTCACGCCGGGCCTGCCTCCCGAGAAGGTCCGCGAGTTGCGGCTGCAGATCTGCCAGCAGGTGATCGCCCAGCACATCGAAACCCTGCTCGTGTATGTCGACGCCTGCCGGGAGATCCCCGCCGACAAGCTGCCCGAGATCCGCAAGAACGTCGACAAGGCCTTCGACGAGCAGCAATTGCCACGGCTCCTCAAGGAGGCCAACTCGCCCAATACGCTGGAATACGAAAAGTCCCTGCGGGCCCGCGGCATGTCGCTCGACCAGATGCGCAAGATGTTTTTCGAGCGCGGGCTGGCCCAGGAATGGATGCGCAAGAACACCAAGACCGACGAGGAGGTGCCGCACGCCGACCTCATCGCCTGGTACCAGAACCACCTGGCCGACTACGACTACCCGGCCAAGGCCCGCTTCGAGGCCCTGACCGTGAAGACAGGACTGAAACGCTCCCGCAAGCAGGCCTGGGACCTGCTCGCCGGCATGGGCAACGAGGTGCTGGCGGGCCGCGACTTCGGCGACGTGGCACGGGCCCGCTCCGAGGGCCCCACAGCCGCGCAGGGCGGGAGTTTCGACTGGACGAGCAAGGGCAGCCTTGCCGCTCACAAGGTCGACGAGGTGGTGTTCACGCTGCCCGTGGGGCAGCTCAGCGCCATCATCGAGGACGGCGAGTCGCTGCACATCGTGCGAGTCGTGGAGCGCACGGAGGCGGGCCGGGTGCCGTTCCTGGACGCACAGGTGGGGATCAAGGACGCGTTGCTCGAGGAGCGGCGCACGGCCGCGGCCGACGAGTACCTCGCCAAAATTCGGGAACGCACCCCGGTGTGGACGATCTTCGACGCCGGCACGTCGGCAGCCCCGCAGTTCACGGCCGGCCGCCCCGGCGGCTCGACCACGCGCCGCTGACCAGTGCGTGCCCGCCGCGGCGGCCATGGCGCCGTACGCGGCGATCGTTCCCAGTGATTGCCGATGGGTTCCACGCGGGCTAGACTGCGACCGCGCATCCGCCCCGGAGATCGCCGCCCATGAGCACCAGCGCCCCGCAGTCGAAGCCCGCCCCCGGCGCCGCGGCAACGCCTCCCTGGCCCGGCACGCGAGCCGACGGCACGGCGCGGCTCGAATACAACGGTGTGGCCCATGACCTGCCCGTGATCCTGGGCACGGAAGGGGAGCGAGCCATCGACATCTCCAAACTGCGGTCGCAGACGGGGCTGATCACGCTCGACGAGGGCTACGTCAACACGGGATCCACGACGAGCGGCATCACGTTCCTGGACGGCGAGAAGGGGATCCTGCGCTACCGTGGCTATCCGATCGAGGTGCTGGCCGAACGCTGCGACTTCGTGGAAGTGGCCTACCTGCTGATCTACGGCCAGTTGCCCACGCCGGCGGAGCTCGACGCCTTCCGCACGTCGCTCTCGCACCACACGATGATCCATGAGGACATGCGGAGCTTCTACGGCGGCTTCCCGCGCGACGCCCATCCGATGGCCATCGTGGGCAGCGTCGTCGGCGCCCTCTCCACCTTCTACCAGGACTCGCTGGACGTCCGCGATCCGCGGCAGGTGGAGGTGAGCGTGCACCGCCTGCTGGCCAAACTGCCCACCATCGCCGCCTACAGCCACAAGAAGTCGTGCGGCCAGCCACTCATGTACCCGCGGAATGACCTGGGGTACTGCGAGAACTTCCTGCAGATGATGTTCGCGGTGCCCTGCGAGGAGTATCGCATCGACCCCGACTTCGTCGACGCCCTCGACACGCTGCTCATCGTGCACGCCGACCACGAGCAGAACTGCTCGACGTCGACAGTGCGCATGGTCGGCTCCAGCGACGCGAACCTGTTCGCCAGCATTTCGGCCGGCATCTCCGCGCTGTGGGGCCCTCTGCACGGCGGCGCCAACCAGGCCTGCGTGGAAATGCTGGAGCGGATCGTGGCCGACGGCGGCGACGTGCGGAAGTACGTCGATCTGGCCAAGAAGAAGGACTCCGGCTTCCGGCTCATGGGCTTCGGCCACCGCGTCTACAAGAACTACGACCCGCGGGCCAAGCTCATCAAGGCCATCTGCGACAAGCTGCTGGCCAAGATCTCCCGCCACGACCCGCTGTTCGACATCGCGCAGCAGCTGGAGGAGGTGGCGCTGGCCGACGACTATTTCATTGAGCGCAAGCTGTACCCGAACGTCGACTTCTACTCGGGGGTCATCTATCGGGCGATGGGGATCCCGGTGCAGATGTTCACGGTGCTGTTCGCCATGGGCCGCCTGCCGGGCTGGATCGCGCACTGGATCGAGATGCACCACTCGCCCACGAAGAAGATCTGCCGGCCGCGGCAGGTCTACTCGGGGGAGAACCTGCGCGAGTTCGTGCCCCTCGCCAGCCGCTGAGTCCGGGGCCGCGGGATCGTCAGCGTTTGCCGCGGAAGAAGTCGCTGAGGATGCGGCCGCATTCGTCGGCCAGCACGTGGCCCACGTGGTCGACGCGATGGTTGAGGCGGGCGTCTTCGAACAGGCGATAGAGCGTCTCCACGGCCCCGGCCTTGGGGTCGGCCGCCCCCCACACCACCGCCGGCACGCGCGCCTGGAGGATGGCGCCGGCACACATCGGGCAGGGCTCGAGCGTGACGTAGAGCGTACAACCCTCCAGCCGCCAGGAGCCGAGCGCCGCCGCCGCCTGCGTGAGCGCGATCATCTCGGCGTGGGCCGTGGGATCGGCCAGTTGTTCCCGCTGATTGTGGGCGCTGGCGATGACGCGACCGCCCGCCACCACGATCGCCCCCACGGGCACCTCGTCCTCCGCGGCCGCGGCCCGCGCTTCATCGAGGGCCAGTCGCATCCAGCGGTCGTGGGGCCGCGAGCCGGGCAGGATCCCGGCATCGTCGCCGGACGGATCGAAGGGGGCGGCGTCTGGGGCATGCATGACGCACACTGTAGGTGTTGCCGTGCGGCACGGCCACGCCACGCCGCTTGGGAGGGGGGACGGCATCGGGTACGATTGCATCGTCGGACGTCGCCGTCACCACCCCCGAGGCCATCGCATGGATCCCACCCTGCTCCTGCTCCGCTGGGCGCACGTCCTCGCCGCCATCGTCGCCATGGGCGGCCTCGTGTTCGCCCGGTTCGCACTGCTGCCGGCCCTGTCGGAGGTGGATGCCGCGACCCGTGACCGCATCCACGACGCCATCCGCAGACGCTGGCTGCCCTGGGTCATCGGTGCGATCACCCTGCTGCTGGCCAGCGGACTGGCGAACTTCCTGCTGTTCAACGCCCGCGTCAGGTCGGAGGGCTGGGACGGCGGCGGCTGGATGCGCGCCACGAGCTACCATGCCCTGTTCGGCGCCAAGTTCCTGCTGGCGCTGGTGGCCTTCTATTTCGCCAGTGCGCTCGTGGGCCGCGGTGCCGGCACGCAGTGGGTGCGAAATGACCGGGCCAAGTGGCTGTCGGTGACGCTGGGCCTGACGATGGCGGTCGTGCTGTTGTCCGGCTGGATGCGGCAGTTGCACACCGGCCCGAACACCCCGGCCGGCGCCGACGACGGCGTGCGCATGAAGACCGACCGGATGACCGAGGAACAGGCGGAGGGTGGCCATGGACAAGAAACAGAAGAAGCGGATCGAAGTCCTGCAGCAGAAGATCGCGAAGCTGCAGCAGCAGTTGGCGGGGGCGAAGAAGCAGCCCGATGACCCGGCCGACGTGCCGCGGCTGGAGAAGGAACTCGCGGCCGCCCATGCCGAACTGGGGACCCTGAAAGGCACCTGACCGTGCCGCAGCGCGACACCACGGGACTCGTGAGCCTGGCCGTGAGCACGGTGCTCCACGTGGTGGTGCTGTTGATCATGGCCATGATCGTCAACTCGGCGCTCACGGAACCGCGGTTGCGGCCCATCGACGTCGACACGGTGCCCGAACCGGAGTTCGAGGAACTGGCCGAGATCCCCGTCGAAGCCTTCATCGAGCCACAGGAGCCCGATGTGGAAGAGGCCCTGATCGTGGAATCGGCGCTGCCCGCCTTGGAGGATGACGATCCAGGGCTGGTACAGACGGAGTCCGTGTCGCCGGATGCGGAACCTGCCGCCTGGGACACCGTGGCCGAGGGCCTCATGGCCGGCTTCGGTTCGTCCGGGACGGCCGGGCCCGGGGATCGGTTCGGCGGGTTCGGCGGCGACGTGGGCAGGCGGCTCAAGCAGGCCGGCGCCAAGACCGGGGACATTCAGGTGTCCCTGGCGTGGAACAACGTCAACGATCTCGATGTGCATGTGGTCACCCCCAGGAAAGAGCGCATCTTCTTCGCGCATCGGCTTTCCGCCTGCCGTGGGCAGCTCGACGTCGACATGAACGCCGGCGGGCCGTTGACCCAGGAACCGGTTGAGAACGTGTTCTGGGCGCACAAGCAGGCGCCGTACGGCAGGTTTCACGTCTTCGTGCACCACTTCGCCAACCACGGCGGCCGCGACCCAACCGCCTTCGAGGTACACGTGCTCGTGGACGGACAGCGGCAGAAATTCAGCGGCACGGTATCTTTTCGTCAGCCGCCGGTGGAGGTCGCCAGCTTCGAACGCGAGGTCCCGTCCACGATCGGCGGCGATCCGGTGGACGACTTCAGGGAGTGACGGCGGCGACCTGGGCACGGTCAGGAGAACGGAACCGAAAGAATGACACACGACGGCCTCATCGATGAACCCTACGCCCTCGCCGACGCGGACGTGCGCCGCTTCCGCGACGACGGTTTCGTGCGGCTGCCGGCGGTGTTCGACGCCGCGACGCTGGCCCGCTTCGAACGCGAGATCACGCGGCTCACGCTGGAGCACAATCCGCTCACGGACGTGCCGCTGGAGCAACGCGACACCTACGGACGGGCGTTCATCCAGGTCGGCAACCTGTGGACGATGAGCGATGAGGCGCGGCGGCTAAGCTTCTCGCGCCGTTTGGCCGGCATCGCCACCGGCCTGTTGGGCACCCGCGGCGTGCGCATGTGGCACGACCAGGCGCTCTACAAGGAGCCCGGCGGCGGCTTCACCCCCTGGCACGCCGACCAGCAGTACTGGCCGATGGCCAGTGCCCTGTGCGTCACGGCCTGGATCCCGTTGCAGGCCGTGCCGGCCGAGATGGGGCCGCTGTCCTTCGGCCGGGGCAGCCACCTCAAGCGGATCGGCCGCGACCTGGAGATTTCCGACGAGTCGGAGCAGGTGATCCGGGCGGCGATCCGTGAGCAGGGCATCCTCGAGGTGGCCGAGCCCTATGCCACAGGCGACGTCTCGTTCCACCTCGGCTGGACCCTGCACCGGGCCGGCCCCAACACGACCGACCGGCCGCGCCGGGTTCACACCGTGATCTATATGGACGTCGACATGCGGCTGGCGGAACCGGCCCACGCCAACCAGCGTGCCGACCACGCCAAATGGACGCCTTCCACCCGCGTGGGCGAGATCATGAACGACCCCCTCAATCCGGTGCTCTACGCGTCCTGAGCCGGGGTGCGACGGACGGGATCGCGTTTTTGTATCCTGGCAACGTTCGTGCGTCCGGTCATCGACCGGCGCGACGCATCCGGACTGATGGTGGGCAGATGACGCTGCAGGGTTTCTTCTCCGGCTTGTTCGGCGGCTCCAAGCGGGTCGACCTCTGGAAGCGGTTCGAGCGGCTGCGCGAGAGCAACTCCGGCACGATGTCCACCTTCTACAAGGTGCGCGACCTGAAGACCGGGGAGATTCATGGCCTGAAGCTCATCGACCGCGCCAAGGCGGCTCCCGTGGAGTCCCGCTACAAGGGGCTGGGCAAGCCGGGTGAGGGCGAGGTCGGCTTGCAGATCAGCGGTCCCAATATTGCCCGCACCATCGAATGGGGTGAGTCGATGTCGGGTGATCCATTCGTGCTCCAGGAGTTCGTGGAGGGCAAACTTCTCCACGCCCTGATCTCCACCAAACAGCCGTTGCCGCCGGCGCAGCGGCTCGACGTCGTGCGGCAGGCGGCGACGGCTGTCGCGGCGGTCCACAAGGCGGGCTTCGTGCACCGCGACATCTGCCCGAGAAACTTCATACTTCGGCCCGACGGCCGCGTCGTGCTCTTCGACTTCGGGCTCACCGTGCCCGACAAGCCGGTGTTCCTCCAGCCCGGCAACCGCATCGGCACGCCGAACTACATGGCGCCGGAGGTGGTGCGGCGCCGCCAGGCCGACAAGCGACTCGACATCTTCTCGTTCGGTGTCAGCGCCTACGAGGTGTGCACGCTCGCATCCCCCTGGCCGCGCGGCACCACCGGCTCGGCGGCCCTGGCCCACGACACGCCCCCCGAGCCCATCGACCGGCACTGGGCCGACATCCCACCCCCGCTGGCCGCCGCGATCATGTCCTGCCTGGCCGCGGAACCCGACAAGCGGCCGCCGACGATGGAAAAGTTCCTGGCTTCGATCGCCCGGGTGACGGTCTGAAATCGTCCGCTGCCGCCGCCCGCCGCGGCAGGCCTTGAAGCGGCCGCCGATTGGCCGTACTTTCTCAACGCAGAAGTCCCGCCCCCGGCGGGATCCGTGACACAGAGGGTCGCCGCCATGACGATGGACAAAAGCCTGCGGGTCCGCAAGGGTTCCTCGAGCGCCCGTGGGGTGCTGACGAGGGCCGAACGGATCGCGAAACTGAAGGAGCAGGAACGCTGGAGCGAGGGCCGCAGCCCGCTGGGACTGCCCAAGGTTCGCGTCACCAAGCTGGCGATGAAGAAAAAGAAGAAGGCCAAGGCCGAGGAAGGCGCCGAAGGCGCCGCAGCGAAGCCGGCGGCTGGCGCAGCTGCCAAGAAAAAATAGCGGTCGCCTGATCGCTGCGTGATCGCCGGGGACGAGTCGCGGTGACGGCATGCGGAAGCGTTGCCGCCGCGGTCGTTCTGTGCCCGGACATCGACCTCAACCGGTGGTGATCGCCGCGGCCACGCTGCATGCCGCGGCCCGGCCCGAGGCGATCACCTGCGGGATGCCCACGCCTGTGTAGGCCGCTCCCGCCAGGGCCAGCCCCGCATGCCTCTGCGCGGCCTCGGCGATGCGGACCACGCGGGCCGCATGGCCCAGGTGGTACTGCGGCATCGCCGATTCCCAGCGATCGACCTGCGCGAGCCGGGGTGTGCCGCGGGCTCCGAGAAGGTCTCCCACCTCGTGCAGTGCCACCTCGACCAACGCGTCGTCCCCGAGACGCAAAACCTGCGGATCGAGTGCGCCACCGACGAACACCCGCATCAGCACGCAACCTGGCGGCGCCCGGCCGGGAAACTTCGAACTGGAGAAGCTGACTGCCAGGATGCGGCGGCCGGCTCGCCGCGGCACGACCAGACCGGCGGCATCGAGCGGATGGGCGACCTGCTCACGGGCGAAGCCCAGCGACACGATCGCCGAACCGGCATACTCGATAGCGGCGAGATCCGCGGCCAGTGGGGCGTCGACCTCGCCGATCAGGGCCGCCGCGCCGCGGGCCGATGTCGCCACGACCACGGCCGCCGCGGACAGTGGGGCGGCGGCTGGTGCGGCCAGGTCGATCTCCCAGCCGCGGCCCGGCAACGGACGCAACCGCGCGGCAGTGGCCGGCATGAACTCGACGCCCCGCTCACGCAGGTGCTCGATGAGCCGGGCAGGCAGCGTCTCCATGCCGCCGGCAAATGTCACGAACTGCCCGTATCGGGCGCCGGTGGCCTCGGCGGCATCGGCCTGTCCAGCCAGCCGCCGTCGCTCGCCGGCCCAAAGGCTGCCCTGGTCGCGCTCCATCGCCAGGAACTCGGGACACGCGGCGGCCATGCTCAGCCGGGCGGGATCGGCGGTCCAAATACCCGCCGCCAGCGGCTGCACGAGTCGCTCGAAGGCCTCGCGGCCCAGCCGGCGCACGGCGAATTGCTGCAGTGACTCGTCATCATCCGCAGCGGCGGACCGCACCGGCACGAACCGTTCACCCAGCAACCGCAGCCTGCCCCACGGCGACAGCAGCGGCGTGGCGAGCACGCCACCCACGCGACCGGGGGCCAGCAGCCTGAATCCCCGTGGCACAGGCAGTGCCCGGCCCTCGTGCCAGACGAGGGCCCGACGTACCCGCGGATCGACGCCCAGCAGTTCGTCCGTCAGCCCCAGACGGGCGACGAGGTCGATGCCCTCGGGCCGTGCGGCGAGAAAGCAGTCGGCAGACCGCTCCACGAGCCAACCGTCGCGGCGCACCGTGCCCAGCACTCCGCCGTGGCGGCCAGCGGACTCGATCACCGTGACCCGAACCGCGGCCAGTGACGCGAGTGCCTCCGCCGCGGCGAGCCCGGCCAAGCCGGCGCCGATGACCACGATCCGGCTACAGGGCTGCTGATCGCTCGCCATCGCCACAGCCTCGTAGGAGGAAAAACTCCTGTCATCGTAGTGCCCCCGGCATGGGGCCGAAACCAGCCACGCCGCGGCCGTCACTCTGGGCGGAATGGGATGCCGCGGTGACCGTGCCGGTCCGCAGAGGATGCTCTGGACTGGAGGCGGGGGGAATCCTACTGTCCCGCCCCCCTCCCCAGCCCTTCGCCCGGGAGGCTCCGAAACGTGCCAGCCCCAGGAGATTCCCCCGTGGACACGCTGCGGTGTTCGACCTCCCTGCCGGTCCTGCGTGCCTCGTTGTGCGTGGCAGCTTGCGGACTGTTTGCCTGCGTGCAGGCCGATGAGCCTCGCACCGCTCCGCAGGCGGGCATGCGGCTGCCGGGCTGGATCGAAACGCTACCGCAGCAAGCGGGCGAAGTCGTAACGGCGTCAGGCACGGATGCCCCAACGCGGATCAAACCCGTCGCCGATTGGGCGGAGACGACACCGGTCGCCGGCGGTGCGCCAGCTCAGCCGAGGCCTGCTGCCGCCACGCCCAAGCCCACGCCCACGCCGACCGAGGGCGGCTTCCGTCGTTGGTTCAACGATCGCGTGGCCTCGCTGCCCAAACCGGCGACGCTCACGCCCGCAGCCAAACAGGCCGATACCGAGGCCGCCACACCGGCCGACGGCGGCACGGCCAGGCCCGCCACCGTGACAGCGCCGGTGGCCGCCACGCCGGACGAGATGCCGACGCTGTCGATCGACCCGGCCAGTTTCCGTGGCGTCCATCCCGGCAAGACCACCCGTGCCGAGGTGGAGAAATCGTGGGGCCCTGGCGAGGCCTTCACCCAGGATGACGGCACGGCTGGCCTGGCCTGGAAAATCGAGCCTTTCGAGCGGGTGGAGATGGCCCTCGACAAGGACACCGTGACGTCGATCAGCATCAAGCTGGCGGAGCCCGTGGCCGTGGCCGACCTGGCCCGGCAGTTGGAGATCGCCGACCTGCGCACCGTGTCGGTCCTCGACGAACAGGGTGCCGTGATCGGCGAGGTGTACCCGGAGCGCGGCGTGATCCTTGCCGTATCGGCCGGCACGACCAATGCCAACGCCATCCTCATCGAGCCCCTCGACGCCGACTCCTTCGTGCTCCGTGCCGAACGCGAGATGAGCACGTGTTCCGCGTACGCGGTCGCCGATCTACAGTACGCCGTGCAGGTCGACCCCCGGCACGTCCGCGCCAGGCGGCTGCTTCTGGCCATGGCCAGCGAGCAGGGCAAGTGGCAGCAGGCCCTGCAACTGGCCACAGCCGCCGTGGAACTCGATCCGGCCGATGTCTGGACGAGGCTCAAGCATGCCGGCGTGCTCGTGGCCCTCGACAGGCCGCAGGACGCGCGGGTGATCGTGACGGAGGTCAAGGCCGGCGACGCGCCGTCGCCCCTGGTCGTCGCCCAGTGCGAGCGGTTGCTGGGCCGAATCGCCCTGGCCGAAGCCGAACCGGATTACCAGCAGGCCGTCGAGCATTTCGCCGAGGCGATCCGTCGTGCGGCGCCGCTGCTCACCAAACGGTCGCCGAGCGTGCAGGCGGCGGCCAGCGAAGTGCTTCTCGACGCCCACCTCGGCACCGCCCTGGCCATCGCCCGCGGCACCTGGCAGCAGAAGGGCCGCGTGATCCCCAAATGGGTGGCACGCAGCGAGGCGGTCGTCCGCGACTTCAAGGGAGCCGATGATGAGCGGTGCGTGCTGGAGCTGCAGCTCTGTCGCGGTGCTCTGGCCGTGGCGGCCGGTTCGGCCGAGGCGATCGAGCCCCTGCCCTGGGTGAAACGCATGCTCGAACTCCGCGACCGACTGGCGGGCGCGGTCAGCGACCCCTGGCGCCGCCGGCAGATCGACTGGGAGGTGGGACTGGCGCTGGCCGACGCGATGACCGCGGCCCAGCAGCGCGGCGACGCCAGCGACGCCATCGACAACGCCACCCTCACGGCGGCTTTCCTGGAGCGCGGCGCCGAGCAGCGCGAGTTGACCGCCGTCGAGCGGCAGCGGATGGGCGAGCTGATGTTCCGGATCGGCATCCTCCACAGCCTGCAGCGCGGCGATCACGCCACCGCCGTGACCTGGTTCGACCGGGCCCTGCCGCTGTGGGAGCAGGACGACCCGCTGACGCGGAGCGGTGAACTGGGCCGACTCGGCGAGTCGTATGTGAGCATGGCGATCTCCTACTGGCAGGTGGAACGCCGCGAGGACGCCCTGGAATTGAGCCGCAGGGGCGTGGAACTGATGGTGGCGGCGGTGGACCGCAAGCAGCTCGAGGAACGGGCCCTGGCCGTGGCCTACGGCAACCTGTCGACCATGTACGCGGAGCAGGGGGACGAGCAGCAGTCACGGAACTACGCCGAAATGGCCAACCGCGCCGAGTCGACCGGGACGACACTGCGGTGACGAGATTCGGACCGGGGCACCCTCGCGCGTGCCCCGCGGCCGACAAGGACGGACCTGGCCAGGGATGGCAGGACCGTCCTGAAACTAGAGCAGGCTCTCCAGCAGCAGCCTCATTTTGCGCAGCTCGGCGGCCTGATCCACACCCTCCATCGGTGGCAGATGGGCGCACAGGCCACGTGAATAGCCCACGCGTTCAAGCTGGGCCACGAGCTTGCCGTACTCCACGTTTCCCTGACCGATCCGCACCTGAAATGCGTCGTGTTTCGTGTCGCGCAGATGCACGTGGCACACGTACTTGAGGATCGACTCCCACGACGCCGGCTTCTTCTGACCGTAGATGAAGTGGCTGGGGTCGAGCGTCACGCCCAGCCCCGGTACGTTGCGACACAGCGAGGCGGTCGTCTCCGCGTCCTGCGTCATCCGTCCCGCCGATGTCTTCACCGCCACGACGGCCCCCAGGCCGGACGCGATCGCCACCATGCGCCGCAGTCGCTCGATCTCGCCGTTGAAGGGCGTGCCCAGTTCCGACGACTCGACCACCATGGTCACCACACCGAGCGACTTGGCGAGCCGGCAGCAGGCCGTGAAGTGGTCGTACACGGCGGGCGTCTCCGCGGCCGCGAATGACACCGCCACGGGACGCAGCCGTTGCAAGTCGCTGCACTCGGCGATGGCCGCCTCGGGGTTGGCGGATACGCGAGCGGGCTGCAGGTGCCCGCCGTCCTCTCGCACGTCCAGTTCGACAGCCGTGTATTCCAGTTCGGCCAGCCGCTCCATGGCGGCGGACAGCGGCATGTCCGGCAGGCTCTCGGTGCTCACGCAGACGAACACAGGCGGTCGCTCCTCTCTCGGGATCCCCGCCGGCGCGGCGAATGGCGCACCATTGGGCCGCGGGGAAGCCGCAAGGGTAGCGGCCACGGTGAAAAACTGGCAACTTTCCGCGGCACACGCGCCGGGTCGTACAATGCC
>QWPN01000164.1 GCA_003671185.1 Planctomycetota bacterium
ACGATCGGGACTCTTGCGGCTGGTACGAGCAAGGTTCTGAACGTGACGTACAGCGTGGGTGCCGGTGTGACGGCTGGTGTGAAGACAAACTCGGCGACGGTGACGAGTTCGACGGATGGTCCGCACACGGCGACGGCGAACGTGACGGTCGCGACCGCGGCGAAGCTCGAGATCACGAAGACGCCGGATATTCAGCTGGTGACTGCCGGTGACGGCATCGTCTACACGTATCTGATCACGGTGACGAATACTGGGTCGTCGGACGCGCACAACGTGAGCGTGGTCGACACGTGGCCGGGGCCAGCGGGAAGCCTCGTGCAGGGAGCGTTCGCGCCGAGTCAGGGCTCGATCACGAATCAGGACGCGGCGGGGAACTTCACCTGGCTCGTGGGCACGCTACCCTCGGGGAAGGCCACCCTGACCGTGAATTACACGGTCCCCGCGACCACGCCCACGCAGACGTTCACGAACACGGTGGTGGCGTCCAGCGACGAGACGGATCCCAACAACAAGCCCACGGCCAGCGCCGTCACCGAGGTCAGCAATCCCATCATTCCCACGGCGGGCGAGGGCGTGGCGGTGCTCGGCACCGACGACGGCTGCCCCGTGCCGCCGGTGGTCCGCGTGGTCGACAAGTTCGGCACCATTGTCTCGTTCTTCGACAGCACCAACGGGCTCTATGAGCCCGGCTTCAAGGGCAGCGTTCGTGTCACCTCGGGTGACATCACCGGTGACGGCATCGCCGACATCATCGTGGCTCCCGGCCGCGGACGCGTGGGCCAGATTCGTGCCTTCATCGCCAGCGGCACGGGGGTGTCGACCGTCTACACCTACGACAGTCGCTACGACACGTTGCCCTTCGGGGCCACGTGGCGCAGCGGAGTCGAGGTGGCCGTGGGCGACGTCAACGGCGACGGCATCGGCGACATCATCGCCGGTCAGTCGAGAGGCGCCGGGCTGGTGAGGGCGTTCCTGGTCGGGGATCCGAGTTCACCCGATCCGGTCGCCAACACCCCCTACCGCTCCTTCCGCGGATACCCGCCCACCTACGCGGGCGGCGTGATGGTGGCGTCGGCCGACCTGACCGGCGACGGCAAGGCCGAGATCATCGTGGGCAACAACGCTGGCATGCGGTCGAAGGTGCGCGTCTTCGACGTCACCGGAACACCCACGGTGATCCGCACGATCCTCCCCTTCACCTCGAAGTACCGGGGTGGCGTGACGCTGTCGGTGGGACGCTACGACGGCGACAGCGTCAACGATATCTTCATTGGCGCCGGAGTCCTCGGGCAGTCGAACGTGGAGATCTACAGCGGCGCGACTGGTGCGCAACTGGCACGGCTCACAGCCTTCTCGTCGTTCACGAAGTCGAACGCCCGGACCTTCACGGCCGGCGTCGATCTCACCGGCGGCGGCCAGGTCGACACGTTGTACGGTGTGAAGGGGCTCAACGGCAGCGGTGGTGCCAAGGGAGTGCGGCAGTACAACGTGGCGACGCAAGTCACGTCGCCGCTCACCAGCGATCCCGCGCTCGCGCCGCCGCTGCGCATCGCCCCGATTCCACGGCCCGTGCTGCAGGCGGCCCGCCGCCGCTGAGGCGGGACGCCTCCGGCGGCCTGGCCTACCAGCGGGCCTCCAGGCCGAGGTTCGCACCGCTCATGAAGATGCCGCCGCCCGAAACGAGGTTGCTGCCCGACAGCGAGGTGTCGGAGAAGTCGAACTGGTTGGGTGCCAGGGCCAGACCGTCGATCCAGATCAGGTTGTAGCCCGCGCGAAGGCCCCACACGTCGGTGAGTCGGTAGATCACCGAGGTGTTGATGTCGCCCACGAAGCTGACTTGGCCGCCCGTGGAGGAGAGCGCCGGCCGTAGCGGGGGCGGGCTATTGACGTCGAGCAGCACATCCTGCGATTGCTCCTGGGCATTGCCGAACAGGCCCGCCTTGGCCCAGCCTTCGAAGGCCCAGCGTTCCCACGTCCAGCGGCTGCGGTTGCCGACCTGCGCGCCGAACAGGTTGTTGCGGGTTCGGACGCCATAGGGGATCACTACGGGAACGCCCTCGTCGAAACAGCAGTCGATCGTGATCGAGGCCTGCTCCTCGACACCCACGTAGCGGAACCCGACCAGCCAGTCTGTCGTGAGCCAACTGCCCGTGGGATTGCGCCAGTCGGTCCGCGTGCGGAACACGTTGAGTTCCGCACTGTTGATCTGGGAAGTGTATTTCAGCAACGCCGTTTCTCCGTCCGGCGAGACCAGGCTGCCGATCGGCTCGGGCATCTGGATGAAGTTTGGCGGTGCGCCGGAGACAAACTGCGAGGCCGATTGGCCCCAGACTCCGAAATAGCCGAGTTCCCAGCCCGCATCGTCGGGGGCGCGCTGTCCGTAGAACGCCCGCACGCCGGCGCTCCAGGGGAACTGCAGGTCGCGGGCCGAGACGAGCGTGGTGCCGTCGTCGACCGTCACGAGCAGGGGCCGATTCGTGGCCTGGTTGTCGCGGCCCCAGTAGAGGGCGTCGGTGAGGGCGTAGGAGGTCCAGTCCGGGGCGGGGAAGGTGCCCACGTTGCGGAACGCCACCTCGGTCGTGTCCGGAACGTCGACCACCGGATCAAAGGCGGGCGTCGGCGGCAGACCCTGGGCCCGCACCGCAACGCACGACATCGTGTCGACGGCGATGGCTGCCGCCATGGCCAGGCACCCGCGCCGGAACCACACGATCCGCAGAACCCAGGCCGCCGCTACCATAAGAATGGCTCCTCCCCCCGATGCGGCCGCCGCCGCAGTCCCCTCCCCACGGCCAGCCACCCACTCACAAGAGGGGGTTCAGCGGCCACGGGGTTCTTCGGCTGTCCGGGCGGCCGGGATGAGCCGCGGCGGGGCGGGTCGCTTTCCGACGATGGCAGGGAATGGTTCAATCGGGAAAACCCTACCGCCCCGAACCGGTCCCCCGAGTCCCCCCGATGAGCAGTGTCTACCACTACGACGTCCTCGTGATCGGTGGCGGCCATGCCGGCGTCGAGGCCGCGGCCGCCGCCGCCCGGCTCGGCGCCCGCACGGCCCTGCTCACCGGCAACTGCGACACTGTGGGGCAGATGAGCTGCAACCCGGCCATCGGCGGCGTCGGCAAGGCGCAGCTCGTGCGCGAGGTCGACGCGCTGGGCGGTCTGATGGCCCGCGCCATCGACGCCGCGGGCATCCAGTTTCGGGTCCTCAACCGCTCCAAGGGGCCGGCCATGCACGGCCCCCGGGCGCAGGCCGACAAGAAGCTCTACCAGATGGAGGTCAAGCGGCTCGTCGAGGATACCGAGCACCTCGACCTGCGGCAGGAGACGGTCGAGGACCTGATCGTGGAGCCGGCGCATGGACGTGGCGGTCCTGCCTGGCGGATCGGCGGCGTCGTCGTTCGCGGCGCGGCCGAGTACCGGGCGGCGGCTGTGGTGCTCACCACGGGCACGTTTCTGCAAGCGGTGATGCACACGGGCGAGGCGCAAACGGCGGGCGGCAGGGCGGGGGAGGGCACCACGTCGGGCGTGAGCCAGGCGCTGGGGCGGATGGGAGTGCGGGTGGAGCGGTTCAAGACCGGCACGCCCTGCCGGCTCTCGGGCCGGTCGATCGACTTCTCGCGGCTGGAGGTGCAGCCCGGGGATGCGGAGCCGCAGCCGTTCTCGTTCCTCACCGACCGCATCGAGCAGGAACAGATGGCCTGTTGGATCACGCGCACCAGTCCCGAGATCCACGACCTGATCCGGGCCAACCTGCACCGGGCGCCGATGTTCACCGGCCAGATCGCCTCGCGCGGGCCGCGCTACTGCCCGAGCATCGAGGACAAGGTGGTGCGCTTCGCCGACAAGGAGAGCCACCAGCTGTTTCTCGAGCCGGAAGGGCGACAGACGCGGGAAATCTATGTGAACGGGATTTCCACGAGCCTGCCGCGGGACGTGCAGGATGCGATGATCCGCCTCGTGCCCGGGCTGGAGCGGGCGGTGATCATGCGCTACGGCTACGCGGTGGAGTACGACTACTGCCCGCCCGACCAGCTCACGACGGCCTTGGAAAGCAAGCACGTCGGCGGTCTGTTCATGGCGGGGCAGATCAACGGCACGACAGGCTACGAGGAGGCGGCGGCCCAGGGGCTGGTGGCCGGTGCCAATGCCGCCCTGCAGCGGGCGGGGCGCGAGCCTCTCCTGCTCGGCCGCGAGGACTCCTACATCGGCGTCCTCGTCGACGATCTCGTGACGCGGGGCGTGGACGAGCCCTACCGCATGTTCACCAGCCGCGCCGAACACAGGCTCGCGCTGCGGCACGACAACGCCGACCGCCGGCTCACGCCCGTCGCGGCGCGGCACGGCCTGGCCGCGGGCCGGCGCCTGGAGCGGCTGGCGGCCAAGGCGGCCGAGATCGAGGCCACGCTGGTGCTGCTGGCGGAACACCGCGTCGGGGGCGTGCCGCTCGCCGAACTTTTGAAGCGGCCGGAGTTTGGCTGGGGAGAGTGTGTGGCCGCTCTGCCGAATCTGGCAGCCGTGTCACGCGAGTCGGCCACCCAGCTCGAACATGACATCCGCTACGCCGGCTACCTGGCGTTGGAACGGGCCAGGATCGAGCGGCAGCGCGAGGTCGCGCAGCGGCTGATCCCGGAGGGCTTCGACTACGCCAGCGTCCGTCATCTCCGGGCGGAGGCTCGCGAACAACTGACGCGGATCCGGCCGCGGACGTTCGGCCAAGCCGGCCGGGTGAGCGGGATCACGCCCGCCGACCTGGCGCTCGTGCTGGTTCGGCTGTCGGGCGCAGAGCCGGCCAGCCCGATTCCGGCGGCGCCTGGCTCATCGCGGTCCGCCCCCACGCATTCCCAGCCCCGCGGTTGAGCCGGCAGCGGCGAAAGGTCAGGGCAACGCCAACGATGAGGATCGTCCACATCACTGCCGGTGCCGGCGGCCGCATCTGCGGCTCGTGCCTGCACGACAATGCGCTCGTCAGGGCGCTCGTGGCCCGCGGCCGCGACGCTCTGCTGGTGCCGGCGTTCGTGCCCACCACCACCGACGAGGAGAACATCGCCGAGCGACGCATCGTGATGGGGGGCGTGAACGTCTGGCTGCAGGAGCACGTGCGGCTGTTTCGGCACACGCCGGCGTTCCTCGATCGGCCTCTCGACTCCCGCAGGTTGCTGGAATGGCTGTCCCGCAGCACGGGGAGCACGCGTCCGGCCGACCTGGGGCCGCTCACCGTCTCCACGCTGCTGGGGGCGGAGGGCCGGCAGCGGAAGGAGGTGGTGAAACTCACGGACTGGCTGGCCCGCGACGTGAGGCCCGATGTCGTGCACCTCTCCAACGCGCTGCTGCTGGGGCTGGCGCCCGCCATCCGCGCGGCCACTGGCGCGGCCATCGTGTGCACGCTGTCAGGCGAGGACGTGTTCATCGATGCGATCCCCGAGCCCGACCGCGGCCGGATCGTCGAACTGCTGCGAGAGCAAGCCGCGCACGTGGACCGCTTCGTCGCCATGAGCCGGTTCTTCGCCGATTTCATGGGGGGGCGGATGGGCCTGGGGCCCGGCCGGGTGGCGGTGATCCCGCACGGCGTCGATGTGTCGGCCTTTCCCGCCGTGCCACCGGATCTGGTGGCTCGCAGGCAGGCCCGTGGCGGCCGCCTGGTCGTGGGATTCCTGGGCCGCGGCTGCCCCGAAAAGGGCCTCGACCAGCTGGCGAGGATGCTGCCGCACCTGGCCGCGGCCCACGACGTCGAGGTCGTGGCAGCGGGCGCCGAGGTCGCGGCCGAGCGGGACTATATCGCGGGCTGTCGGGCGTTGGCTCGCGACCTGGGGGTGGCGGAGCGCTTCCGCTGGCTCGGCCAGGTCGACCGGCCGGCGAAGCTGGCCCTGCTGCAGGCGGTCGACGTGTTCGCGATGCCGTCGCCGCACGCCGAGGCCAAGGGACTACCGATCATCGAGGCCATGGCGTCTGGTGTGCCGGTCGTGGCAGCCAACCACGGTGCGTTTCCCGAACTGCTCGACGGTGGGCGTGCCGGCCTGCTCCACTCGCCCGGCGACCCCGCCGACCTGGCTCGCGCCCTGGGCACGATCCTCGGCGACGTGAATCTGGCCACGCGGCTCGCCGGCCACGGCCACGCGCGGGCCCGCGAACGACACTCGGCCGAGGCGATGGCTGCGGCACACGAGGCCGTGTACGAGCAGGTCACGCGGCGCGGTGCGCCGGCGAACTGATGCGGGCCGCTGGCGGTGGGCCATCAGCCGTGCCCCGAGGCGTCGCCGTTGCCGCCGCCGGCCGTCTCGCGGCCGTCCTTGCGCTCCGGGAACGCCAGCGACGCCGCCACGCTGGTGCCGATCAGCGCCACGATCACGAGCAGCGATACGGCCGGATGGATCAGATGCCCCTTGGCATGCGGGTCCCAGCCTCCCTGGGCGGCCAGCCACTCGTTGTGGCGTGCCGCTTCGGCGATCATCTTCGTCCCCACGAACACGAGCACCGCAGAGAGGCCGTAATTCAGGAACCGGAACAGGTCCATCACCCCGGCCAGCAGGAAGTACAGGGCCCGCAGGCCGAGGATTGCGAACACGTTCGACGTGAAGGCGATGAACCGCATGTAGTGGGTGCCGGGTGTCACCACGCCGAGGATGGCCGGCACGCTGTCCACGGCGAACAGCACGTCGGTGCTCTCCACGACCAGGAGCACGAGGAACAGCGGCGTGGCCATGAGCCGGCCGTTCTCGCGGGTGAAGAACCGGTCGCCGGCGGGCTGCGTCGACACCGGGATCAGCCTGCGGAACAGCCTGATGAGGGCGTTGTCGCCCGGCTGGTGGTCACCGCCGCCGCAGGCCAGCTTGATTCCCGTGTAGATCAGGAAGGCGCCGAACACCCAGAGGATCCACTTGTAGCGTTCCACGAGTTCGGCCCCCAGCAGCACGAACGTGAGCCGCATCAGCACGGCGCCGAGGATGCCCCAGAACAGCACGCGGTACTGATACTTGAGCGGCACGCCGAAGTAGGCGAACACCACCGCGAACACGAACACGTTGTCCATCGACAACGACCACTCGACCAGGTATCCCGTGAGGAACTCGATCGCGGCCTTGCCGCCCAGCCACCACCACACGAGGGCGTTGAAACCGAGTGCCAGGGCCGACCAGAAGCAGGTCCAGAAGGCGCTCTCCCGCAGTGACGGCTCGTGCGACTTCTTGTGGAACACCGTCAGGTCGAGGACCAGCATGACCGTGACGAACACGGCGAAGGCGATCCAGTGGGGCATCTGGATCGTGCCGCCGGGGGCGGAGACGGCGGCTTGGGCGAGGATGTGCAAGGCAGGCTGGCCGACGGTGAAGGTGAAAGAGCGCGACCGCGAACAGCGGCCCCGCGATGTGGCAGGGAATGGTAGCAACTCGGGCCCGTGACCGGGCCAGGTGGCGGCAGCCGGCTGGGAAAAAACTGCAAAATCAGCCTGTCAAATCCGGGCTTCGGGCGCGGAACGATTGAAAAAATGCGCAGCCCGGGGCGTCTGGCGACCGGTCGGCCCCGTTGCAGGCCGCAAACCCGGCATGATGCGCGGCCGTTTTCTTCATCCGGACGTTTGGCACGCCGTGTGCATTTTCAGGACGTAACCGCAGGTGGTGGACCCGCGGTCGGCCCGGCGGGGTCGCGGACCTTAGGCACTTTCGTCGTCCGGGTGTGGCGACACGACGCCCTGGTGAAGCCAATTCACCACAGGGGCATGGCCGTCTTTCCGCGACCCGCCGGCGATGCCGGGGCAGGACCCGGCATCATCCCTCGTCTTCGACATCGTCGTCGGTACGGGTGACGGCCGACACGAAACTCGTCGTCATCGCGGCGAACACGGCCGCGATGTGCTCCCACTCGCGATCCTCGGCCTGGCAGAAGATCAGGTACACAGCCCCCGGCGTCTCCAGCGTCCTGACGTGCGCCGTGTTCGTCAGGTCGAGACAGTAGAAGTTCATGTCCTGACCGCGCAGCGTGCGGCCCGAGACGATTTCCGTGGCCGGTTCGCTGTCGAGGTCGCGATACTCCTCGCGCATCTGCCCCACCACGGCGGCGGCGAGTTCCTCGGGGTTGCCTCCCGGCGCGTGGCCGCTGACCGACCAGAACCCGCCCTCCGGCGCGTAGACCGTCACCGTGGCGTACCGGTCGGCCGCATCATCGGTGTCGACCGACCAGTTGTCGGGGTAGTCGAAGACGAGTCCGAAACGATCGAAACGCATGGCGGGCGGGCCACGCGGCCGAGGGTGGCCGCCGGCCCGGAGAACGGGGACGAGGGGCTGGAATGCCAGGAATCATAGCCGTTTATCGGATCCGCATCCGATGCGGGAGCGGTCTGGACCGTCAGGGAAGGCCCCGCTATCGTCCCGCCCTCGGCCCGGGACCGATCCCGCCGCCCCACCTCACCCGTAGCATCGCATGGCACAGCCGCTCGGTACGGCCGCGGTTCTCCAGCGCCCCGTTTCCGCCCACGTCATGGACTACGCGCTGCCCGCGGCCATCCTGCTGGCCGTGCTGGTGGTGCTGGTGCCGGTGCCGGCGCCGGTGGTCGACCTGCTGCTGGCCGCCAATCTCACCGTCTCGGTGCTGGCCCTGCTGGGGGCGCTGGCGGCCCGCACGCCGCTGGAGATGAGCGTCTTTCCCACGTTCCTGCTGGGTGCCACGCTCGTGCGCCTGGTGCTCAACATCGCCACCACGCGATTGATCCTCTCCCGCGCGGCCCTCGACGGCAGCGCCGCTGCCGGCCAGGTGGTGGAGACGTTCGGCGAGTTCGTGGCAGCCAACAATCTGGTGGTCGGCGCGGTGGTGTTCGCCATCATCGCCATCGTGCAGTTCGTCGTCATCAGCGCCGGCTCCACCCGGACCAGCGAGGTGGCGGCCCGATTCGCACTGGACGGCCTGCCCGGCCGGCAGATGGCGATCGACACGGAAGCACAGTCTGGCGCGCTGAGCCGCGCGCAGGCCCGGGCGCTGCGACTCGACCTGCAGCGACAGGCCGACTTCTTCGCCAGCATGGACGGCGCCAGCCGCTTCGTGCGCGGCGAGGCCGTGGCCAGCGTGATCATCACGCTGGTGAACATCGTGGGTGGTCTGGCGATCGGCGTGGTCGAGCATGGACTGCCATTGGAACGGGCCCTCGACGTCTACGCCCGGCTCACGATCGGCGACGGTCTGACGAGTGCCGTTCCCGCCCTGTTCGTGTCGGTGGCGACGGGCCTGCTCGTGTCGCGGTCGAGCCAGTCGGTCGACCTGTCGAGCGAGTTCGGCCGCCAGTTCACGGCGCGGCCCCACGTGCTGCTGGTGACGGGCGTGTTCCTGGCGCTGCTGTCACTTTCCGGCCTGCCGTTCCTGCCCCTGGCCGCGATGGCCGCACTGACCCTGGGGGCCGCCGTGGTGCTGGGCCGCCGCCGCCGCGCCGGCGCCGCCCCGGGAGAGGACGTCGATGCCGAGAAGGCCGAGGCAGTGCTGGCTGCGTCACCCGCGGACAACCTGATGACCGAGGACCGGATCGTGGTGCGGCTCGGCCGCAGCCTGGTCGGTCTGGTGGCCGCCCGGGGACCGCTGCCGGAGCGGGTTACCGCGCTGCGGTCGGCCGTGGCGGCGGACCTGGGGATCGTCCTGCCGCAGATCACCTTCCGCGACGACCTGTCGCTGCCCGACCGCGGCTACGCGATCGCCATCAGCGGCGACATTGTCGTCAGCGACGACATCCCCGCCGGCCGCCTGCTGGCCATCGCACCGCCCGGGGAGCCAGCCGCCACCGATGGCCAGCCCGCGATCGATCCACTCAGTAGCCGAGGCGCCACCTGGTTGAGTCACGCCCAGGCCGAAACCGCGCGCCGAGGCGGTGCCACGGTGCTCGACGAGGCCGGCTGCGTGGCCCGGGCGCTTGAGTCCGCCGCCCGCCGCCGCGCCGACCGTCTCCTTTCCAGGGATGCCGCCAGCCGCCTCGTGGAATCGCTGCGGGCGGTGCAGCCCGCCGTCGTCGAGCAGGTCGTGCCCGGCGTGCTCTCCATCGCGCGGATTCAACGCACCCTGCAGTGCCTGCTCCGAGAAGGGCTGCCCGTCCGTCCGCTCTCCGATCTCCTCGAAATCATGTCCGACCACGCCGCCGAAGCAGCCGAACCGTGGCAGCTCGCCGAGATCGTGCGTCGCCGGGTGGCAGGCACGATCTGCCGCCGGGCACGCGATCCTCAGGGCAGGCTCACCGCGGTGCGGCTCTCCGGCGCGGCGCTGGCGACGCTCGTGCCGGCGGCTGGCACCGGTCCAGCCCGGCCCTCCGCCCCG
>QWPN01000099.1 GCA_003671185.1 Planctomycetota bacterium
CGAGGTGCCGCTCAACGGACGGCTCGCCACCCTGTACGGCGCCGTGCTGCCCGCCGACGCCGACTTCCGTCCCGTGCGCCTCGACGAGGGTCGGCGCGGCGGCGTGCTCACCCATCCCTACCTGATGAGCGTGCTCGCACATCGCGACGACACCTCGCCGATCCACCGTGGCGTGTTCCTGGCCCGCAGCGTGCTGGGCAACGTGCTCAAGCCGCCCCGTGAGGCGGTACCGCCGCTCGACGCCGCCGCGAGGCCCGACCTCTCCACCCGCCAGCGGGTCGCGCTGCAGACCGGCGGCGTCGCCTGCCAGGCCTGCCACGTGATGATCAATCCGCTCGGGTTCGCGCTCGAGGACTTCGACGCCATCGGCCGTCACCGCCTGACCGAGCGGCATGGCGGCGGCGAACGGCCGATCGACGCCACGGGTTCCTACATGCCCCGCACGGGCGCCACCGCCACGTTCCGGGGCGGCCGCGAATTGGCCGCCTACGTGGCCGGCAGTCGCGATGCCCAGGAAGCCTTCGTGCAGGCCCTGTTCCACGCCCTCGTCAAGCAGCCGGTGCGGGCCTGGGGCACGGGCACGTTGCAGCGGCTCAGGGAGGGCTTCGTGACGGGCGGGTTCGACATCCGCCGGCTGATGGTCGATATCATGGTGGTGGCGGCCTTGCCGCCTCGGGCCGACGTCGCTGCCACCGCTTCCTCTCCGCCCACGGACCCCCAGCCATGACCGTTCCGGGCCTGTCACGACGGCACCTGCTGCGCCGGCTGGGCGTGGGCACGGCCGTGCTCCCCTTCCTGAGCAACCTGCCCAGCCTCGCAGCAGCGGGGGTGGCCCCGAGGAGGCGGCTGGTCGTGGTCTTTAGTCCCGACGGCACCGTGCGCCGCAACTTCTGGCCCGCCGCCGGCGATTTCGCGGGCCGCGATCTGCCTGCCATCCTCCAGCCCCTCGACCCCTTCAAGGATCGACTGCTCACGCTGAAGGGCGTCCACGACCGCGTGCAGGGAGACGGCGACCGTCACATGCGCGGCATCGGCTGCCTGCTCACCGGCATCGAGCTCTTCCCGGGCAACATCCAGGGCGGCAGCGACACGCCGGCCGGCTGGGCCAGCGGCCGCTCGATCGACCAGGAAATCGCCGCCCACCTGCAGGCCGACCCGGCCACGGCCACGCGCTTCGGCACGCTCGAATTTGGCGTCCTCGTCCCCGACCGGGCCGACACCTGGACCCGCATGGTCTACGCCGGCCCGAACAGGCCGCTGGCCCCGATCGACGATCCCTACCGGATGTTCGACAAGCTCTACGGCCGCGTCCGCGACCGGGACAGCATGCGCAGCGTGCTCGACGGCATCCGCGAGGATCTGGCCCGCGTGGCGGCGGTGCTGCCCGCCGAGGACAGACGCATCCTCGACGAGCATGCCGCGCTGGTCCGTGATTTCGAGAACAGGCTCGCCGGTGACGCGGCGGCCACCGGCCATCCGATCCCGGCGCTCGAGCAGGACGTCGTCGAACGCAATGACCAGATGCCGAAGATCAGCCGCATGCAAATCGAACTCGTGGTCTCCTCGCTGGCAGCCGACTTCGCCCGGGTGGCGACGCTGCAATACACCCACTCCGTCGGCCAGCCGTGCATGACGTGGATCGGCGTCGAGGAGGGACAGCACCACCTCTCGCACGAGCCCAACGACAACGCCGACGCGCAGGAGAAGCTCACGAAGATCAACGCCTGGTATGCGGGCGAGGTGGCCCACCTCTGCCGGCGACTCGCCGAAACCCCCGAGCCTGGCGGCTCCGGATCACTGCTCGACCACACGACCATCCTCTGGACCAACGAGTTGGGCGAGGGCAACTCGCACACGCTCGACGACATCCCCTGGGTGCTCGTGGGCGGTGGCCTGGGGTTCAGGACAGGGCGGGCCGTGGAATATCCGGGCCTGCCGCACAACCGCCTGCTGCTTACGCTGGCCCACGCGATGGGGCACACGGGCCTGGAGCGGTTCGGCAACTCCGACTACTGCGGCGCGGGCCCGCTCACCGGCCTCACCTGACCGGCGCCCCCGAGCCGGGCGGAGAGAAGCCCGGCCGCCGGCCGGCCCGGAGGATGATGCCGACTTTCTCGGCCGTCTGTTATCTTTTCTGGGTTCATTCCCCCGGAGCATCGATCCATGCGCTTTGCGATTACGACCCTGGCCCTGTTCACCCTGGGCACGGCTGCCGCGCTGCCTCACCGCGTCTGTAGCGCAGGCCCCGCCTTCACCGACCCCGCCAAGGCCGACGACGACTTCCCCTACCAGGGCGAATACGTGGGCGAGATCGAACACGAGGGAGAACTGCGGAAGTTCGGCGTCCAGGTGATCGCGCTCGGCGACGGCACCTTCGACGCCATCGCCTACCCAGGCGGCCTGCCGGGCGCGGGCTGGAACCCGCCCCAGAAGATCCGCGGCAAGGGCAAGCGCGAAGGCACCGTCGTGAAGATCGAGGGCGTGGACTGGGGCGGCACGACCCGTCGGGGCGAGATCCGTGACGGGGCCCTGATCGTGCTCGACGACGCCGGCAAGTCAGCGGCCACGTTCCAGAAGCAGGAGCGCACGAGCCCCACGCTGGGACAGAAGCCGCCTCAGGGCGCGAAGGTGATCTTCGACGGCAGCGGAGTCGAAGGGGTCACCGGTGGCCGCCTGACCGAGGACGGGTTGCTCATGGAGGGCGTGACCTCCAAGGAGTCCTTCGGCGACGGCCTCTGGCACATCGAATTCCGCCTCCCCTATCAGCCCAAGGACCGCGGCCAGGGCCGTGGCAACAGCGGCGCCTACATCCAGGGATGCTACGAGGTGCAGATGCTCGACAGTTTTGGCCTGGAGGGCAAGGACAACGAGTGCGGTGGTATCTACTCCGCCGCGGCGCCGAGCGTCAACATGTGCCTGCCGCCGCTGGCCTGGCAGACCTACGACATCGAGTTCACGGCAGCCACG
Source organism: Planctomycetota bacterium (assembly GCA_003671185.1). Lineage (GTDB taxonomy): Bacteria > Planctomycetota > Planctomycetia > Pirellulales > UBA1268 > QWPN01. The sequence continues at coordinate 2,968 of QWPN01000099.1, forward strand.
TACGAGGACGGAAAGAAGGTGAAGCCGGCGCGGATGACGGTGCGGCACAACGGCGTCGTGGTCCACAACGACGTTGAGGTGAAGCAGGGCACGCCCGGCGGCACACAGGGAGAAGGCAAGCCGTTCGGCCCGCTGCACCTGCAAAATCACGGCAACCCCGTCCGCTACCGCAACATCTGGGTCCTGCCCAAACAGTGAGCGGAAGCGGCACCACCAGCGCGGCCGCCGTCGGGCGGCGCACGTGCACGGCCTGCCCCCTGCTCTGCGACGACATCCTGCCCACAGCGGGCGGCTTCGCCAACGCCTGCGATGCCGGCGCCGCGGCCTTCGCCGCGGCGGCCGCCGCCGTGCAGGAACCCGCCGCCTGCCACGATGGTGTCCCCGAGGCGCTCCCGGCGGCGATCGACCGTGCCGCCGCCGCCATCGGTAGCTGCCGTCGCGTGCTCGTCACGGGTCTGGCCGACGCCACGCTCGAGTCCGTGGCGCTGGCCTGCGACCTCGCGGAGATGGTGGGCGCGGCGGTCGATGCCGGAGACGCCGAGACCGCCCAGGCGGCCGGCCCCACGGTCGCCAGGGTCGGCGGCGTCACCGCCGACTGGGAAGAGCTTCGCGATCGTGCCGACCTCGTCGTGTTCTGGTTCTGCGACCCGCGCGACACGCATCCCCGCTTCGTGGAGCGCTTTGTCGATCCCCCGCCGGCACGCTCCGCGACGCGGCGCACGATCGCCGTCGGCCCGGCGCCGGTGCTGGCCGTGGGCTCGACGCACGAGCACCTGGCTCTGCCCGAGGTCGCCGCCATCGACGCCACGCGGCGGCTGCAGGCTCTGCTTGCCGACCGAAATGCGCACGACCATCAGGTCCCTGTCGACCTCGCCTGCGAAACGGTCCGCACCGCGATCGAAGCGGCGGACTGCGTGGCGTTCGTAACCCGCCGGGGGGCCGATCCCATCGGGCTCTCATCGTGGAGTGTGGCCAGCCTCGTCCAGTCGGTCTCACACGCCAGGCCGGCCTTCGAGGTCCCGCTCGGCGCGGGACTGGCTGGCCCCGGTGCCGATGCCGCCGGCGCCGCGGCCGTTTGCACCTGGCGGTACGGGGCGGACGGTGCGATCGCCGGTGCCCGCCGCTGCGGAGCGGAGTTCATGCCCGGCGAGAGCGATGCCCGGCGGCTCGTGGCCCGCGGCGAGGTCGACTGCGTGGTGGCCGTGGGTCGGCTGAACGCCGCAATGGAGGATGCTCTCGCCGCACGCGGGACTGATCTGGCCCTGGTGCGGATCGCCGCCGCGTTGCCGGCGCGTGCCGACGCAGCCAGGCCCGCCGTGCGACTCCGCTGCACGTCACCGCTCGTGACACCGGCCGGGACGATGCTGCGCGGCGATGGCCGCCTCGTCACGCTCTCCGCCGGCAGCGACGGCGATGACTCGATGACGGCGATCCTGGCAGCGCTGCTCACCCGGGTGCGCGGCATGCGCGTCGCGGAGGGCGGCGTATGAGCCCTGCGGGACGTCCCCCGGCCGATCGTTTCGTCCTCGTGGGCGGCACGATCCACGATCCGGCCCACGGCCGAGACGGCGAGGTGGGCGATATCTGGGTGGAGGAGGGCCGGATTGTGCCCCGGCCGGTCGATGCCGCCGGCTGGCCGCGGATCGACGCCAGCGGGCTCGTCGTCATGCCCGGCGGCGTCGATCTCCACAGCCACGTGGCCGGGCCGAAGGTCGGTGCCGGTCGCAGGATGGCCCCGCACCTGGCCCGGCGCACGGACGGTCCGGCAGCCGTGCCCACGATGGAGGCCACCGGCCGCCTCTATGCGGCGCTCGGCTACACCACCGTGTTCGATGCCGCCATCGCCACGGCGGCGGCCGGCATCGCCCACATGGAATTGGCCGAGTTACCGATCCTCGACAAGGGCGTCTACCTGCTGGCGGCCGACCACAGCGACGTGCTCGCAGCACTGGCACGGCACGACGCCCGCGAAACCGAGCGATTGCTGGCGGACGCGATCACGGCCGGACGCGGCTGGGCCGTGAAGGTGGCCAACCCCGGCGGTGCAGCCTTCTGGAAGCGAGGCCGTCGCGGCGACCACCACGACCTCGACGCACCGCTGCCGGGATTGGACCTCACTCCGCGCGTGGTGCTCGAACGACTCGCCGCTGCGGTGCAGGCCCTCGGCCTGCCGCATCCGCTGCACGTCCATACGGCCAACCTGGGGCTGCCGGGAAACTGGCGGACGATGCTGGAGACGATGCGGACGCTCGCCGGCCGCGGGGCGCATCTGGCCCACGTGCAGTTTCACAGTTATGCCGGTGGCGACCTCGACGAGGACTCGTTCGGATCGGGCGTCGCGCCGCTCGTGGAGTTCTTCAACGCCCAGCGGGACCTGACTCTCGACGTGGGCCAGGTGCTGTTCGGTGACACCGTGGCGATGACGGGCGATGCGGCGGCTGCCGAGCACCTCGCCGCCACCACGGGCGTGCCCTGGGTGGCGCACGACCTGCACCTGGAGGGTGGCTGCGGCGTGCTGCCCATCGCCTATCGCGAAAAGAGCCTGGTCCACGCCTGGCAGTGGGCGATCGGGCTGGAGTGGTTTCTCACGGCCGACGATCTCTGGCGGGTGGCCCTGTCCACCGACCATCCCAACGGTGCCCACTTCACGGCCTACCCGCATCTCATGGCGCTGCTCGGCGACGAGGCATTCCGCCGCGAGGTCTTCGCGCGAATCCACCCTGCCGTGCGCAGGCGCAGCCCGCTCGCGGGCCTGACCCGCCAATACACGCTCCAGGATCTGTGCATCGTGACGCGGGCCGCACCCGCCCGGATCGCCGGGCTGCCGCACAAGGGCCACCTCGGTCCCGGCGCCGATGCCGACATCACGCTCTATCGTCCCGACCGCGATCTGGCCCGGATGTTTTCCGTCCCCGCCCGTGTCTACAAGGCCGGCGTCCTCGTCGCCGAGCACGGAGAGATCCGGGCCACTCCCGTCGGCGGAACGCTCGCGGCCGGCTGACGTCCCGGCGGCTGTTCCTATTCCGCGACGAGCCGCTCGACGGCATCAACGTGTGCCATCACCAGCGCCGCGGCTGGAAAGTGCTCCGCTGCGCGGTTCCGGGCCGCGGCGCCGAAGCGGGCGGCCAGGGCATCGTCCTCGATGATGTTGAAGGCCCGCCGCGGCAACTCGCTTTCCGGCAACGCCGGCACGATTCGACCTGTCTCGCCGTCGGCGATCAACTGCCGCGTGGCGTCGGCGTCGACCGCCACGGCCGGCACGCCCCGGGCCATGCCGTCGAGAATCGCGCCCCCCAGGGCCACGCTGCCCGATTGCCACACGAGCCGCACGTGGCCAAGCAGGTCGGGCAGCAGGCCGCAGTGCGGCCTGAGCACGAGCCTCTCGGCAAGTTCCTGCACACGGGCCCGCCGGCGTACACGGCCCAGCAACGGTCCGGCACCCACGAGCACGTGCTCGAGCCGCTTGTGCACCACTCCCAACTGGTCGATCGCCCACAGGAGTCGCTCGAGCCGCGACTCCGCAACGAGCGGGGCTACGCACAGCGTCCACGTCTTGTCGGCATCGAGCCCCAGCCGGGTGGCAAGATCCACACGCGACAGCCCACTGCCGGGATCGGCCTCGATCCCCGGAGGCACGACTCTCGTCTGCACCGCGCGACCGCACGACGTGGCCACGCCGGGCGACGTGGCCAGCAGGGCGTCGAACCGCGCCAGCGTCCAGGCCTGGCCAGGCCCGCGCGGCGGGGTGGCGACACGGCCGATGACCCGCACCCCCGGCACCGACAGCCGTACGCCCAACGCCAGCCGCTGGGCCGTGCGGCCGAAGGCCACGATCGCGGCGGGCCGCAACCGCCAGGCCAGCGTCAGGAGCCGGCAGGCGGACGCGGTATCGGTCCCCGGCCTGGCGCCGGTGACGTGCGTGGGAATGCCGCTGGCGGCCAGTCGGGGCCCGAGCGAACCGCCGGCCGACGTCAGGACCAGATGCACGTCGTGGCCGGCGGCGGCGAGTCCGCGGGCCACGAGTTCCACTTCGCGGCCCGTGCCGACGGCATCAAGCCCGCGGGCCAGGAGGAGAATCGGCTTGCGTGCTGCGAACTGCATCGTGAAGGGAGGTCGCATCGAGGCCGGCCCGGGTGGCAGCGATCTCGTCCTCGTCGAGGACCGCGAGGTACGGCAGGTGCCGCCACGCGCCGTCGAAGTCGAGACCATACCCGACGACGAACTCGTCGGGAATGTCGAATCCCACGAAATCAGGCTGCGTCACCACCTCCGCCCGGCCCGCCTTTCGCAGCAGCACGAGGGATCGCACGCTGGCGGCCCCGCGCCGCCGCAGTTCCTCCAGCAGCGCCTGCAGCGTGCGACCGGTGTCGAAGATGTCGTCCACGAGCAGCACATCCTGGCCGGACAGGTCGGGCAGCAGGTCGAGTCGCAGTTCCAGGCTGCCGGGCCGGGTAGCCGTGCCGCGATAGCTGCTCGCCCACACCATGCTCACGCGAACCGGTCCCTCCAGCCGCCGGATCAGGTCGGACACCAGCACAATGCTGCCGGTGAGCACGCCCACCACCGTGAGCGGCCGGCGACCGACCTGCTGGCGCACCGACTCGGAGAGTCGGGAGATTCCTTCGTCGAGTTGCGTCGAGGTGAGCAGTATTCGCATCGTGTCGCCTTCCTGCCTGTGCGGCCCGGCCCGGATTCGACGCCGCAGCTGCCTGCCGCGGAAGGAGGATACGCGGCGACGGCGGTCACTAGAATAGGCGTTCGTCCTGCCGCCTCCGCTCGCACGAATGCGTCTTCCATGCCGCCCCCCCCACGCCCCCACTGGTCGATCATCGAGGTCGGGGGGCACGCCTGCGAAATCCACGCCCCGCCCGATCCGCATCCTGGCCGTGCCCTCATCTACCTGCATGGCGTGCGCGAGCGCTGGCTGCGGGAGCTGCCCGCGCTGCGTGACCAGATCGAGGCCGAGCGGCTGCCGGTGGTGGCCCCCCGTGCGGGCCGCTGCTGGTGGATCGATCGCATCGTGCCGGAATTCGACCCGCTGGTGACTCCAGAACGATTCGTGGTCGACGCCGTGCGGGCCGAGGTGGGCCGGCGCTTCGGCGTGGAGACGCCCGGCATCGCGATCCTGGGCACGAGCATGGGGGGACAGGGGGCGTTGCGATTGTCCTACCGTCATCCGGCCATCTTCCCCGTGGCCGCGGCGATCGCGCCGGCGATCGATTTTCACACCGCCATGCGCGATGCGGCCGATCGCGACGACGGCGAGTACTACGACACCCTGTGGCGGATCTACGGCGACGTGGAGCGGGCCCGCCAGGACACGGCGATCCTCCACGTGCATCCGCTCAACTGGCCACGGCACCAGTGTTTTGCCAGCGATCCCTCCGACCTCCACTGGCACGACGGCGCCGTGCGCCTGCATTCCAAACTCGTGGCTCTCGGCATCCCGCACACGGCGCTGCTCGAGCCCCGCGGCGGCGGCCACAGCGTGGAGTACTACGACAGGGTCGCCGCCGACATCATGCGCTTCGTGCTCGTCGCCCTGGATGCCGAGTCGCGGCGGCTGGCCTGACGGCGCCATCAGGTGCCCGGCGTGGGTGGCGGTGCCAGCGCTGCTGGCCGCCCGCCACCGGGAACGGACAGGCCGGGGCCGGTGCGCAACTGGTCGAGGTCCAGGTACCTGGCGTCTTCCACGTCGACACGGTTCAGCGCCCGCCAGTAGAGGATCTTGCCGGCCGACGCACTCGACGGCTGAGCCCCCGCTTTGAGCTGGCGAAACAGCTGCGCGTCGCTGCGGCCGTCCCCCTCGAACACGAGCAGGTCCTTGGCCTCGCTCCAGCTCAGCCGCGCACTCCGCGCCGTGAACGACTCTCCCTCCACGAGCACGTTGCCACCGGCCCCCAGTTCGATGGTCGACCGTTGCAGGCCGGGCATGGCGGGAGCCTGGCCCACGCCCAGGACGTCGGAGCTGATCGTCACCGCCCCCTGCGGCAGTCCGCCCGGTGCGTGCGGGTCGAGCGTGTCGCCGCGCCTGGCGATCGGGCCCCAGATTGCCTCCACACGCTGGTGGAACTCCAGGGCCCGGCGGTTGAGGTTGCCGCGCATGCCACGCTGGAAGTCGACGCCCAGGTAGGTGAGTCCCGGATCCTGCGGGGCCGCTACCACCGGCCGCACCGGTGCAGCGGCTGGCTGCGGCCCGGCCGCAGGCGTCAGCGACATCGGCTGGCCGACGCGGGTGCTCGTGAGGCGGCCGGGCCCCGTGCCCGTGACGTCGCCACTGGCCCGGTCGATCACCAGGTCGCGCGTGAACAACTGCTCGGTCGATGTCTGGCCGGATTCATCGACCGACTCGCTCTCGATGCGCACCCCGCTGCCGCAGGCGATCCGGGCCACGTCGGGCTGCCGGCCGCCGCGCGGCGCTCCGGCGGCGAAGTCGAAGGGCCGGTCGAAGACCACGTCGAGCGACCCGGCGCGAACCAGCGCCGTGTCACCCTGGGCCACCACGCGGTCGACGAACCGCGCGGTGAGGCCGTCGAAGTCCATGCGACCCTGCCAGGTGACGTCGAGTTTTCCCGGCGGGCCATCGGGCCGGGGGGCGGCGGGAGCGCTGCCGGAAAATCCCAGCGGCGCAAAACCGCGGGCGTTGCCCTGCAGCGGCAGCGTGAGCCTGCCGGCGCCGTCGACGCTGAGCCGGCCGCGGCCGCGGTCGAACTCCAGCATCGGTCCCTCCAGATCGAGACCCTTGCCCTTCACCCGCGCGGGCCGGCCCGACACGATCGCCCGGGCATCGAACCGCGAAGCCCGGGAGAGTTGCACCTGGTCGCCGTGAATCTCCGCGCCGGGCTCGACCGCGGGACCGTCCGGCACGGCTCCGGCCCGCGGCTGTTCGACGAGCACCACCTGGCCTTCCATCGACATCTCGTCGAGTTCATTGCCCTGCGGCGAGAGGATGACGAGCCCGCGCACGAGCGCCGCCGTGGCGGTCATCCGCCC
>QWPN01000004.1 GCA_003671185.1 Planctomycetota bacterium
CGCCGCCACCGCCGCCCGGACGGGGCGTGCGCTCACGAGCCTCGTTGACCGTCAGGGGACGGCCATTGATTTCCTGGCCGTTCAGGGCGGAGATCGCCGCCTGCAGGCCTTCGTCGGTCTCCATCTCGACGAAACCGAAGCCGCGCGAACGGCCGGTCTCGCGATCAGAGATCACCTCGGCGCTCCGCACGGCGCCGTGAGCAGCAAACATCGCCTCCAAGTCAGCCGACGTGGTGGACCAGGGGAGGTTCCCCACGTAAATCTTCCGGGACATAAAGAACTCAACCTCAAGGACTCGGGAACTGGATCAGAAACACAATCGACTCAATCGACCATCGCCGGAGCACAAACCGCAGTTCCCGTACGGACAGGAGAGTGCAGACGAGAGTCAGTCGAACTAGCGTGTTGTAGCATTCTCCCATGCAGTCCACAACACAGGGGGGCTGGGCGGGAGCGGGAAGCGCCCCACACACGGTGGCCACCCCGAACTCACCAGCCCGGTGATGATCTCACCAAAATGGTGAGACGAAAGTCCGGCCGCGGAGCCGGAGCAGCCGGCTGCGGAGAGGGTGTTCGATTGATAAAAAAGGGCTGTAATTCAGCGAAAAGCAGTCACACAGCCCCGGTCAGGCCGCAAAATCCTGGCCAGAGCCCTGATTCGCGGTGATTGATGGGCCAAAACCCGGGCTACCTGCCGAGTGGACGCACTTCTTCGTAGGTAATTCCGACGGCAATGCAGATCATCAGACAGGTTTCCAGGTGAGTTATGGCGGACTGCCCGCGGCCGGCCCTGCGGACGCCGCCTAACGGAGCCTCACTCCGCATCTCCCGTGCCAAACCCGGTAGCCGTGACAAAAATGAACCCGCAAGCCTTTTTTTAAGCGTCCGACACCGAATACGAGCCAGACGGGCTCCACGAGCGGCCCTCACCACTTTGGTGTGCATGCACGCCGACCGTTGGGGCATGCTCGAAAAGGTGCATCGCACCCGCCGCGACATTGAGAGCGGGTTGCGTCACCCGCCGCGCCCTGTCTGGCTAACACCCCGGCTGGATCCAAGATGGGGGCAGGCCCAGGTGTACCCGTTTGCGGTTTTTTCTTGCGCGGGCGCTGCCGACCAAAGGCGGTGATCTGCGCTGCAAAACGCGAATCAAATCGACTAGTGGGCAGCACAGGATTCGAACCTGTGACCTCTACGGTGTGAACGTAGCGCTCTAACCAACTGAGCTAGCTGCCCGGAACGGGCCGCGGTGATCGAAAACACCGCGATTCCCGGTGCGGAAATGCCATCGACAGTCCAAAGTCTACATCCGCCCACGACTTCCGCAAAGTGCCAACAGCGGCCGCCGAGGGTGAGCAATCGGGGTGCAGGTTGAAGGGCAGCGCGGCACGCCTGAATCACCAGCAAACCACTCGGTGCGCCGCCTTCGGCTTTGGGTTTGCCGTAGGCCCCGGCCCGTCACGCACGGGAAAACGGTGTCGATCGTCGCCGCATCGGTCAGGATGCCACGCACCGGTAGGTGACGACGGCGTTCGACAGGAACCGATCCGTGAACGCCTGGGTGGCGGCCGTCGCCGTGAAGGTCCGCGTCGACGTGTAGCCACCCTTCGCCAGGAAGCCGGAATCGGGAACCCGGCTCGGATCGTCATAGCGCAACAGGCTGTAGGTTTTGCCCGGCACGAGCGACTGGATATTCACCGTCGCATTCAGGGTGACCGGCGGCGCGCCGGTGATCAGGTTGGGTTCCGAGGAACGGTCGACCTGCAACCGCACGGGCACCGTCTCGCGCAGCGTGTCGACGATCCCGGTCACGGCGCAGCCGTAGTCGACCCGCGACGGGATGGCATAGGTGAACCGTCCAGTGTTGGTGCCCCGGCGGGTCGCGGCCAGCGTGCCGAAGGTGCGGGCCAGGGTGGTGGAGGCGACATTGTCGTTGAACAGGAGCGTGTCGCTGGCGTGGTAGCGGCTGGTGGCGAAGGACGACCGAAAGCCGATGAAGGGAACGATGTGGTCATAGTCGGGATCGGTCATGCCCTTGATGTACAGCGTTCCGATGACGGGAGCTCCCTTCTGAAGCCGCTGCTTCACCCAGGCGAGATAGTTCTGCGACTGGGGTGTGGGGCCGTTCGAGTTCCAGCGCTCGAAGTTCAGATGCAGGGCCCGCAACGCGGTCTGTTCGTTCACTCCGATCAGAAGTTGGCTTTGCTGATCGGGATTGATGAAGGCCCTGATCCGGTACTGGGAGGCATAGGTGCCAAAATACAGCGCGAACGACTGGATGCTCGTTTCTCCGCAATACCCGTTGTTCTCATCCCACTGCTGACGGGGTGGGATGGCGAGCAGCGTGGTGCTGACACCCTGGCGAAACGAGGCGGGTACGATCGGGGCGTGACGGGTTTCAATCGCGGCCTGATGGTGGAGGATGGGGACGCGATGCAGGAGCCGTTCAGCCTGCGTTGCCAGCGGGGAAAGCGCCGAGGGTGTGAGGCGGCCCTCCAACGCTTCCGCTCCCAGGCCCGTGGAGCGCGCGGCCCGCGGGTGGTGGGCGCCGGCAAAAGATCGCGACGCGAGGCGCACGAGGTTCCGCCACAGCGTCGGAAAGCGGAGCCCAGGCCGGAACGAACTGCGTTGGACGGACACGGCGTCGCTCCCGGGTACAGGTAGAACGATCGAATCGGGTTGGCGCGAGGCGAAACCGGACGCCACGGACGATGAAACCGGGCCGTGGGCGGATCTGTCCGGGCTCGTGCCGCCCGCTCACTCCGTAGGCGGATCGAACCGCGGGGCCGTCACCACGGGCCCCGACTCGTCATCGTGCCTGCCAGCCGATCGGGCGGGCCGCGTCGGCAACCGGTCGTCGAGGTGCGCCGTGACCTCCAATTCCCGCGACAGCGTCTGCCACTGCCGGCGCAGGTCGCCCAGGGTCTTGCCGAACGTGCGCCCCACCTCGGGCAGACGCTTGCCGTAGAGCATGACGGCAATCGCGCCGATGACGACGATTTCGAAGGGACCGAGGCCGAACATGAAGGCATCCTCGCTGCCGACCCCGAACGACGGATCAGCGGGCGTCGCCGCGGCCCGACTCACGCGGGCCGCCCGGCCCCGAGTCCTCGATGCCCTGCACGCCGCGTTTAAACTCGACGATCCCCTCGCCCAGCGATCGCATCACCTTGGGCAGCCGGGTGCCGAACAGCAGCAGGACCACGCCCGCCACGATCAGCAACTCCATCGGTCCCAGGCCGAACATGGCGAACGTGTGCACGAGAGGCTCTCCGGCGGGCGTTGTCGCAGTGCCGTCGTCCCGACAGCTTCAGCGACTTAGTGCAGTGTAGTCCCGCCCGCACGGGCGTTCAAATCGCGGGTCAGGGTGCCGCCGCCACGCGTTCCGCACGCCGGTGCATGGGCAGGTGGCGGTAATAGACCTCGAGCGTCATCGCGGACAGGGCCGTCGCGTAGACGCGGCCCCCATGGCCGCCCCACACCGGATCGGGATCCCAGCTGCCGTCGAGCGCTCCGCCGCCGCGATGCTGGAGGGGCAGCAGTGCCGCCTGCAGCCGCGCGTTCCAGCGGTCCCACTGGGGGCCACCGGCGTGGAACGACGCCAGCGTGGCGTAATACCAGGTGTAGGCGTTGGGGGCGGAGGAGACGGGCGGCGAGCGGTCGATGAGATCGAGCGCCTCGGTGACGGTTGGGTGGTCGGCAGGCAGTCCGAGGAACAGCCGGCAGGTCAGGGCCTCGGCGGTCATGGCGACGCTGGCCCGTTCGCCGGGCCGGTAGGCCGCCAGGCCGCCCGCCGCGCCAGACGACACACCCTGCAGGTAGCGCCGCGCGCCGTTTTCGGCACCCTCGAAGCCCTGCAGCCCCGCGTTTCGCGCCGTCAGCAACACCATCACCTGCCAGCCGAGCTGGCTCGTGTCGCCGCGGTCGCCGGCCGCATACCGCCAGCCGCCGGTGTGCGGGTGCTGCATCGCCAGCGTGTGCCGCACCGCCCGCTCGAGCGCCGGCTTCCAGGCCGCGTCGCCCGTCATGGCCACGCACTCGCCCAACGCGATCGTGGCCATGCCGTGGCAATAGAGGGCCGCGAAGAACTCCGCGTCACCCTGCAGCGAACCGTCGCCGCGCTGCCGGTCGACGAGAAAGCGCAGCCCGCGGGACACGGTTTCAGCGTATGGCCCCTCCAGGTGCGTGTTGCCGGCACCCAGGAACGCGAGCAACGCCAGCCCGGTGACACCGTGGTCGCTCCGCGCACCGGCGCCGTTGCGATGCTGGCCCTGCACGGCGCGCTCCACGCCGCCGCCGTGCCGAGCGGCGTTCCAGCGGCCGTCGGCCGACTGGGCCGCGGCCAGCCAGGCGAGTGCCGCCTGCACGGCCTCCTCGGTGGCCCGCGACCCGCCCCGTGCCGCCGCCGCAGCCGCCCGCCGGTCACCCACCCGGTCGGCGTACGTGTCGGGCACGGCACGGGCCGGGGTCGACGATCGCGTCGCATCGGCGGCCGCGGTAGAGTCGGCCGTGGCGGTGGCGGTCGTGCTTGCCGGCGGTTCGGTCGCCGCCTCGGCCGGCGCATCGAGCAGCGGCACGAGATCCTGTGGGGCAGCGGGGGCCTCGGCATCGGCGGCCAGCGTTGCGGCCGGTGCCGTCGGCTCCTGGGGGGTTGCGTCCGGCTCGTGCGGCAATTCCTCGTCAGGCACCGGCGCGGCCGCATCGCCCAGCGACAGATCGTCGGATGGCTCGTCCGACGCCACCACGAGCATCGTCATGCGCTCGCCGCCACCGGTGCCCCACGAGGCCGGCGCCCAGCCGCCCACGAAGGCGCACACGGCCGCCAGCACCGCGTGCAGCAGCACGGAGAGGAGCACGCACTTCGTCAGCGTGTGCGACTGCAGCCAGCGGGTGCGCACCAGCGCCGCCAGCGCCACGGCCAGCGCCGCCGCCAGCACGCCCCAGGCGATCCAGGCCGTGTGCATCGCGTCCCGCTCACTTCCTGCGGGACTCGGACCGGGACCGCACCGAGATCGCCACGTGCCGCACGCCGGCGCCGCGGCAGGCCTCGTAGATCTCCGCCATGCGGCCGTGCGGCACTGCGCGTTCGCCGCGGATCATCACCGCCACGTCGGGCCGGGCTTCGCGGGCCGTGGTGAGCCGCTGGGCGAGGTCGTCGATCGTGACCTCGTCGGGGCCGAGGCGGATGCCGCCGGAGGCCTGGACCTCGACGATCTCGGGCCGGGCGCCGGCCGTCGTTGCGGCACCGCCCGCCTGCGGCAGGTCAAGGTCGAACGTGCGTTCGTCCCCCGAGAACTTCGTGGCGCACATGAAGAAGATGGTGAGCACCAGGATTACGTCGATCATTGGCGCCAGGTTGGGCGCCGGATCCTCTTCGTCGGAAAGTCGCACCAGCGGCATGGCTCACCCTGCGGCGCGGCGTTTCGGCTCGCCGGCGGCCTGGGCCTCCTGCGAAATCTCGTCGATCACCTGCTGGCACGCCTCGTCGAGCCGCATCGCCAGTCGGTCGACCCGGCTGGTGAAGTAGGAGTGCAGGAGCATGGCGGGGATGGCCACGAGCAGTCCCATGGCGGTCGTGATCAGGGCCTCGCCAAAACCCTTCGCCAGCAGGTCGGGCCTGCCCATGGCGCCGGCGCTGGCCACGTCGTTGAAGGAGCGGATCAGCCCGAACACGGTGCCCAGCAGGCCGAGCAGCGGGCCGATCGTGGCCACGCCGTTGAACACGCGGCGGTAGCGCCGCAGGTGGTTGAGTTCGCGTTCGCAGGCATCGATCGCGGCCTGTTCGATTTCCACCTGCGGCCGGCCCCAGCGGCGCACGGCGGCTGCGAACACGCGGGCGGCCGGGCTGCCGTTCTCCTCGCAGGCGTCGAGGGCGGCTCCACGGGCCAGGGACTGCGACTGCAGCTGGTCGATGAACCGGGAGACGAACAGCCGGGGCACGACGCGGCCGGTGCGCAGGGCCACCATGCGCTCGATGCCAAACACGGCCAGCATGAAGGAGCAGCCGATCAGCGGCACCATGAGGATGCCGCCGTCGCGGATCGTGGCCAGCAGGTTGCCGGTGGGAATTACGCCGGCGGGGGCGGTGTCATCGGCCGGCGGTGCCGCAGACGGCGGCGTGGCGGCGACCCGCAGGGGCTCACGGGCCGACTCCTCAGCGCCGGCCCAGGCCCGCGTGGATTGTGCGCTGGCGGGCAGCGGCGTCGCGGCTAGCGCGGCGAGCAGCATGCAGCCGTGCAGCGCGGCAAGCGTGGAGCCGGACATCCGTCTCCCGGTTGGCGTCATGACACGGGGTCTCACGGGCTTGCGCAGCCACCCGTTCCCTGGGGATGGCCGACTGCTCACGGTGTCATCGTCACGTTCGGCAGCCGGCGGCGCATGCTTTGGGCGCACGCGGCCCGTCCCACCGGGCCTTCCTAGCCACCCTGATCGGCAACGCCGTCAGGCTCGGGCGGCTGCTGAGGGGCGGGTCTGCCCGCACCATGTCGCCCGGACAATCGCTGCGGCCCTCCGGGCCTCCACTCATTCCGCGCTGGCTGCGCTTCGCCATCCATGGCTTCGCTGGCCAGCGAGGCCGGCTCCATGGTACGGGCAGCCCCTCGAGCCACGGTTCGGCAGGAGTTGATGCAGACCCCGCCCGCATCGTCAGATCACCCTCGCCGCGTGAGCGGCACCGGCCTCCCGGAAGGCGATCCATGCCAGGAGGCCCACGGTCATTGGGCGAAACGACTCCGGCAGGAGTTGATGCAGACCCCGCCCCGCATCGTCAGATCACCCTCGCCGCGTGAGCGGCAACGGCCGCCCGGAAGGCGGCCGCTCGCGGTCTGGGGAACCCTTTGGCGTTCCCCGCGACCGCGCAAGCCCGCCGGGGCCAGGATGGCCCGGCGGGCGTGAAATCAGAAATTCGCGTTGCAGCCCGTGTCCACGTCGCCAACCATGTGCAGGTGGTCGTGGTCGATGTACACGACTTCCTGGCAGTCCTCGTCCACCAGCGTGTGGGGCACCGGCCAGCCGACGCGCTTCACTTCCTGGAAGTAGATCGTGCACTTGTAGTGGGCGTGGTGCAGCTGCGTGGGGCCCACCAAGGGCAGGTGCCGCGGCGGGTCGACGTAGTCGGCGATCTTGCACTTGGCGATGCGGACGTGGTTCCGCTGGATCTCGAACAGGAAGGGCCAGTTGCCTTGTACGGGGCGGGCCTTTTCCAGGGCGCGCATCACCTCGTCGTCGCTCGGCTCATCGAGGGCCTCGCAGGGGCCGCCGGGCTGCAGCGGTCCCAGCACCGGGGCACGCTCGTAGCGCTCGTAGTTCCAGAACTGATCCTCCTTGGCCTTCTGGATGCCTACCGGCACGGGAACCGGGATGGCGAGTGGGCCGAGATTGGGGCCCTGCGCCGTGAGCCAAAAGCAGCCCGACTGCGAGGGCAGAGCCACCGCCAGGATCAGGGCCAGCGCCAGGAATCGGGTCCGTGACGTCATCGCTGCGGTCCTCCGGCAATCGGTCGAATGGTTGGTCCTGCGGGATGTATCGGTCACGCGGCCCGGGGGACTTGCGGATTTTTCCGGCTGCGGAAACTGTGCGGGCACCGCGCCCCGCGGTTGTCTGCACCGGAAACGCCGCCGCTCCGCCGGGGATCCGGCGGAGCGGGCGTGATGTCTCGCTCGTGTCGTCCGAGGCGGACGGTTTAGCGGTGGTGGCTGTGGTGGTGCCGCTCGTCGAAGTCGATCCACCACCAGCCGTCGTCCCACTCCATCGACACCCGCCGCCAGCCGAGCGGCACCTGCGGGTAGGGATAGAACGGACCGATGTAGGGCCAGGCCGTGGGGGAGTACTGCGTCGGATATTGCAGACCCGCGTAGTTCGGGTAGGCGGCGTAGCTTGGCCAGGCGTAGTTGGGCATGTTCGGCCCCTCGCCCCGCGTCGGCACCGGCGGCATGCCCACGCCAGTACCCGCCATGGGCATCGGGCCGGCCATGCCAGGACCGGGCATCATCTGGCCCTGGGCCATCGCGCCGCCGTCGCTGAATTGCATCGTGCCGGGCACCATCTGGCCGTCAGCCAACTGGCCGGCCGGACCGGGCAGGGCGAGCGGCTCGGCCATGCCACTGGTCCGCATCGCGGTGCGGGTACCCTGCGGACGCCCGTTCCGGGGAACCATCTGCCGCGCCGCCGGCGCGGCCAGCGTCTGCGGCGATCGCTGCTGTGCCGACGTGCCGCGTGGGGAACGCTGTTGAGGCTGCGATACGGGCGTCACGGCCTGGGCGAGTTGCACGGATGCGGCCGCAGGCTCGGCTTTGTTGCCGCCCCAGAACGGCACGCCGCCGGTGAGCAGGGCGAGCGGATTCTTGGGCTGCGGCTTCTCGGCGGGCTTGATCGTGGGCTGCTCGGCGGCCGACGGCTGCGGCACCCCGGCCAGGCCCCACATCGATTCGGGCAGGCCGAACCTGCCGGATGAGTCGTCCGTTTCCTGCGCGGCCCCGCCGTCGATCACCAGGCGGTTCACCACGCGCTCCACGCCGGGCGTGGCCTCGGCGATGCCGACGGCGGCCGCCAGCTGCTTCTCGTCGGAGACCTGACCCTCCAGCCAGACCGTGCCCGACTTGCTCTTCACGCTGACCCGGTAGCCGGCGAGCGCGCCAGAGTCCCGGAGTTTGGCCGCCACATCGGCCGCCAGGTCGGCGGCTCCGGCCGAGGCCGTCAGCAGGCACGAGGCCACGATGGCCCGCAGCATGGTGGATTTGGAAATGGACATGCATGGCTCCTTGATTCAACTGCTGCCGTGGCCCCGTCGACGCCCCGCGCGGCGAAGGCTGGCAACCCCAGCGGCCGGCAGGCCGGTCATGAGGCGGAGATGTCTTCGGCTGTCGGTCGTACCGAAGGGGAGTTTTTTTCCGGTTTCAGCGGACGCCGCGGTGGAGCCGGTAGTCCGGGCAGCCTGGGCAGTTCGCTGCGTCAGTGGCGCGGCGCGAAGTCGGCCACGGTGATCAGCGTCATGATGGCCAGGGTGGCAGCGCAGGCGGCCGCCGCGTCGGGCCCGAATTGGATCGCCACGCCGCACTCGCCTCCCACGACGGCCAATGCGGCGAGGCACAGCCACTGGCCGCTGCGCTCGTGCCTCGTGCCCTCGGTGAGCCGTGCCAGTCCCGCGGCCAGCAGGCCCAGGATTTGGACCAGCCCCAGGGCGCAGTAGACCGGACTGACGTTGGTTGGGAACGGGATCATGCGGGTTCTCTCGCGTGGCTGGGGACGGGCGGGAACCGTACCGACCGGCGGCGCGTGCCGCAAAGCCCGATCGGCGCCGCCGCGGATCGCCCAGTTTGCCGTGTCGTGCAGGCCCGCCGCCGGGTCGACCGCAAACCAGGAATCGACCGGCGACGGCGGCACGAAGGTCGACGCCGGAAGACCGGCTGTCGACCTGACTGGCCTGGCCACCGTGACCTACTTGCCGCCCAGGAGCTGGTCGAGTTTCTTTTCCAGGTCGGTGATCACGAGATTGCGATCCACCACCTTGCCCTCGGCGTCGATGAGCAGCATGGTGGGCAGCGTGAGCACGCCCAACTCCTCCGCCAGGCGGCCGTCGAAACCGCCCTTCTCGTAGAGTTGCGGCCAGGGAATCGGCTTGGCCTGCAGATACTTCACGAGGTCGGCCTTGTCGCTGTCGAGCGTCACGCCCACGACGGCGAACTTCCTAGAACCATACTTGGCGTACAGTTCGCGGATCTGCGCGATGTCGACCTTGCAGGGCTCGCACCACGTGGCCCAGTAGTGCACGAGCACGGGAGTGCCCCGCAGCGATTCCAACGAGAACTGTTTGCCGTCGAGCGCGGTTCCGGTGAGCGAGAGCGGCTTGCCTACGCTTTCCAGACGGCGAGCCGC
>QWPN01000064.1 GCA_003671185.1 Planctomycetota bacterium
CCGCCGCCAGATCGCCACCCTCGGGCGGCCGGGCCAACTGCCAGGCGCTGGCGTCGCGGCGTGTCGCCTGGACAGACGCGGCGGGGGCGGAGGCGAGGGGACGCGATGCCATGTGTGGAGGTGTCGGATGTGGTCGGCTGCTGAGGTCCCCGCCCAGCGCGGCTCGTGGCCCCGGGCGGGCCGCGGTGCTCCAATTGCGGTCGCCGGCGGACGGACGATGTATGTTGTAGCCTACCCGCCTCGTTCGCTGCGGCCGCACCTCACCACGCTCAGCCCCATGAAAATCCTGCTTGCCAGCCCCCGCGGTTTCTGTGCCGGCGTGAACATGGCCATCGATACGCTGGAGACGGCGATCCGTCTCTACGGCACGCCGATCTACGTGTTTCACGAGATCGTGCACAACAAGCACGTCGTGGAGCGGTTCGTGAAACAGGGGGTGGTGTTCGTGAACGCCGTGGAGGAAGTGCCGGAGGGCGCCGTGCTGCTCTACTCGGCGCACGGCGTGGCACCCGAGGTGCGCCGCGTGTCGGCAGAGAGGCAACTGCGGGCGATCGACGCCACCTGCCCGCTCGTTACCAAGGTCCATTTGGAGGCGATCAAGTACGCCAAGCTTGGCTACCGGATCATGCTCATCGGCCACGAGGGGCATGACGAGGTGATCGGCACGATCGGCCAGGCCCCGGAAGCCTTCACGCTCGTGGAGACGGCCGAGGAGGTCGATGCCCTGCCGTTCGGAGCGGACGACAAGCTGGCCTACCTGACGCAGACGACACTCTCGGTCGACGACGCCTCGCGGATCATCGTCCGCCTCAGGGAGCGTTTTCCGCAGATCGTGGGCCCGCCGAAGGACGATATTTGCTACGCCACGCAGAACCGGCAGGAGGCGGTGCGCATTCTCGCGGAAGGCGCGGATGTGGTGATCGTGCTGGGCAGCCAGAACAGCTCCAACAGCCAGCGGCTTGCCGAATTGGCCCGCGAGCGCGGCATCCGGGCCCACCTCATCGACGGCGCCAACGAAATCGATCCGGCCTGGTTTCGGGGCCAGGAGACCGTGGTGATCACGGCGGGCGCGAGCGCCCCGGAGAGCGTCGTGCAGGACTGCATCACGTGGCTGCAGGATCGATACGGGGCGACCGTCGAGGAACGGACGATTCGCGAGGAGGAGGTCTACTTCCCGCTGCCGAAGGAACTCCGCGCCGCCGCTGCCGGCGTGCAGTTGCCGCTGGGGTAGGGGCCTTGTGGGGTGGGACGGGGTTGGCCGTGCCATGTCGCCCGGACGTTCGCTGCGGCCGTCCCGGCCTCCACTCACTCCGCGCTGGCTGCGCTTCGCCATCCATGGCTGCGCTGGCCAGCGAGGCCGGCTCCATGGCACGGCCAACCCCTCGCGCTGCGACGTTGTGCACCCGCGCCGTGTCAGCGGCAACGGCCGCCCGGACGGCGCTCCACACCCGGAGGCCCGAGCTGATTGGGCCAGCAGACTCCTCAAGGAGTTGATGCAACCCCGCCCAGCAGCCCCAGCGCACCCTCGCCGCGGTAGCGGCAACGGCCGCCTGGAAGGCGGCCGCTCGCGGTCCGGGGAACCCTCGGCGTTCCCCGCGACCGCGCAAGCCCGCCGGGGCCAGGGATGGCCCGGCGAGCGTGAAGTCAATGCGTCAGCTTCTTGTAGCGGAAGCGGTGCGGCTCGTCGGCTCCGATGCCCAACCGCTCGCGGCGGCTGCGCTCGTAGACCTCGAAGTTCCCCTCGCAGACGTGGACGTAGCCGTCCCCCTCGAAGGCGATGATGTGCGTGGCCAACCGGTCGAGGAACCAGCGGTCGTGCGTGATCACGACCACCGAGCCGGCGAAGCTCATGATTCCCTCCTCGAGCGACCGCAGCGTGTCGACGTCGAGGTCGTTGGTGGGCTCGTCGAGCAGCAGCAGGTTCGCCCCGCCGCGCAGCAGTTTGGCGAGGTGCACACGGTTTCGTTCGCCACCGGAGAGCGTGCCCACCTTCTTCTGCTGGTCGGGGCCCATGAAGTTGAACTTGGCCACGTAGCTGCGCGCATTGACGGTCCGCTTGCCTAGTTCGATGGTGTCGTGGCCGCCCGAGATCTCCTCGAACACGCTCTTCTCGGGGGCGAGTGCGTCGCGATTCTGGTCGACGTAGCCGATGTCCACGGTGGAGCCCACCTTGATCGTCCCCGTGTCGGGCTTCTCGGCCCCCACCAGCATGCGGAACAGCGTGGTCTTGCCGGCGCCGTTGGGCCCGATGATGCCCACGATGCCGCCCGGCGGCAGCTTGAAGGACAGGTTCTCGAAGAGCAACTTGTCGCCGAACGCCTTGGAGATGTTGTCGACGTCGATCACCTGGTCGCCCAGTGGCCGGCTGGCGGGGATGAAGATCTCGATGTCCTGATCCCGGATCGCCGCCTGCTCGGCGGCCAGCTTCTCGTAGGCCGCCATGCGGGCCTTGCTCTTGGCCTGCCGCGCCTTGGGTGACATCCGCACCCACTCCAGTTCCTTGTCGAGGGTCTTCTGGCGGGCCGAAGCCTGCTTCTCCTCCAGTTCCAGCCGGGACTTCTTCTGCTGCAGCCAGGAGGAATAGTTGCCCTCGAAGGGGATGCCGCGGCCGTGGTCGACCTCGAGGATCCACTTGGCCACGTTGTCGAGGAAGTAACGGTCGTGCGTCACGGCCACGACGGTGCCGGTGTACTCGCCGAGGTGGCGTTCCAGCCAGTCCACGCTCTCGGCGTCGAGGTGGTTCGTAGGCTCGTCGAGGAGCAGCAGGTCGGGCTTCTCGAGGAGCAGTTTGCAGAGGGCCACGCGCCGGCGTTCGCCGCCAGACAGGTTGGTCACCGCCCAGTCGCCCGGAGGCAGGTTCATCGCATCCATGGCGATCTCGACCTGCCGGTCGAGATCCCAGAGGTTCTTGGCGTCGATCTCGTCCTGGACGGTCGCCTGTTCGGCGAGCAGTTTCTCCATCTCCTCGTCACCGAGCGGCTCGCCCAGCCGCGCGTTGATCTCCTCGAAACGACGCAGGACGGCTCGGGAATGGTCGACCGCATCCATCACGTTCTCGAACACCGTCTTGGTCGGGTCGAGTTTCGGCTCCTGCTCCAGGTAGCCGACGGTGTAGCCCTCGGCGAGGCGGGCCTCGCCATCGAACTCTTTGTCGATGCCGGCCATGATCTTCATGAGCGTGCTCTTGCCCGCGCCGTTGCGGCCCAGCAGGCCGATCTTGGCCCCGGGGTAGAAGGCCAGGTTGACGTTCTTGAGCAGCTCGCGCTGACCGAACTTTTTGTTGAGGTCGGAGATCTGGAAGATGAAGGCGGGGCCCATCGGGAAGCGTCGCACTCCGTGCGGGGGACAGGTGGGTGGGGCGGCAGGCCGACGGCGGCCGCGTCATGGCATCCTAACGGACGGCATCCCGGCGAACGAGGGCTTGCGGCTGGCCGAGGCTGTCACGGCGCAGAGGTGTCCGCGGCACGGCTCGGTGCAGGGCCTCTGTGGCACGGCCCGCAGGCATCGAGTCGTTGCAGGTCCGCTGGGCATGGACTACCATGCCGACGGTTCGCTTGCAGCCTGTTTTCGCGGCTCGCGGGCCGGGAGATTGGCCATGCCAGATGCAGCGCCGGAACACGTGCTCGTGACCACTGCCTGGGTCGCGGAGCACCTCTCTGATCCCCGGGTCAGGATCGTGGAATCGGACGAGGATCGGGCCCTGTATGCGATGGGACACGTTCCCGGAGCCGTGGAGATCGACTGGCACGTCGATCTCCAGGATTCGCTGCAGCGCGACTACATCGACCGGGCCGGTTTCGAGAGGCTGTGCGCCGCCAAGGGCATCTCCAACGACACGACCGTGGTGTTCTACGGCGACAAGAACAACTGGTGGGCCTGTTACGCCTTCTGGGTGTTCAAGCTCTACGGACATCAGGACTGCCGGATCATGGACGGGGGCCGCAAACGCTGGGAACTCGACGGGCGGCCCTGGTCGACCGATCGGGTCACCCCGGCCGCCGGCCGCTACGCGGCCCAGGAGCAGGATGGGTCGATCCGGGCCCTGCGGGACGAGGTGCTCAAGCATCAGCGGGCCGGCAAGCAGCTTCTCGACGTGCGTTCCCCGGAGGAATACCGGGGCGAGCGCATGCACATGCCGGAGTATCCGAACGAGGGCGCCGTCCGCGGCGGCCACATTCCCGGGGCGCTGAACGTGCCCTGGCCCATGAACTGCAACGAAGACGGCACCTTCAAGCCGGTCAAACAGTTGGAGAAGCTCTACATCCGCGAACTGAAGATGAAGCGCCGTTCGCCGACGATCGCCTACTGCCGCATCGGCGAGCGGTCCAGCCTGACCTGGTTCGTGCTCAAGTACCTGCTCGGTTTCGGAAACGTGCGCAACTACGACGGGTCGTGGCTGGAATGGGGTAACTGCGTGCGCGTACCGATCGCCAAGGGAGCGGCGCCCGGGGGGGCCGAGGGCACGGCGTCCGCGTCGCCCGCGGTGCACGCATAACGCATGGGCAGTGCACGGGACAGGCTGGAGGCGATCATCGCCGAGTTCGCCGATCTCGACGGTCGGGAGAAACTCGAACTGTTGGTCGACTTCGCCAACGGCCTGCCGGCACTATCCGCGGAGTACCAGGCCCGCAAGGTGGCCGAGGACCGGCGCGTGCACGAGTGCCAGACGCCGGTGTTCGTCTGGACGGAGGTGGACGGCGGCGCCGCACGGATCGTGGCCGAAGTGGCACCGGAGGCTCCCACGGTGAAGGGGTTCATGGCGATCCTCGCCGAGGCCGTCAACGGACGGCCCGTAGACGAGGCGCAGTCGCTCCCCGACGACATGCTCGAGCGCATGGGTCTGGCCGACGTCCTGGGCATGATGCGCAGCCGCGGGCTGCGCGCGATCATGGCCCGCGTGAAGCGCGGTCTGGCCGAGAAGGCCACCGTGCCGGCCTGACCGCAGCACAGATCCGCCAGGGGGAGGGCAAGACGTCGTGTCGCCAGCCGAGAAAGTCGTCGCCGGGGTTGACCTGGGCGGCACCGCCATCAACTACACGTTCCTCGACGAGCGCGGCCAGTTCCTGCTCGACGGACTGTGCGAACATCCGGCCCGTAGCGTGGAGGGGCCCGATGTGTGCCTGGGACAGATCGCCGACGGCCTGACTGCGGCCGCCGCCAAGGCGGGAGTGCCGCTGCAGAAGCTTGTGGCGGTGGGGCTCGATACGCCGGGGCCCGCCAGCGCCACGGGCATGCTCAGTCGGCGCGGGTCGACGAACTTCGTCCATCCGTCCTGGGCCGGGTACGACATTCGCGCCGGGCTCGAGCACCGACTCGGCCTGCCGGTCACCTACCTCAACGACGGCAACGCTGCGGCCCTGTGGGGTCACGTGTCGATATTCGGTTCGGAGAACGATTCCACGAGCGTCGCGGCGATCGTGGGCACTGGCCTGGGGGGTGGCGTGGTCACCGGCGGCCGGGTGATCACCGGCCGAAACGGTTTCGGCGGCGAACTCGGTCACGTGCTCATTCCGCACACGGCGATTCCGGGCATCGACGGCCTCGTGCCGCGATGCAATTGCGGACGGACGGGCGACCTCGAGTCGCTCTGCTCGCTGACCGCGATTCGCAACACGCTATTGCCCCATTTCCTGGCCCGCGATCCGGGGCACCCGCTGGCCCGGCAGGCGGATATCGCCGCGGCGGCGAAACTGGTGCGCGGATTGGCGGAGCGCGGGGACGAACTATGCCGGGACATCTTCCGGGTTCAGGCCCGGGCGCTGGCACTGTTCTTCGACGAGATGATCAACGTGTTCGACCCCGACGCGCTGATCGTGGGTGGCGGCGTGGTGGAGGCGGCGGAGGAGTTCCGCAGCTGGTTCGTGGCCGAGATTCGCGCAGGCATGCCGGGGCAGCGGGACGAGCAGGCCGGGCTGCCGATCCACGTCATGCCCGATGGGGACACCGCCGGAGCCCGCGGGGCGGCGCTCGATGCCGCCCGTCTGGTGAGGGAACGCGGCCTCTGAGCCACGGCTCCCAGATGAGCCTCGCGTGCCGTGTCGGATTCCCGCCCATCCCGGTTGTCGCCAGGGAAGGCCGGCTGACACCGGATCGGGGCTGCCCGTGCCCCGTCGCCGGACGATCGCTGCGCCCTCCCGGGCTCCGCTCTCTCCATGCCGGCTGCGCTCCGCCATCCATGGCTGCGCTGGCCAGCAACGCCGGCTCCCGGGGCACGGGCAACCCCTCACGGATTTTGCGATTGGGACGAGAAGCGACGCCGATTCTCAACCCGCAAACCGGTCTGGATCACGCATCAGACTCAGGCGTGATCCGTGGAAGCCGGTCAGCGTGGACGCGGTGATAGCTTGCGGCCCCGTGTGGCCTGCATGTCGGGACAGGCGTCGACGGCCAGCCGGGTCATGGTGTTGAGCGACACCCCGAGCAGGGCCGCGGCTCGGCCCCGGTGCCCGCCCGCGGCGGTCAGGGCCTGCCGCACCGCCAGCGTTCGCAGTTGATCGAGGTTGAGCACGGGCACCGTCTGTTCACCCCAGGCCTCGCTGACCGGTTCGGAATGCTGCTCGACCGATGCTGCCGGGGAGGGGATGCGGGGGGGTGACCCGGCGAACGCGGCCTCCAGCACCTCGTCAATCCGGTCGTCGAAGATGTAGAGCCGCTGGATCGTCTGCACGAGTTCGCGCACGTTGCCGGGCCAGGAGAAGTCGACGAATTGCCGCAGCAGATCCGGTGTCGGCCGCCACGTGGGCCGCCCGTACGCGCGGGCGAAGTGCTCCGAGAAGCGCTCGACGAACAGCGGGATGTCCTCACTCCGCGCCCGCAACGGCGGCACCGCGAGGCTGATGGTGTTGAGGCGATAGAAGAGATCCTCGCGGAATCTGCCGGCTGCCACCTCGGCCGACAACTCGCGGTTGGTGGCTGCGATCACCTGCACGTCAATCGCGTGCGGCCGTGTCGATCCGACAGGAGTCACCTCCCGCTGCTGCAGCACGCGCAGCAGTTTGGGCTGCAGGTCGAGCGGCAGTTCGCCAATCTCGTCGAGGAACACGATGCCACCGCTTGCAGCGCGGAACACACCCTGCGTGGCGTCACTGGCGCCCGTGAACGAGCCCTCCTCGTGGCCGAAGAGTTGGCTTTCGGCCAGCGAGTGGATGAGTTCGCCGCAGTTGAAGGCCACAAAGGGACGGTCCTGACGGGGGCCGGCGGCGTGGATCGCGCGGGCCACCTCCTCCTTGCCGCTGCCGGTCTCGCCGGTGACGAGCACGGTGCAGTCAAAGTGGCCGACCCTGAGGATTGCCTCCTCGAGGTGGCGCACGGCTGCCGCACGGCCCGTGATCCGCGGCCAGGCAAGTTGTACGCGCTGCGGGTAGCCCTCGGTCGATGCAGGCAATTTCGCGATGGTAGCCACGGCGATCCCCCCACAACGGTGCCCTCCTGCTGGTTCACCGGACGGCGGACCAGGAACAGGAGGCGACACCCACTCAAATACTACGCGCGCCGCACCGCTTTCGCAAGAATTGCGAAAAGCGTTGAGGGTGGGGTGGCGGGCTGGTCAGCCGGCCCGTTGCCCGACCTGCAGGATGGGCAGGGCTGGCAGGCCGTTGGGCTGCAGCCGCGGCGGCGAAGGCAGCGGCGTCGGCTCCTCGCGCCGGCGGCGCGGGGGCCCCAACAACGTCAGCCGCGCGGTCGCCAGCAGTCCCCGCAGTGACCCGAACGTCGCCTCCACGGCGGCCGGCTCGTAGCCGCAATGCACCATGCAGTCCTGGCACTTGGCATTGCCGCTGGCCCGGCCATACGCCTCCCAGTCGGTTTCCTCCATCAGTTCCCGGAAAGTCTTGGCATACCCCTCGTCGAGCAGGTAGCAGGGCCGCTGCCAGCCGAACAGGTTGTATGTCGGCGTGCCCCAGGGGCGGCATTCCAGGTCCCACTCGCCCTTGAGGAACTCGAGAAACAGGGGCGATTGGTTGAATTGCCAACGCCGCGGAGCCCCCCCCAGGATGCGCCGAAACAACGACTGGCTCCGGTCGCGCGGCAGGAAGTGATCCTGATCCGGCGCCTTGGAGTAGGAATACCCCGGCGAGATCATCATCCCCTCGACGCCCAGCGCCATCACTTCGTCGAAGAAGCGGTGGTACCGGGCCGGATCGGCGTCCGAGAACAGGGTGGAGTTGGTGGTGACGCGGAAACCCGCACGGCGGGCCGCCCGGATCGCGGACACGGCCGCGTCGTACACGCCTTCGCGGCACACGGCCCGGTCGTGCTCCTCGCGTGGGCCGTCGAGGTGCACGGAGAACGCCAGGTAGGGCGAGGGCGTGAAGCGGGGCAGCATCTCCTCGAGTTTCAGTGCATTGGTGCACAGGTAGAGATACTTCTTCCGGGCCACGATGCCGGCCACGATGCGCTCGATGTCCGGGTGCAGCAGCGGTTCGCCGCCGGGAATCGAGACGACGGGCGCGCCGCATTCGTCGATGGCGGCGAAGCACTGCTCGGGGGTGAGGTGCGAGCGCAGCACGGCCGCGGGATGCTGGATCTTCCCGCAGCCACCGCAGGCCAGATTGCAGCGGAAGAGGGGCTCGAGCATCAGCACCAGCGGGTAGCGGCTGGTGCCCCGCAACCGCTGTACTGCCACGTGTCGCAGCACCGCCAGCATCTGGCCGACTGGGACGCTCATGACGACCACCCCGTGTTCACGTCGGCCGACAGGCCGCGGCAGATCGCCACCAGCGGAAAGTAGATCGGATAGTAGTGGTAGCGGAGGTAGAAGACCTGCGGGAAACCGGTGCCGGTGAACTCCGGCTGCGACCAGGTGCCGTCGGGCTGCTGCCGATCCGCCAGCCAGGCCAGGCCGCGGCCCACGACCGCTGAGCCACCGCGGCCGGCCGCCACCAATCCCGCGAGGCCCCAGGCAGTTTGCGATGCAGTGGTCGGCCCCACACCGGCGAGCCCGGGGTCGGCATAACTCTCGGGCGACTCTCCCCAACCGCCGTCGGCCTGCTGGTGGGCCTCGAGCCAGTCCGCCGCCCGCGACACACAAGGGTCGTCGAGGCCGACTCCGACGGCCCGCAGGCCCTCGAGCGCCTGCCACGTCCCGTAGACGTAGTTGACGCCCCAGCGACCAAACCACGCGCCGGTCGGCTCCTGCACGCGCCGCAGGTATTCGATGCCGCGGTCGACGGCCGGGTGGCCGTGCCGCAGCCCCGCCTTGCCAAAAGCCTCCAGCACGCGGCCTGCGATGTCGGGTGTGCTCGGATCGATCATCGCGTTGTGGTCGGCGAAAGGAACCTTGCAGAGGATTTCGAGGTTATTGTCACGGTCGAACGCGCCCCAGCCGCCGTCGGAACTCTGCATCGCCAGCAGCCATCGCGTGGCACGCCCGATCGCGGCCGTGACCAAATCCCACCGCGGGTCGCCACCGGCATTGGCCTGCCGGGCCGCGTGCCGCTGCCAGGTCACGAGGGCGATCACCACCATGGCCGTGTCGTCGATGTCCGGATAAAAACGGTTGGCGTACTGGAAACTCCAGCCGGACGGCTCGACGCGGCTCGCGGCCGGCACGCCCCGGGCCCAGTCGCCCGAGCCCCGCACCTCGTTGGCGAGCAGCCAGTCGATGCCGGCCGTCGCGGCACGCGACATCTCGCGGCCCTCGGATTCGCGCAGTGCAGCGGCTTCGACGAGGCCGATGGCGGTGATCGCCGTGTCCCAGACCGGGGAACGACAGGGCTCCAGCCGCACGCTGCCGTCGGCCTCGTGCTCCACCAGACGGTCGAGTTGCCGCCAGCATTCGCGGACTTCCGGCGAATCTTCGTCGCAGCCCAGTGCCCGCAGCGCCACGATGCTCCAGACGATGGGCGGGAAGATCGCCCCCAGGCCGTCGCTGCCGTCGAATCGCTCCAGCATCCAGCGGCGGCAGGCCTGCACGGCTCGCGCCCGCAACGGGACCAGGCCGAGCGCTTCGCAGGCTTTCATGACGCGGTCGACGCCGCGGAAGAATCGCGCCCAGCCGCCTGCGTCGGGTGAACGCCTCATCGGTGTTGCGGCGAAGAGTTCGGAAATCCCTTCGCGCTCGGGCACCGTCCTGACGGGCTTGAAGGCCCACATCAGCGACAAGGGCACGATCATCGTCCGCGACCAGGCCGAGACCCGCAACAGGTTCACCGGAAACCAATCGGGCAGCAGGACCATCTCGGGTGGCACCGCCGGGCAGGCCGAATAGGGCAGTTGCCCGAGCAGTGCCAGATAGAATTTCGTGAAGCTGTTCACGGCCCAAGGACCGCCCGCCGCGGCGATCGCCCGCCGCGCCCGCGAAAGCTCCGGCGACTGCGGGTCGTGGCCTGTCAACTTGAGGGCGAAGTACGCCTTCACGCTGGCGCTCACGTCCACGGGGCCACCGGGGTAGATCGCCCAGCCGCCCTCGGGCAGTTGCTCGGCGAGAATGCGGCGGGCCGCGGCCTCCGTCACCGGTCCTCCGAGCCGGCCGGCCCATGCCAGGATGAGCAGGTATTCGCTTTCCAGGATCGTGTCGCCTTCGAGCGGCCCGCGCCAGTGGCCGTCATCCGCCTGCCGGTCGATCAGCCATTCGGCCGTTCGTGAAGCGACGGCATTCAAGCCCGGCGCCGGAGGACGATCCTGACGCGGGGGAGAGAGTGGCACGCGTAGCGACGGTCGCGCGTGGTGCCTGGCCGCTGACGGGGCGATGTCGAGGAGTCGCGTGGAGCCGTCCGGCGACCCCGTATTCGATCCGGTGAAGGTCATGCATCCGTCCCTGATGTCGAATCGGAAGGGCGATCCTTCGCCCGCCGCACGGAGGTTTCGAAGAATAGAGAAAGCGGGCAGACTCCCACAAGTGCGGCCGGCCCCGATCAGACCTCAGCCGGGCAATGATTCCCCGGCATGTTCACGCCGGGGAAGATGGGCGGAGTTTGCGGGCGCGCCGGCACGGCGCTGCCCGCCGAGGAGCCGCATCCAGGCCGGCGTGATTTCAGCCCGGCGTGTCGGCGGCGGGCAACGCCACGGTGACGCGCGTGCCCCGGCCCTGGCGGGAGTCGACGCTGACGCTGCCCCCGCTCGATTCCACGAGCCGCAACGCCTTGGGAAGCCCCAGGCCGATGCCGCGGCCGGCTTCGCGGCCGCTGAAGAATGGATCGAAGGCCCGGCGCGCGGTATCCGCATCCATGCCGCGGCCGTCATCGGAGATCACCACGCGACACCAACCCGGGTCTTCCCCACGCGACGCCTCCAACAGCACGCGGCCGCCGTCGTCGATCGACTCGAAGGCGTTGATCGCGATCACGCGGAGCGCCTCTCCGACCTGGGCTGCATCGACCCTGACGTGGATCGGCGCCGGAGGCGGGCTGTACTCGAGCCGCACGCCCCGAGCGGCTGCCTGCGACCGGACCGCATCCACGACCGGGCGGATCACGGCATCCACGGGCACGTCCGCCGGCTGCGGCTTGGGCGGTCGGGCGAAGAGCATCAGTCCGCCGATCATGTCGCGGGCCCGGAAGGCCTGGTCCACGATCGTCGACAGCCGACGCCTTCGCTCCGCATCCTGCTCGTCGGGCAGCAGGGCCTGGGCCCGGGCGGCGATGTTGGCCAGGGGG
The DNA here is from genome assembly GCA_003671185.1 of Planctomycetota bacterium. Lineage (GTDB taxonomy): Bacteria > Planctomycetota > Planctomycetia > Pirellulales > UBA1268 > QWPN01. Next base: position 11,595 of record QWPN01000064.1, read on the forward strand.
TTGTTGATCTCGTGGCCGGCGCCGTAGGCGAGTTCCCGCAGGGCCTCGAGCCGGGCCTCGGCGACGGCGGCGGTGAAGTGTTCGGCCAGTCGCCGCTGGGCGGCCGCCACCGAGATCGCATCGAGCAGCAGGCCGGCTTCAGTGGACAGTCCGCGGGCGTGCCCGCCGGGATGCGGTGTGACCAGGGCCTGGCGCAGCCGGTCGACGGGACAGGCCTTTCCGGGGCCGGAATCGCCCACGCCAGCGGCAGTCAGCCAGGCATGCAACCCGGATTCCCGTGCCGCAGCCCGCCAGCGCGCGTCCTGGTCGGCCGGCGCAGCGTCAGTGTCGCCCGCTGCCCGCGCGGACGCGAGCACGGCCCTGGCCAGCAGCACGCACCCGCCGTTCGAGATCCGCACCACGTCGGCAGCGGTGCCGGGCATCACGAGCGCCAGCCCGGAGTCGTCCATGCCGGCGGCCGCACCGGCCGCTCCGCCCGCCTCGTCACGCATGGTGGCACCCTTCGTCCGCTTCCCGGTGCACGATCGAGCCTTTCCGCCGCGGCCGTCAGGACACGAAAGCCGCCCGCGTCCCCGGGGAACGCGGGCGGCTGTTCGTGACTGTACGATCGAAAGCGGTCCGAGATCAGGATCCCGCCACGCCCGACTCGATGTCGAGCAGGCTGCAGATCCGGTCGACAAGCACCTCGGCCTCGAACGGCTTCTGCAGGAACTCGTTGGCCCCGGAGGCCTTCAGGTCCTCGATCTTGTCGGGTTCACACATGCCCGAGATGCAGATGATCCGCACGTCGTCCATGGTGGAGTCGCTGCGAACCCGCTGGCAGACTTCCTTGCCGTTGATGTCCGGCAGCATGACGTCGAGCACGATCAGGTCTGGACGGTAGTCCTTGACCATCATTCCCGCGTCGAACCCGTTGTTGACGCTGCGGGTCTCGAACCGGCCGTCGCGCTCCAGCACGTCGGTGATCAGCTCGACGAGATCCTGGTCGTCGTCGACGACGAGGATCTTGCGACGGCCGCTCTCCAACGCATCCGTGGGGATGCCGTTGTCCCGCATGAACAGGAACAGCTGGTCGCGGGGGATGCGCCGGAACCGGCTGCCCGGCACCCGGAACCCCTTCAACTGTCCCGAGTCGAAACAGCGGATGATCGTCTGCTGGCTCACCTTGCAAATCTTGGCGGCTTCGCCAGTCGTATACACGGTCTTCTGCATGTGCCTTACCACCCTCTCCCTAGCCGTGGTGCAGCTAGTCAAAACGGCATTCCGGGCTTTTTCACCACAGAATCAGCCCCGAATGCCTAGGCCTCCTTGTTGCCATAACGGTCGCCGTTGGCGTCGCAATCCATGCCGACGCGATTCCTCCAGAAATCCGACCGCAAGGACGCGGTCACGGGGCGGGCTGGGCAAGAGGATTGGGCTTCCTCCCGCTGCGTCCGTGCGTGCCATCCTTGCCAGACAACCCAACTCTACAGACGTGCGGCGCACCGAGTCAATATCGACCCAGTCGCTGCAAACGCCTTGCGCACAAAGGCCTTGCGCCGACTCACCGGACACGTCGAAAAACCTGTTCGCCGATTTCGCTCCAGGTCGCCGACGTTCACACCGCGACGAGCGGACCCGCGATCTCGAGCAGATCAACGGCCGTCCGTCCCTGGAGGACGATCTCGGCGACGCGGCCGTACAGGCGGGCGTCCAGCGGCGCCCCGCCCGAGGCGAACAGGCCGCACAGGTGCGGCCCGGGGCGCACCTCCAGCAACCTCACGTTTTGTACGCGACAGAGGAGCGAAGAACCGAGCAGGACTCGTCCCAGTGGCGTGTGCGCCGCGCGGATGGTGGCGGCGGACGCGGGGTCCAGCGCGGACAGGTCAACGGTGACGATGCCGTGCTGGACGACGCCGCCCCGAGGGCTCAGCAGCAGGATCTCGCGGGCATAGCGGTCGGCGGTTCCGGCGGCTGGAGGAGCCACAGCCACCACCTTGAGCGTGACGGGGCCGCCGTGAAATCCCTCCATCGCCACCGTCATGTGGCTCTCATGATCGAGCAGACTCCGCACCTGATGGGGGACGTCCGCGGCCTTGACCTCGCGAAACGTTCCGAACACGACGGGGTCGGGGTGGAACAGCGTCACGAGCCTGATGGCACGGGTGCAGGCGTCACTGCCCTGCCCAGCCACCGCCATGCGCGAGTGCGGACCGCCGACATCGCGACCGGTCATCGCAGCGGAGCCGGCCGCTCGGGCACGGCCAGGTCGAGGAGGAATTCCAGCACCTCGCGGAGCCGTCGCAGCCTGCATCCGGCCACGGCCTCGGCAGCCTTCTGCCGCTGCTCCTGGGCGATCTCCTGGGCCCGGGACACGACGCCCGCCTCATCGTACAGGGCACGGACCTCGGCCAGTAACGCGCCGGCGTCGCCGGGGCCTCGGGCCAGCGTTGCGGCCGCATGGAGTCGGGCGCCCGCGGTGCCCGTGAGCCGCTGGAGTGCCAGCGCCCAGAGCAGCGTCGGCCTGCCACCGAGGAGATCACCGGCCGCACGGCGGTCGTTTTCCAGGTCGCCGCCCCAATCCTTGAGATCGTTGAGCACCTGGAAGCCGGTGCCGACGTGCAGCGCATATCGGTCGAGGGCGCCGGCATCACGTGGGGCCACGCCGGCCAGCCGCACGCCGATGGCCACGGCCGCCTCGAAGGCGGGCGATGTCTTCAGGCCATAGATTGCCAGCGCCTCGTCGGCGGAGAGCCGTTTATCGCGGGCGTCACGCCACCACAACTCGGCACCCTGGCCGCGGGCCAGTCGCACGTGCGCATCGGCCAGGATGGCGACCACGTCGCGCAGCGTGCCCGGGTCGAGGCCCGGCAGGCCCGAAATGATGCGGTAGCCCACACCCAGCAGGTGATCGCCCACGTTGATCGCGGCCGGCACCCCACGCTCCACGTGCAGCGTGGCACGTCCGTAGCGCATGGCATCGTCGTCCTCGATGTCGTCGTGCACGAGGGATGCCTTGTGGAACACCTCGATGGCCACGGCGGCGGCCCGGGCGGAATCCCGCACCAGCGACGGATCTGCCGCGTAGCCCGCGGCAGCCGGAACCGTTCGTCCATCGTCACGCAGGTCGGCGGCGACCGCGTCGAAGGCGGCCAGCGTGACGAAGGGCCGCAGGAACTTTCCGCCCCGGGTGAGAAACTCGCCCGACATGGCCGCCGTGGCGTCGAGCGGCGAGCAGTCGATCGTCGGCGCCGTGGCCGCACCGAGTTCACCGCCGAGACGGAGCCGCTCGTCGAGTCCCTGCAGCGCTTCAGGAGCGAACATGCCGGCAGCCTCGCGGAGCAGCGGCAGGTAGTCGCCCACGGGGGCCGAGCTTCCGCCGGCCACGCCCAACAGCCCCAGCACCCACTCCACGTCGATCGCCGCGGACGCCAGAGCCTCGGCGCATGGTGCGGCCGGTCGTGGGGCGGACGTCGGCAGTTCGCAGGGCACGGCGGCAATGGGGAGCGCGAACGCCGGCAACATGGCGAACGCCTTCTCCAGGTCGGCGAGCCTCGCCACACCGAGGACGCCGTCGTACTGCCCGGTGAGGAGCGCCCCGATGGCCGACACCGCACGGGACGTCGATTCGACGGCCCAGCCGCTGTCACGGGCCGCGGCCCAGAGCGTGGCGATACCGCAACTCGGGCCGCACGTCCGCGGCACCCCCTCGGGTTGCACGGCGGTCGCCGCGTCAGCATCGCAGCTTGGGCAATCGGGCAGCAGCAGCAGGCGGCGGCCGCCGGGCCCGACCGCGAGGCGGTCGCGCCAGAACTCGGAGACGATGGCCACCATGGTCCAGCCGACGTGCTGCGGTGCGCCGGCGGCGCGGCGCACCAGCGACTCGGCATGACTGCGGAGGCCGGCCGCAGACCGTGCCGCTGGGGGCATGCCCTCGGCCTTCCAGGAGGCCACCAGGTCGGAGGCCATGGCTCGCAGTCGATCGCGGAGGTACCGCGAGGGCGGGCACGCCAAGCCTGCACCTGCCGGCGGTTCGCCGGTCAACACGGTTTGCCGAGACGGGCTGGCGGTGAGCGCTGCGGACTCGTGCACGACGGGGCGATCGCCAGGGGTTGGGGGGAGGGTTTCAGGCGGCTGCCGCCACGGAAGGTCAACCGTAGAGCGGCCCGCTCGGTAACCTCGGCACGGCTGCCGGGGCAAGCCTATGGGGCTCGCACCAGCCGCAAAAGCCTACCAAACGAGTGAAAAACGGTCTCCGGCGCCGTCAGGAGTTGGCGGCTGTCTTCCCGGCCCCGGGCGGCGGTCCGGCCGAATCCTCGAAGAACGAGGGCAGGAGTCGATCGATCTCGAGCAGTCCGCGACGGGTCAGCAGCGGGTCGGTGCGGCCGGGTTCGAGGTAACCGCCGGCTTCGAGTTCACCCCACACGGCTGCCCATTCCGTGCGCGGATCGATGCCGAACTTCCGCTGCAGGCGGCCCGCATCGATTCGCCCACGTTTCAGCCCCAGTACGAGTTCCCGGATCAGCAGTTCGCGGCGCGTGGGCCGCAGGCCGCGGTGGATCGGCAACCGTCCCGATTCCACGGCCTGCAGGTAGTCGTCCCACTGGGTTTCGTTCTGATAGTGAAGTCCGGACAAGTGCCCGAAACTCGCAACGCCGAGCGCTACCAGGTCGCTGCCCTCCCAGAGCATGTCACGGTAGCGGAACTGCACGCGGGCGGGGTCGCGAACCAGCGTGTAGGCACTCGACACGGAGTAGCCCGCTGCACCGAAGCGGTCGAACGCCCAGTCGACCCAGGCACGCTTCGTGGGCCAGTCGGCCACCGGCACGGCGCCGCCGCCGTCCTTGGCATCGCGGACGAACACGGTGTTGTAGGGGAGTTCCAGTTGGTAGATCGTCACGCTGTCGGCGGCCAGGGCCAGCGTCCGTTCCACGGTCCGCTGCCAGGACTCGAAGGTCTCGCCCACCATGCCGGCGATGAGGTCCACGTTGGTGCTGGGAAACCCTGCGGCGACGATCCAGTCCCAGGCGCGGTGAATCTCGGCGGAGAGGTGGGCCCGGCCGTTGGCCTCGAGAATGGCGTCGTCGAAGTTCTCCACGCCCAGCGAGATGCGCGTCATGCCCAGCGACTTGAGGGCCCGCACCTTGGGCTCGGAGAGCGTGCCGGGCTCGCACTCGAAGGTCACCTCCTCGGCGTCATCCCAGCCGAAACTGGCGTGCAGTCCCGCCACCAGCCGTTCCAGTTGCTTCACCGACAGGAACGAGGGCGTGCCGCCGCCGAAGTAGACGTAGCGCAGGGGCCGCCCCGCGACGGCCGGCGTGGCGGCCGCCAGAGACGCCTCGGCCGCCAGCGCCACGGAATACCGCTCCACGTCGGACGCGGCCACGTCGGTGTAGACGCGGAAGTAGCAGAACTTGCAGCGCTTGCGGCAGAACGGGACGTGCAAATAGAGCCCCAGGTCTGCCGTGATGGGCGGCGCCGCGAAGGCGGCGAGCACGTCCGGCACCGCGTCGGCACGCCAGCGCGAGAAGGGAGGGTAATTGGAAACGAAGTAGGAGCCCGGCTCGGTGGCGTCACTCATCGGTCCGTTCCGGGTGCGGACGTCACGGAAACCTAGTGCCCGCGGGCGGCGCGGAGGTCGGCGAAATCCCGCAGGTGATAGCCTACCGTGGCCCGGTCGAGCACGCGGCACAGCCCGCGCAGGGCGACGCCCATGCCGTCGGGGCCGCTCGTCCCGCCGTACTGGCCGCCGCCCCTGACGTGCGGTTCGAGGTCGAGAAACACGCCGGGGATGCCCCGACGCTGCAGTTTCTTGGTCAGCGCCGGCAGCATCGTGCGCAGGTCGGCGAGGATGCGGTCGTGGCCGCCGGCGCCCAGATCGGCCGGCACGAAGCCATCGAGCCGCTGTTCATCGACGTGCCTGCCGCGGGACGCGGCGGAGACCTTGCGGTGATCCTTGACGTGCAGCCAGCCGAGCCCCGGCTTCATCGCCTCCCACTGGGCCAGCACGTCGGCCGTGGAGAAGCCCTGCACCACGAGGTTCGCGGCGTCGAACACGAGCACCAGGCCCGGATGGTTCACGCGCCGGTGAATCTCGGCCAGCAGGTGGCCCGTGCGGCCCACCAGGTTGGCCTCCACCTCCAGGCCGAACGTCAGGTCGGAGCGGTGGCAGGCCTCGGCGATGCGACCGATGCGGTCGACGGCCTCCTCGAGGTGGTCCTCCGGCTTGGCACCGCGGGGCGGGTAGAAGGAGAAGCCGCGGATCAGTTTCGTTTCGAAGGCGTGGGCCAACTCGCAGGCCCGGGCCACGTCGCGCGACAGGTACTGCTTGAAGGGTACGAACTGGTTCTTCGTGCCGTCGGCCTTGTCGAGCAGCTTGATCTTGCCAAGCGGCGAGGCGATCGAGGCCACATTGAGCCCGTACTCGTCCTCCAGGTGGCGGATGCGCTGGATCTCGCCCATCGTCAGCTTCATGACGTTCTTCACGCCCCGGCCGGCGTCGATGTTCCGCAGGCTGTAGTACTCGAGCCCCAAGGCCGCCAGGGCCGAGAACTGCTCCACCGCCGTGAGGTGGAAGGCGGCCTCGTCGGCCAGCGCGGAGAGCAGGGCCTGGGCGTTCGGCATCGCTGGGGCCTCAGGGGGTGCCGGCGAGGTGCTCGCCTGCGGGGTGCGAGACGGCGATCCGCGAACTGATCCCTCCGCGGGGCGTGAACGCCGCCACCAGGGTCATGCGCCGCGGCTGCAGCACCGCCACCAGATCGTCGAGGATGCGGTTGGTGACGTTCTCGTAGAAGATGCCTTCGTTGCGGAACGCCTGCAGGTAGACTTTGAGGCTCTTCAGTTCCACGCACAGCCGGTCGGGAACGTAACGGAACGTGAGCGTGCCGAAGTCGGGCTGGCCCGTCTTCGGGCAGACCGAGGTGAATTCCGGGCAGATGATCTCGATGAGATAGTCGCGGCCCGGGAACGAGTTGGCGAAGGTTTCCAGCTGGTCGCGGGCGGGAGGCGTGGAGGGAATCATGATGCGGAGGATTGTGCCATGGAGAAGGCCGGCACGATAGCGGCGGCGGTGGCGGCCGGGGGCGAGGCGGTTCCGCCGGGGCGGCGCGGCCTCGTGCTGCTGTCTGGCGGACTGGATTCAGCCACGGCGGCGGCCTGGGCGCGCGATCGCGGGTATGCCCTGTCGGCGCTGTCGGTCGACTATGGACAGCGGCACCGGGTCGAACTCGACGCGGCCCGAGACGTGGCCCGGGCATTGGGCATCTCCGATCACGTGGTGTTGCCGATTAACCTGGCCGCATTCGGGGGCAGCGCGCTCGTCGACGCCGCGATCCCAGTGCCCAAGAACCGGCCCGACGCGGAGTTGTCGGCCGGCATCCCCTCCACCTACGTGCCGGCGCGGAACACCGTGTTCCTGTCGCTGGCGCTGGCGATGGCCGAGACTCGCGGGGCCGATGCGATCGTGTTGGGCGTCAACGCCGTCGACTACAGTGGCTACCCCGACTGCCGGCCCGAGTTCGTGGCGGCCTTCGCCCGGCTGGCGGCGCTGGCCACGAAGGCCGGAGTGGAGGGGCGGCCCACCGAGATCCTGGCGCCGCTCGTGTCGCTCACCAAGGCGGACATCATCCGCCTTGGGCTTTCGCTGGGTGTGGACTACGGCCTGACGACGAGCTGCTATGACCCGCAGGCGGGCGGGCGACCCTGTGGCGGCTGCGACTCGTGTCGGCTGCGGGCGGCGGGCTTCGCCGCCGCGGGCGCGGCCGATCCGCGCTCCGATCCGCGCCGCTGGCCGGGAGGCTGAGGACCGCATGCGCATCGCCGAGGTCTACGCGTCGCTGCAGGGAGAGGGGCTGCTGGCCGGCACCCCCAGCAGCTTCGTGCGCACCAGCGGCTGCAACCTGCGCTGCGTGTGGTGCGACACGCCGTTCACCTCGTGGGATGCCCAGGGGGTGGATCGCACGGTGGCCGACCTGCTCGCCGAGGTGGCGGTGCTGGGGCCGCGGCACGTCGTGGTCACCGGCGGCGAGCCGCTCCTGTCGGCCGAGGCCGCCGAACTCTGCCTCGCGCTGCGCGGCGATGGTTTCCACGTCACGGTGGAGACGGCGGGCACGGTGCTCCCCGCCACGCGGGAGACCGTGGCCGACCTGATGTCGATCAGCCCGAAGCTGGCGTCGTCCGCCCCGCCGGCCGACACGTCCGGCGGCTGGCGGGCGCGGCACGAGGCCACGCGCCGGCGGGACGATGTCCTGCGGGCCCTCGCCGCCGGCCCGCACCAGTTCAAATTCGTGATCGACACGCCGGCCGACCTGGAGGAGGCCCGTGCTTGGCTCGCCGAAGTGGGGGGCGTCGAATCACGAAACGTGTTCCTCATGCCCCAGGGGCGGAATGCCGGCGAACTGGCCCGCACGGAGGCCTGGCTGGAGGGGGAGTGCCGCCGCGCCGGTTTCCGCTTCGCGCCGCGGCATCACATCGCCTGGTTCGGACACACGCGGGGCACGTGAGCGGCGGCGGCCCCGTCATTTGGCCGCAGGCTGTGCGGCGGCGTGTCGCCGGATGAAGTCGACCACCGGTGCGGGGTCGTCGAGGCCGTGCGGGTGATGGCCGCAGCCCGGCTTGCTGATCAGTTCGATCGTGCCGCCCAGTTTTTTGTAGCGTTCCGCCACGATCAGGCCGTTCTCTGCGGGCGGCACCACGTCGTCGGCGTCACCGACGACGTGAACCAGCGCGATGCCTGCCGTGGCGAGCGGCTCGAGTGTGTCGACCGGGTTGCCCGTGTAGGCCAGGGCCGCCGCCTCGTCTGGAAACGAGTAGGCGGCCAGGCAGGCAGCCCAGTCGCCGGGGCTGCCCTTGCCCGTTCCCTTTCCGCCGGGCCAGCTCTTGAAGTCGCACACCGCCGCGTCGCCGTAGATCACGGCCACGTGGTCGGGGTGCTCGGCGGCGTAGCGGTGCGCGTAGAGCCCGCCCCGGCTGATGCCGATGAGCGCCGCCCTGGCGGCCAGGCCACGGCGCACGAGTTCGTCGTGGAAGGCGGCCAAGGTGGCCACGGCCGCGGGCGAACCGAACGAGTTGCCCACGTCGATGAAGGCGTGATGGAAGCCGGCCTGCAGCAGTTGCGGTGCCGCACAGCGCTGCGTGAAGGCATCGGGAAACATCATGCACCACGACCAGGGGTTGCCCGGCAGCGGTGTCTTGGGAACGACGACCCAGGCCGACCGGCCCTGGAACTGGAACGCGTGGCGGGCGTGGCCGTGCCAGGTGTCGGTGCGGGCGTTCGTAAAGGCGAGGTCGGGGGCATCGGCGGCCCGGGCCGCGGCGCCGCCGTGGAGGCAGGCGGTGATGAGGAGGGCCGGGGCAGCGGCTCGAACGAGCGACGTCATGGGAATCACTCCTGGGCCACGTGGGGACGAAACGGCCTGTGTCAGACCGGGGGACAGGTGCTGCATCGCACGTGGATGACGAAAGTCCGTTGCTCGACCCGTCAGGCCGGCTTCGGCGGGGCGTGGGCACGAGGCCCGAAGGCCAGCACGGTGGCGGCACCGACGGCCACCACGAGCATGCCGGCCAGGAAGAACGGGCTTACGGCGCTGAGCGGCGTATGGGCGAAGGCGATCGTGGCCAGCGTGTTGAGCACCGGCGCGACGCCGAACACAACCGGCATCACCGTGAATGGCTTGCCGCCGCACGCGAAGGCCAGAATCGTGCCCAGCGCCCCCAGCGCCCCCAGCGACCCGGCACCCAGGCTCCAGACGCTCCCCTTCAGGCTCCAGTTTCCCGCGTCGCCGAGCGGTGCGAGCAGTGCCAAAGGCACGAGCACCGCAATCAGGAAGTAGGCCACGCCGATGCACAGCAGAGGCCGTAGCCGGCTGCCTCCCATGGCGGCCTGGCCGCGGTGCAGCACCGGCCCGTAGGCGCCCCAGGAGAACATCGCCAGCGCCGCGGAGAGGAGTACCGCCACGAACGACTCGGCGCGGGTCGCGGCCGTGTGCGGTGCCACCGGGGCGGAGGCCGGCTCGGCCTCCGCGGCCGCCACGGGAGCCGCGGCGTGGGCGACCGGCTGTGGCTTGAACACCAGCACGGTGACGGCCCCGGTCACCACCAAGAGCAGTCCGGCCAGGAACGGCGCCTTGAGCTGGTCGTAGGCGGAGTTCATCGTGGCCGTGAGCAGCGTGTTGACCACCGGGGCGCCGCCGAACACGAGCGGCATCACGTAGATCGGCTTGCCGCCGAAATGCAGGGCCAGGATCACGCCCAGCGCACCCAGCGACCCGGCCGTGCCCGCCAGCATGCTCCACACCACGCCGCGCGTGGTCCACGTGCCGCGCTCGCCACCCCGCGCCAGCAGCAGGAGCGGGATCAGCACCGCGATGAGGAAGTAGGCCGCGCCCACGCAGACGAAAGGCCGCAGCGGCGAGTGCATCGCCTCGCGGCCGAAATGCAGCACCGGCCCGTAGACACCCCAACAGAAGGCCGTGAGCGCGATCGCGGCCAACATTCCCAGCACTCGCACCATTGTCGCCTCTCCTCGCGGGCACTCGTCCCTGCCGGGTGGCGGGGCTCCCCAGCATAGCTTCGGCCGCGCCGACCCGTGCTCAGCCCGCCCGGCTGACCGGCAGCGTGGCGTCGGACTGCTGCAGCATCCGCAGCGCCGCACGGCCCACCTGCTCGACCTCCAGCAGCCGCATGCAGTCGTGATGTCCGAGCGGACACGTGCCGCGGTCGCAGGGCGAGCAGGCCAGGTCGAGGCGGATTTCTGCGCAGCGTCGGGGATCGGAACGCCCCAGGCGCGGGTCGGTGGGGCCGATCAGCGCCACTGTGGGCACGCCGAACGCCGCGGCGATGTGCCGTGGACCGCTGTCCGACGTGACCGCCAGCCGGGCCCGCCGGTAGACCGCCTTGGAGAGCCCCAGCGGCAGGTCGTCGACGTCACCCAGCCCGCGAACGGCCGGCATTGCCGCGGCGGTGACCACGGCCCTGGCCTGGGCGCGGTCGGCTGGTCCGCAGTGCACGAGGACGCGACAGCCCGGCATCCTCTCCGCGAGCCAGCGGGCCAGTGCCCCATGCTTCTCCGCGCCCCAGGACCGCGCCGGGCCGTTGGAACTGTTGTCGTTGAGGACCACGAGCGGGCCGTCGCGGCCCGGGAACAGCCCGGCCAGCACGGCGTCAGCCGTCCGCTCATCCGCGGGCGTTGTGGCCAGTTCGAGATCGAGCGACCCGCGCGGCGCACCGGCCGCCTCGGCCACGTCCATGTAGGCGGCCGGCGGCGGCACGATTTCCGTGGGCTCGGCGACGACAGCGGTGAACAGCAGCCTCTGCCAGCCCCGTGCCCGCCCCACGCGCCGCGGCACTCCGCCCGCCACCGCCAACGCCGCGGCGGAGAGCGACGTCGGCAGGACCAAGGCCACGTCGGCCCGGGCCGATCGCAGGGTGCGGGCGGCGGCGCGGAAGCCCAGGGCCCGGTTGCTGCCGTGCCGGTCGTAGCCGATGACACCGTCGAACCAGCCGCTACCAGCCAGCAGGTCGGCGATGACGGGACGCATCACGCCGGTGATGCGCGCGTCGGCGAAGTGGGTGCGCATGGCGCGCAGCAGGGGAGTGGCCATGGCGGCGTCCCCCACCCAGCGCGGCAGAATGATGGCGATGTGCATGGCCGACACGGTAGCGTGCCGGCCGTCGACGGGGAACGCCGGATTCCCGATCCCATGCCGCCTATTCGGGCCCGAACGGATTCTGGTCGGCCACAGGCACCGGGCCCGCGGCGGGCGCGAATCCCGGGTCGGCCCTGGGCGCCGGCGGCAAATCGACCCCGCCGACCGCGGCAATCATCTGTCCGGCCAACGCGTGGAACTGCGGCGACCGCGACTGCACGGCGATGCTCGCGCCGATCGCGGTGATCGTGGCATCGGGGTCGGCGGCATCCCGGAGCGAGGCGTTGCAGAGTTCCTTGAGCTTCCGCACCACGTCGGCGCGGGCCTCTTCCTCGGTGCACCGGTGGATGCGGATCACGGGCGTGCGTTTGGCCCAGGGGTCGGCCGGGTCGCCGAACTCGGCACAGGCCCGGGCATGCAGGGTGCGCAGCAGGGCGGCGATGGCGTCGTGGGCGGCGCACGTCTGCGACACTACGAGCAGCGATTCGCCGCCCGACTCGACTGCCTGGATCGACGCCGGGCCGCCCGCGACGTCCCAACTCTCCGGGGCCACGGTGGTCTGGATGGCGTGCAGGAGCGGCTGCGTATCGACCGGCCGCTGCTCGGCCAACCCCCAGGGCAGCGGATAGACGCGGATCACGAGGCTGCCCGCGGCCTGATCCGGAGTGGTCACAGAAATCGCTCCGTCCACGATCGTCCACGTCATGTCGACGGAATCGAGCAGGCCGCGCAGTGCGAAGCGGGTCGTCGTATCACGGGCCTGGAACGAGACCGGCGTATCGATGTCGACATTTCCCGCTTCGCAGGCCTTCGCGTCGAGCACCACCGGCACTCCCAACGCGGCGCGGAGATGCTCGACCACGTCCTGCAGCGGGCACTCGCCGAAGTCCCACGGTTCGGCGATGACCTGATCGAGCTTCCGCTCGATCGCGGTGGCTGCCTCGTCCGTCCAGCCGTTCGCGGTCAGGACGCGGAGCGGCCGATATTCTCGCGTGAAGGCTGCCATGCTCACCTGCGGGTAGACGGGTGTCGTGACGACGTGGGGAGCGGCGCGCTGGCCCTCGTTCGTCTCTGCTGCGACCGCCGGGGCCTCCAGCGGTTGGCCGGACGCGGGCGTGCCGGCCGCGATGCAGCCAAGCCACACGATGCACACCGATTCCGGCAGCGACAGGGAGTTGAAATGATTCATGGCGAGTGCGCTCCCCGCATGGCGACGGAGCTGCCGCCCCGCGTGCAGGGATGATACCACCGTCCGTGGATCGTCCGCCGAACGCTGCGTGAGGGTGCGTCACGCAGCGGACGGTCGCTGCGGGATCGCGGTTCGCGAGGCCGCCAGCACCGCCGCCAACGAGGCCACCGCCAGCGTCAGGCCGCAGGTGGCGGCGATCCAACCCAGCGGCACGCGCGCCGTGCCACCGACGAGCGCGGGGGTCACCGCCAGGCTCCCGGCCAGCGTGCCTGCCGCCAGCCCGGCGGCCACCGGAAGCAGCGTCTCCAGCACGAGCAGCAGCCGAATCCGTCCCAGCGTGAAGCCGATCGCCCGCAGCAGCGCGAAGGCGTCAAGACGTTCCACCGTGCCCTGCACCTGCACGGCCGCCACACCCGCGGTGCCGAGCAGGAGCCCCAGCGTGCCCAGCGCCTGGAACGCGGACAGGAACGTGTTCTGCACGGCCTGCAGGCTGCGCAGCCGCTCCACCGCGGGCACGAGTTTCACGCCCGCGTCGGCCCAGGCGGCAGCCAGGGCCGCCGGCACCTCGGCCCGCGCGGCGCCCGCGACGTGAGCCGCGTCGACCAGTGCCATGCCGTAGCCCGAACGGCCGGGGAACAGCCGCTGGAAATTCCGCTCGGCCACGATGACGCTGCCCTGGAGAATTCCCGGTTCCAGCAGGGCCACGATCTCGAGGTCGACGGGCCGGCCGGCCTCGTCGAGGAGCGAAAACCGGGCTCCGACGCCGCCGAGCTTGAGCGCCCACTGTGCCGTGGCTTGGTCGAGAATCGCGGGGATTGCAGACCGGGTTGGGGCATCGAGAAGCGTCCACGGGTTTCCGGCCGCGGCCGCGTCGCCCGCGTGCGCCACGAAGCGGAAGCCGCCTCTGGCGATGAAGTCGGGCCCCACACCCAGAACGGTGGGCTGCGCGGCGGCGTACAGGTTCGTGCAGCTGGCGTCGTCGCCGCCGTTCGTCCGCAGCCTGGCGACCGTGCACCCGTCGAGTGCCGTAAGGCCGGCCGACGAGACGCCGAGCGAGTCGCGCATGGCTGGATCGGAGGGATCGACCGACGTCGGCGTGCCGAACGTGGCGATCGTGGTCCAGCCACCCGTGGGTGAGGCACGGTCTTCGGGCCGCGTGGGGGGCCGCTGGGCGAACGACGACACGGCCACCACCAGAAACTGCGCTGCGGCCACGATCGCGGCCACCGAAAAAGCCCGCGCCGGCCGCTGGCCGAGGTTGCGGCCGGCCAGGGCGGGCAGTGATGCCACGGGTGGCGTCTGGGTTCGCGGACCCCTCAGCCAAAGTCGGACGAGGGCCAGCGTGCCCACCAGTGCCGACAGTCCCGCGGTGAAGAACAGCCCCAGGGCGGCTTGGGGCGTCGACCAGCGACCGGCGGCCGCGGCCACAAGCGCCGCACCCAGGGCAAGCGCGGCGAGCAGCGGCGCGAAGCCGCGCCGCATCGAGGGCATCGCCGCATCGCGGTCGTCGCCGCGGCGCAGGAGCGCCAGCGGCGGCAGGTAACCGGCGCGGCTGGCGGCACGGGCCACCGCCGCCAGTGACACGACCAGCGCCGCCAACGCGCCGGGCCAGATGTCGACTGCCGCCGGCAGCGCGGTGAAGACCGCGGCCGAGCCGCCGTCCACGTCGGCATTCCACGACTTGCCCAGCATGCCGAGCAGAAACCCCGTCCATGCCGGCCCCGCGATCGCCCCCGCGCCGACGCCGGCGCTGGCTGCCAGTCCGGCCACTGCAAGCAGCAACAGCGTTAGCCTGCGCGGCGGCCAGCCGATCGCCGCCAACGTGCCCACGTCGCGGCGCCGCGCCGCCACGAGCAGGCTGAACAGCAGCCACTCCAGCACGAGGCCGGCCGTGACCACGAAGCTGGAAAGCGCCAGGAACAGTCCGCCGAAGGGCGTCGCGCCGCGAGATGCACGCAGCGCATCGGCCCGCAGGGGCACGGCCCGCAGGCCGGCGGCCTGCGCGGGGATCGCCTCGGCCAGGGCACGCGCCGCGTCATCGATGGCCGGGACCCGCTGCCGGGGCACGTGCCAGGCGGTGGTGCCACCGAAGCGGCTGCCCGCCAGGCGTCGCGCCGTGGCGAGCGACACGAAGGCCTTGGGTGTGGTGCCGTGATCCTTCCAGTAGCGATCGTCCTCGTCGTGCGGCGGCGTGGTGCGCACCCGCGACTGGTCGAAGGGGAAGGGGGGATCCCAGTCGGCGATCGAGGCTTCGTCCGTGATCCCCTCGACGTCGGGCACGAGTTCCCGCGCCACGGCCGCGCCCCGCATCGCGGCGATGCCCGAGATCCGTAGCGTGGCCGCCCCCTCGGCGACGCTGCCGCCCACCGTCTCGGGCAAAAAGTAGCCGATCGAGATCCTGTCGCCCACGGCCAGGGGGTGGCCTTGTGCCTGCAGATCATCGGCCATCCACCGGTCCACGATGATCTCGTCGTCAGTGGGCGTGGGCAGCAGCTTCCCCGTGTCGTCGACCAGGTCACCCGCGGGATGCGAGGTGCCGTCGATGCCCAGCACGGTGGAGTAGGGGATCGCAGCCCGCGCTGCGCTGCCGTCCGCCTCGACCGGTCTGATCACCGTGGCCAGAAAGGCCAGCGAGGGACGGCCGCCGAGCGGGGTGAGGATGCGGTCGGCGGCGTCATCGACCTCGGGTGGGATGATGAGGCGTCTCGAGGTGAGCCGCACACTCGCGGCGTCGTCCGCGGCCGGCGTGAGGGCCAGCCCTAGGTCGGCGAGCTGCGGCCGCAGCCGGGCGTGCAATCGGGCGGCGCGGTCGGCGGAGGCCGGGGCGTCGTCGCCGCCACCGACGGCGAACGCGGCGTTGATCACATCCCCCTGTTGCAGGAGATCCCGTGCCGCCGCCAGCGGCACGACGGCCAGCGGCGCTGTGACGACCGTCGGCCGCAACGAGAATCGTGCCACACCGTGCTCCGGAAGCACGGCCGTGACCCGCAGCCGCCGACCGTTCGATTCCGCCGTGCGTCGGCCCAGCGGACTGTCAGCGGGCACGCTCGATCGGCGCGGCAACCGCAGCACGAAGGCGGCGCCGTCAGCCAGTCCGAGTGCCGCGGCGAGGGGCCCGTTGACGAGTGCCGAGTCGGCCTCGAGTGGCGGAGGCGGCGGCGTGAAGCCGAGCGCGGCCGGATCGTCGCAGGCCAGCAGCGTGATGCGGCTCGTTCGGCCTCCGGCGTCGGCCGTGGCCTCGAGGACGAGCGCCGGCACGAGCCTCTCCGCGGGTCCTGCGTGCACGGAGGCGGCGTTCGTCGGGGCATCGATTTCATCGACGAGTTGCCGCCGGAAGAAGCCATCTGCCAGCACGGCGGCGTCGATGCGCCCCAGGCGATCGAGCGCCAGCGACCGCAGCCCACGCTGCATGGCCGAGCCCACGCCGAGCGCGCCGACGAGCGTGGCCGCCACGACGCCACAGGCCGCCGCAAGTGCCGCCACCTGCGGCCACCAGGCCCGCACGAGGACCGCGGCCAGCCCCGGCAGCGACCGTGTCGTGCGTGCCGCGGTGCCGCTCATGCCTGGAGTCGTCCGTCGCGCAGCTGACGCACACTCCCCACGCGGGCGGCGAGCGCCTCGGAGTGCGTGGCCACGATCAGCATGCCGCCCGCCTCGGCGGCGAGTTCCAGAAGCAGCGATCCCACGTCGGCGGCGGACCGCGCATCGAGTTGCCCGGTGGGTTCGTCCGCCAGCAGCAGATGCGGCGAGAGCAGCAGCGCTCGCGCCACCGCCACGCGCTGCCGCTCGCCGCCCGAGAGTTCCGCGGGGCGGTGGTCGGCACGGGCGGTGAGGCCGACACGATCGAGCAGGTGCCGGCCGCGGACCACGAGGTCGGTCGGCACGCGACCCTGCGCCAGGGCCGGCAGGAGCACGTTGTCGAGCGCGGTGCAACCGCCCAGCAGGTGATGTTCCTGAAACACGAAGCCTACGCGCCGGTTGCGGAAGGCGGCGCGCGTGGCGGCATCGCCGCCATGGGGATCGACGCCATCCAGCCGCACGACGCCCGCGGAGGGCGGTTCCAGGCCGCCGATCACGGCCAGCAGCGTGCTCTTGCCCGAGCCACTCGGTCCCATGATCGACAGCCGTTGGCCGGGGGCGAGTCGCAGAGACACCCCGTCGAGCACCGTGAGGCTGCCGGTCGGACCCGGGTACGACTTCGTGACCGCATCCACCTCGAGCACGCCGACCTCCGTCATGCCGGGCCGCGAAAGGGCTCCAGTCGCTGCAGGATCTCGTCGGGGATCGGCACCGCCTCCGGCTTCCGGCCAGGGTGCATCAGGCAGCGCACGGCCACCACGCGGCCCCGGGCCACCACGCCGCCGTGGTGCTCGAAGCGGAAGGCGTAGGTGACGCTCGAACGGCCGATGGAGTCGACCGTCGCCACGATCGTGACTTCATCACCGAAACGCACGGCCGCGACGTAGTCGCAGGACGCGGACACCCGCGGCCAACTGGCATCGACGCCGTCGGGGCCGCGATCGACGACAGCCACGCCGGCGGCGCGGAGCAATTCGTGCTCAGCCGACTCCATCCAGAAGAAGAAGGCCGAGAAATGGACGATACCGGCCGCATCGGTGTCGCGAAACTCGACGCGGCGGCGGGTCGTGAGCGAGCCCATGGCGCAGCCGCTGGAGGGCTACTCCGCCACGTAGGGAAGCAGGGCCATGAATCGGGCCCGCTTGATCGCCTGGGTGACGGCGTGCTGGCTGGCGGCGGTGCAACCGCTCTTGCGGCGACCGATGATCTTGCCCTGCCGGTTGATGAGTTTGCCCAGCAGTTCCAGGTCCTTGTAGTCGACGTACATGGGACGCGGGCGGGCGCCGTCGATGAAGATCGGATCGCGCCGCTTCACCTTGGTGCGCGGCTTGGCCTTCTTACGGGCGGCATTTTTGGCAAACTTGGGACGGGGGCCGGCGAAACTCATCTGATTTTTTGTGCAGCCGTGATGCTGTGCTGGAGGGCGTGAAGGTAAAGACGAACACGATGATCACCGCATGCAGTCACGGGAGCCGGGGATGCGTGGCCGCCGGCCCCCGTGACGCAATGCGAAAAGACCCGCGCTGCGGGTCATGACGGAAGACTAGTACCGGTCGCCGCCGCCGCCGTAGCCGCGGCCACCACCGCCGCCGCCACCGTAGCCACGGCCACCGCCGCCGCCACCGTAGCCGCCACCGCCGCCGCCACCGTAGCCGCGACCACCGCCGCCGCCGCCACCGCCGCC
>QWPN01000077.1 GCA_003671185.1 Planctomycetota bacterium
GATCAGGATGGCGTTGATGATCATCGCGTCGCTCCTCCCTTGGGTGCCGGCTTGGCTGGCGAGGCGGCACCTGCGGCCGGTGGGGGGCTGGTGGGCGGCGCCAAAACCCGTTGCCGTTCCTCCAGAGACGTCACGCCCTCCAGCACGGCGGCCAGGGCGGCTTCCGCGAAGGGCTTCAGTCCGTCCTTGATCGCCGCCTGACGGAGGATCTTGTCGGTGGCGTTGGCGGCCAGCGCCTGCCGGAACGTGGAGCCGGAGGCCAGTTCGAAGATCGCCGTGCGGCCCAGGTAGCCGGTGCCGCCGCAGACGCGGCAGCCTTCGGGGGAGGCCCGCCGCATGGCCGACAGTTGTTCCGGCGTGGCCTTGAGCCGGGCCATCAGTTCGGCGGGCGGCGGAAACTCCTCCCGGCACTTGGGGCAGAGCTTGCGAATCAGCCGCTGCGAGAGCGATCCGAGCAGCACGCGGGCCAGTTGCTGGGGCGGCAGGCCCGCGGACACGAGCCGCACGACCGCATCTGTGGCATCGGTGGCCTTCATGCTCATGATCACGAGCATGTTGCTGTCGGTGGCCAGCCTGACGAGTTCGGCCAGCAGCGGTTTGTCGCGGATGTCGCGGGTCACGATGGCGCGGGGATATTCCCGCAGCGCGGGCGCCAGGGCATCGAGCGGGCTGACTCCGGTGCGGCTGTCGAATCGCACCTGCTTCACGTTCTGGATCTCGCGCGGCGGGGCGGCCGCGTCCTCGAGCGAGATGAAGTCGCGGAGCAGCCGGTCGGCCGAGAGCACGACGACGTCGAACGTGGTGGTCAGCCCGGACGCCGGCGGCGCGGAGAGCACGATAATCCCGGCCTCCAGCGCGAGGAGTTTTTCCACGCGCGCCACCAGATCGGCGGGCATGCCCAGGTCGGCGAGCTTCTTGTAGACGGTGGCCGGGGCGTCGAACTGCACGATGGCCCGCTCGCCGGCGGTCGTGCTGCGGACGAGAAGCCGGCAGTTTCGCGGCTTGCCATCGACCTGCATGACGAAGGGTGCCGGGGGGTTGCCGCGGGTGCCCGGCGCCAATCCGCAGAGTGCCTTGAGGGCCGCCAACGCGGCTTCGCCCACCTCGCGGCTCGACTTCGGAGCCTCCACCCAGGATTCCTTCTCCTTCCGTGTGCGGGGAGGCTTGCGGATGCGTGGCTTCTCCCAGACTCCGTCGACCTCGTGCCGCACCGTCGTGCTCTCCGTGTCGCACTCGATGTCGACGGTGGCTGCGCGGGCCACCACGGCCGCCAGCATCATGCGCCGCGCCTCCTCGAACCCGGGCAGGGCGCCGGCGCGCTTCTCCCGGGCCTGGTTGTCATCCGCATCCACACCCCCGGCCGCCGCCAGGGCGATGACGGGCAGGAGATCCTCCTGGCTCATCGCCGTGTCGACTTCGATCCCCAGGGGCGCGAGCATGCGGGCCAGCAGCCGTCGCGCATGCCCCTGGGTGAGCACCCGTTCCGACTCGGCCACGCGCGGGTTGCGCAGCAGTCCGTAAGTGATCGCCGGCACCAGCCAGGCGGCGATCATGAGCGGGATGGCGAGCCAACTCCAAGGAATCCACCAGGCGAGCAGGGCCGCCAGCGGCAGCGGCACCCCGCAGGCGGCGCCCCAGAAGGCCGGTCGCAGGCCGTGCTTGCGGCTGTCAACGCTCACCCAGTCGAGCGTACGCAGCCAGCCCAGCACCACCAGCCACCAGAGCACGGCAGGCAGGATCGCCATGCCGCCGCCGGCCCCGCGTTTCTCCCAGCCGGGCGGCACGAGCGTCGTCCAGCCGGGACCGCCGTCCGCCAGGGCGTTCACCGGCAGCGCGGCCCACGCAGCCGCGACCAACCCTCCCGCGCGCTTCACGCCCTGTCGCCCACGCGCCATCACGACACCCCGATGCCCTTCAGGGCCATCTCCAGGGCCTCACGGTTGGGGGCGATTTCCATGGCGTCGTTGCGGTCGATCAGCTGCTGGTCGATCAGGCTCTTGAGGCTCTGCGTGAAGTCCTGCATCCCGTCCCGGAACGACTTCTTGATGTGGTCGGCGAGCAGGTGGTCCTGCTCCTCGAGCACGTACTTCTTCACGAGCACGTCGAAGAACATCACCTCGCAGATCGGCACCCGGCTCACGCCCGGCTTGATCGACTTGAGGAGTTTCTGGGCGATGATGCCCTTCATGTTGAAGGCGATGGCGCTGCGGATGGAGGCATGCTCCTCCTGCGGGAACAGGTCGAGGATGCGGCCGATGCAGCTGGAGGCGCTGGCGGCGTGGATGGTGCCGAACACGAGGTGCCCGGTCTCGGCGGCATGAATGGCGGTCTTGAAGGTCTCCACGTCGCGCAACTCGCCGACGAGGATGATGTCGGGGTCCTCGCGCACCGCGTGCTTCATTCCGATCTCGAAGTTCTTGACGTCGGTGCCGATCTCGCGCTGGTTGATCAGGCACTTGTCCTCGGTAAACACGAACTCGATCGGGTCCTCGAGCGTGAGGATGTGCTTGCGGTAGCGCTGGTTGATGTAATTGAGCATCGAGCCGATCGTCGTGCTCTTGCCCGAGCCCGTCACGCCGGCCAGCAGCACCATGCCCTGGTCGAGGACGCAGAGACGCTCGATGCTCTCCGGCAGGTACAGGCCCTTGAAGTCCGGGATCGTGTTGTTGACGCGCCGCGCCACCATCCCCAGCGACCCCTGCTGGTAGAGCAGGTTGACGCGGAACCGCCAGCGGATGTCATCCACGACGCAGGTGTGGGCGAAGTCGCAGCCACCGTCGTTGTCCAGGATGCGCTTCTGCCGGTCGTCGAGCATCGCGAAGCAGAGCCGCTGCATCGTGTCGTCGTCGATCTTGTCGTGCTTGAGCGGCTGCAGCGACCCCTTGACCCGCATGAACGGAGGCTGGCCGACCTTGAGGTGCAGGTCGCTGCCCTGCAGCCTGACGAGGGCCTCGAACAGCCGGTCGATCTCCAGGCGGCCCTTCTTGCTCAGGCCGCGGATGGGCGCGGCGGCGGCGTCGTGCTGCGAGTCGATCGTGGCCATGGGCGGGCGGGGGGTGGCTGCGGGGATGGGCTTCGTCAGCCAGGCGGCGGGCGCACCGGAATGCCCCGGCGCAGGAAGAGTTCCTTCACCTCCCGGATCGTACACTCTCCGAAGTGGAAGATGCCAGCGGCCAGCGCGGCGTCGGCACCCCCCTCCACGACGGCTGCCGCCAGATGCTCGGGCCGTCCGGCGCCGCCGCTGGCGACCACGGGGATATGCACGGCGCGGCTCACCGCGGCCGTGATCTCCAGGTCGTAGCCGTCGCGAGTGCCGTCGCGGTCCATGCAGGTGAGCACGATCTCGCCAGCGCCGAGTTCCTCCACGCGTCGCGCCCAGGCCACGGCCTCGAGGCCGGTGGGCACGCGGCCGCCGTTGACGAACACCTCCCAGATCTCGTGGCCGTCGCGCTGCACCCGCTTGGGGTCGATGTTGACCACGGTGGCGCAGCTGCCGAGCCTGTCGGCGACGGCGCGGACGAGTTCGGGCGTGCGCACAGCCGCGGAGTTGATGCTCACCTTTTCGGCGCCCGCCTGCACGAGCCGGGCTGCGTCGTCGACGGTGCGCACGCCGCCGCCGACCGTGAAGGGCATGAAGATCGTCTCCGACACGCGGCGCACCACGTCGAGCATGATGTCGCGGCCCTCGTGGCTGGCACAGATGTCGAGAAACACCAGCTCGTCGGCGCCCTCGGCCTCGTAGCGGGCCGCGACCTGCACCGGATCTCCTGCGTCGACGAGATCGAGGAAACGGGTGCCCTTGACCACGCGGCCGCGGTCGACGTCGAGGCAGGGAATGATGCGCTTGGCGAGCATGAGGTCACGCCTTCCGCAACCGCCGTGGGGCCGGTCGCCTGCGCAGGATCGGAGGCGAGGCCGAGGGGGCCCGGGAACGCCGGCACATGGCCACCGGCGACGCCGGAGCGGGGGAGTTCACTGTGGTTGCCTCATGGCGGCGCGGGGCTGCCGATTCGCCCCTCGTCGGGGCTCGATGCGTTGGCGTGCAGACGGCGCGGCATGCGACCGGCGCGAAACGCCAGGCGGCCGGCGTGGCAGGCGGCCTTCATCGCCTCTGCCATCTGCAGCGGCCGGGCGGCATGGGCGATGGCCGTATTGAGCAGCACGCCGTCCACGCCCAGCTCCATCGCCACCGCAACGTCACTGGCGGTGCCCACGCCGGCGTCGACGATCACCGGGTAGGCGGGGTCACCATCCTTGAGGTACTCGAGACAGATGCGCAGGTTGTTGGCATTGAGCACGCCCTGCCCGGATCCGATCGGACTACCTGCAGGCATCACGCTGGCGGCGCCGAGGTCCTTGAGCCGCCGGGCCACGACCGGATCGTCGCTGGTGTAGACGAGCACGGTGAAGCCGTCGGCCACCAGTTGCTCCGTCGCTTCCAGCGTCCCGACCGGATCGGGAAGCAGCGTGCGCCGGTCGCCGAGCACCTCGAGTTTCACCCAGTCGGCGGCCGTGCTCCCCATGTCCCGCAGCAACTCGCGGCCCAGCCTGGCCACGCGCACGGCGTCGGCGGCCGTATAACAGCCGGCGGTGTTGGGCAGGAGGACGTAGCGGGAGGCGTCGAGGTGGTCGAGGATGTTCTCGCCGGCCGCGTTCAGCAGCCGCTCGCGGCGCACGGCGACGGTCACGCAGTCGGTGCCAGAGGCCTCCAGGCAGCGGGCCATCTCGGCATAGGTGGCATACTTGCCGGTGCCCACGATGAGCCGGCTGGAGAGCGTGACGCCTCCCACCACGAGTGGCGAGTCGGCCCCGTCCGATTGAGGTGAAGGCGGTGACTGGGAAGCGGCCTGCGGCTGCGACATGGGTGCTCTCGGCGTCAGCCGCCGCCGACGAAGGTCACGATCTCGATCCGCTCGCCGCCGGCTAGGAGATGGTCGGCGAGCGCCGCTCTGGGCACAACCTGCCCGTCGACCTCCACCGCCACCGGCCGCCCCACCGGCACCATCTGCGCCACTACGCCCTCCAGCGATGCGCCCCGCGGCGCCGTTCGTTCTTCGCCATTGACGACGAACGCCACGTGGCTCGGGGTGGGCTCTGGGGACGTCATGGTGAAGACTCGTTGCGACGCGGCGAAAACACCGCTCAGGGCCTGGCGGCGGCGGCGCGGGGCTTGGCCTTGCCGAGCGGCACGATCGACGGATCCTGCGCACCGATGCCGTAGGCCACGGTGACGCCGGTCGCGGCATCGGTGACGTACAGCACGGCCGGCGCCAGTCGGTTGTTGCCGGCGAAGGAGGCCAGGCCCGGCACGAGCAGGAACTTGGGATTCTTCACCTTGCCCGCCTTGAAGTCGAGGTCCTTGAGCACGTTGTAGCGATAGGCGACGCCGAAGGTGCCCGCGTTCTGATTGAGGACGCTGCCGGTCAGATCGCCGGTTTCGAAGTCAAGCATGAACAGGCCTTCCGTAGTGGCGTCGATCGGCGCCGTGCAGACGGCGAAACTGGCGTCGGCCAGCGCTGTCGCGGCCGCGGCCTTGGGCGGTGCGGCGCCGGGCAGTCGGCCGCCGACGGCAACCCCGACAGCCACGAGTGCGGCGGCCCAGGCCAACGACGATGCCGAGGGGAACTTCAGGTGCATGACAGGGGGCTCCTTCCGTGGTGCGGGAAACCGTCTTCGTCCGGCTGCGTTCAGGGCTGGGCTGGTGCCGGCTCCTGCAGGATCGAGATGCGGAACTTGCCGATGGAATGCAAACCGTCCGGATACTGATGGTCGAGCGTGAACACGAGCGGCGCCCCGGCCTGGATCTTCGCATCGGGCGGCAGTTCGAAGGTCGCCGTGTGCTCCTTGCCGGCGCCGCCGGCGATGCCCCAGCCCGTGGCCGGGTTGTCGTCGATGGCCCCGGCGACGACGAACTCGCCTCCTTGGTCGAAGTCGGCCTTCACGGCGGCGAATTTCAGCACGTTGGGCGTGTCCGCCGCGCCCGGGTTGCCGAAGGCCACGGAAAACGTGGAGAGCACGAAGTTGCCGTTGTCGGCGCGGCCGGGGCCCTGCTGGGGCAGGCTGGGATCGGGAAGCACGTCCAGCTTGAAGGCCTTCACGGCGGCACCGGCCGGCACGGCTGCCTTGAGCGTGTAGGTGTCCTTGGCGCGATTGCCGCCCACCGTCACGGTGCCGTCGGCGGCGATGGTGCCCGCCGCGCCGGCCGCGCTCTTGAATTCACTGGGCACGAGGGCGGCGGTCTGCGGCTGCGCGGGCGGCGCGGGCGGAGGGGGAGGCGGGGGCAGCAGTTTCGCCGCGGGCGTGGGCACGAGCCGGCCACCGGCATGCGTGCCCACGAAGATCGACTTTCCATCCGGCGTGAAACCCACGCTCCAGACGCTCGACTTCATCGGCTCCGGCCCCTCCTGCTCCCCCTTGGCGGCAACGTCCCAGAGCTTCACGGCGCCGTCGAGGCTGCCCGTCGTGAGCCGCGACCCGTCCGGGGAAAACGCCGCCGACGTGACCCAGTCCTTGTGGCCGGACAGGCTGGCGAACTCCTTGGCATCGGACGTCGTCCAGATCTTCACGGTGCGATCAACGCCGGCCGTGGCCAGCTTCGAGCCGTCGGTCGAGTAGACGATCGTCCACAACGCGTCGCCGTGGCCCTCGAGCTTTCCCTTCTCGGCGCCGGTGGCGGCTTCCCAGAGCTTCACCAGTTTGTCGCTGCCGCCGCTGGCGAGCGTGGTGCCGTCACGGGAGAAGGCGACGCAGGTGGCCGCGCCGGCATGGGCGGCCACCGTCTTCACCTCGGCGCCGGTGGCCGTGTCCCAGATCACGACCGTGCCGTCCTCGCCGGCCGTGGCCAGCTTCGTGCCGTCGGGGGAGAAGTCGAGCGACCGCACCCAGCCCTTGTGCTTCTTGAGGTCGTGCTTCGAGGACCGCGCGGGCAGGTCCCAGAGTTTGACGAGGCCGTCGTAGCCGGCCGTGGCGGTGAGTTTCCCGTCGCTGGAAACCTTCACCGCCCAGACCGCCGTGGGGTGCCCGGCCAGATCGCCGAGCCGGGCGCCGTCGGCGGCATTCCAGACGACCACGTCGCCGGGCCGGTAGAGCAGGCTCTCGCCACCGGCGGTGACGAGCAGCGAGTTGTCGCGAGCGTAATCGGCCGCGATCACCCAGCGGGTGAAGTCGGCCAGTTTCGTGGCCGCTGCCGGTGGAGTTTGATCGGCGGCGCGGAGTTGCCCGGCGGCGATCCATGCCAGGCAGATGGCGACGATCGGAAACCGCTGGGGGGCCGAAGGCATGGCGAATGTTCCCTGGAGGATTCCGCGGCTGCGGCGGTCGGCCTGCTGGGCAGCAGGGGCCGGTGGTGGCGGTCGCGGAGCGGGCAGTATAGTTTGCCGCAGCGAGTCGAATCCAATCCCCTCCCCACTGCCCGCGGTGCCACGCCGCGGGGTTTCGCGATGGCCACTCCCCGTGCACATTCGCCGCGCCGTTCCGCGGCCCCGTCCTCCCGCCGCGCCGTGCTCGTCGCCAGCGGCGACCTGCGCGAGGAGGCGAATAGGGTCTGCTGGCCGGCGCAGAAGGCGATGGAGGCCGACCTCGGCGCCGCCTTCGCCCGGGCCGGCTGGTCGCTGGAACGTGGCCACGCGCCTTCCAGGCAGCGGGGCCATGGCTTCATCGCCAGCGCCCGAGAGGGACTCGACGTGTTCGCGGGAATCGACCCCGCCGTGCCGCTGATCGTCGCCGAGGCGGTGTGGCAGTACTCCAATCACGTCCTGCCGGGCCTCACCACGCACGCGGGTCCGATCCTCACCGTGGCCAACTGGTCGGGGCAGTGGCCCGGCCTGGTGGGGATGCTCAACCTCAATGGCTCGCTGACCAAGGCGGGCGTGCCCTACTCCACGCTGTGGGCCGACGATTTCGCCAGCCCGAGCTTCGCCCGGCATCTGCAGGCTTGGCTCGACAACCGCGCGGTGCACCACGACACGAGCCACGTCGTGCCGCTCGACCGCGTGCGCTTGCCGCGCGCGGCGGAGCGGCTGGGTGCCGCCGTGGCGGCCGATCTCGTCCGGCGCAAGGCGCTGATGGGCGTCTTCGACGAGGGGTGCATGGGGATGTACAACGCCATCATCCCCGACGCCCTGCTGCACGCCACGGGCGTGTTCAAGGAGCGGCTCAGTCAAAGCGCGCTGTACCACGAGACGATGCAGGTCTCGGAGGCCGAGGCCCGCGACGTGTTCCGCTGGCTGGAAAAAGCCGGCATGCGCTTCCACTTCGGCCGCGACGAGGCGTCCGACCTGACCCGGCAGCAGGTGCTCCTGCAGTGCCGCATGTACGTGGCCACGCTGCGGCTGGCCGATCGTTTCGGCTGCGATTGCGTGGGCATCCAATACCAGCAGGGGCTCAAGGACCTGCTCCCCGCCAGCGATCTCGTGGAGGGCATGCTCAACGACTCGAAGCGACCGCCGGTGACCGCGGAGGGTTCCTCGCGCGTGCTCTTCAAGGGCCGGCCGCTCGTGCACTTCAACGAGGTCGACGAGTGTGCGGGGCTCGACGGCCTGCTCACGGCCCGCATCCACGACGGGCTGGGCGAACCGGTGGAGAACACGCTCCACGACATCCGCTGGGGCGACTGGGACCAGTCGCGGACGACCGACCAGTGGGTGTGGGTGTTCGAGATCTCGGGCGGTGCGCCACCGGCGCACTTCAGCGGTGGCTGGAAGGGCGCGCAGGGCTGGCGGCAGCCCCCCATGTACTTCCGCCTCGGGGGCAGCACGCTGGCCGGCGTCAGTCGGCCGGGCGAGGTGGTGTGGAGCCGGATCTGGGTCGACAACGTGGCCGGCCGGGAAAAGCTCTGCATGGACATCGGTCGGGCGCAGGCCATCGCCCTGCCCGAGGAGGAGACGCGACGGCGGCTGGAATCGACGACCCGGCAGTGGCCGATCATGCACGCCGTCACGTATGGCATCTCCCGCGATCAGATGATGGCCCGGCACAAGGCCAACCACGTGCAGGTGGCCTACGCGGGGGACGCCGCCGGCGCCGATCGGGCTGCCCTGGCGAAGGCAGCGGCTGCGCGGGCCCTGGGGATCGAGGTTTTCCTGTGCGGCACGCGGGGCCACGGCTCGTCGCCGGCGCTGCGCTGGGACGCCTGACCGCGGACGGGGTGCTGACGATGAACGGCTACCTGGGCATCGACGTGGGCACGCAAGGTTTGTCGGTGATCTTCACCAACGAGGCCCTGCACATCCTGGGCACCGGCGAGGCTGGCTACGGAATGGTGCCGGGACTGCCGCCGGAGTGCCAGGAGCAACTCCCCGGCGAGTGGGAGCGGGCCCTGGTCGATGCCCTGGCCGACCTGCGCCGCACGCTGGCAGCCGCCGGCGTCGAGATGCGGGTGCAGGCGATCGGCATCTCCGGCCAGATGCACGGCGAGGTGCTCTGCGATGCCGCGGCCGCACCACTGGGTCCGGCCCGGCTGTGGTGCGACGGACGCAATGAAGCGGAGGGTCACGAACTCACCGAACTGTTGGGCACCAAGATGCCCAAGCGGATCACGGCCGCACGCTGGCTGTGGACGATCCGCAACCAGCCCGACAAGGCCGCCCGGGCCGCGCACATGACGACGCCGGCGGGATGGATCGCCCGCCGGCTCACCGGCGAGTGGACGCTGGGCATCGGCGACGCCTCGGGAATGTTTCCCATCGACCAGGCCACCCTCGACTACGACGCCCGACGGCTGGCCGACTTCGACGCGCTGGTGGCGCGGAC
>QWPN01000103.1 GCA_003671185.1 Planctomycetota bacterium
CGTTCGACCGCGTCGATGACCGCCCCCGCGCCGAGCTCGGCGAGCCGGGGCTCGAGTTCCGCCGCGGTCTCGCGCTCCCCCACGGGAGTCGAGCGGGAGACGATCACGTTCCCCGCGTCGAGTGTGGGCGTCATGTGGATCACGCTCACGCCGCTCAGCGCGTCCCCTTCGCGAATCGCCCACTGCACCGGCGCCGCACCCCGGTGCCGCGGGAGAAGCGAGCCGTGCAGGTTGATGCCACCCAGGGGCGGCACGGCCAGCAGTGCTGCCGCCAGGATCTGCCCGTAGTCGCAGACCACGAACAGGTCGGGCCGCAGCGTAGCCAGCCGGGCCACGCTGCCCGGTTCGTTGACCCGTGCCGGATCGAGGATGGCGATGCCGGCGGCAGTCGCCGCCTCGCGCATTGGATGTGGCGGCGGCCGACGCCCCGGCGGGGCGTGGTCGGGCCGCGTGACCACCGCGACGACTTCGTGCGGCGATTCCACCAACGCGCGAAACATCGGCACGGCGAACGGCCCCGTGCCCATGACGACGATCCGCAGCGGTGTCACGCCACGCACCTGGCGGCTTCCAGGCGGTCGAGCTCGGCCAGCAACGCCGCGGTGCCGGGAAGTTCGCCCCGCGACTGCTTGCCGACGAACACCTCGCGAAAACTCTCCAGGTCGCGCCGCACCTCGAGCGCCGCCGCCTCCGGCAGCCGGTCGGTGAACAACCGCCCTTCGAGGTGGTCGAACTCGTGCTGCACGACCCGTGCCAGCAGCCCGTCGAGATCGAGCCTGATCGGCTCGCCCTCCAGCGACCAGGCCTCAACGGCCACCCGCTCCGGCCGCCGCACGTCCATGCGCACGCCGGGCAGGCTGAGGCAGCCCTCCTCCTGCACGGCGGTGCCCCGCGGCCGGCTCAACACCGGGTTGATGAACACCAGCTCCTCGCCGTCGCCGCGTTGGCCGGCCACGTTGACCACGAACAGGCGGTAGGGGAGCGCCACTTGGTTGGCGGCCAGCCCCACGCCCTGGGCCTCGTACATGATGTCGAACATGCGGGCCACCGCATCCCGCAGGTCGGCGTCGAGCCGGACCACGGGCTTGGTGCGGCGCAGTAACGCCGGATGCGGATATTCGACCAGTTGCAAGGCGTTGATGGCGGCATCGACGCGAGCGGGGGCGGACGATTCCATGGCTCAATACTCGTTTCCGGCACCGATCGTCACGGGGCTGCGGCACCAGCGCCTGACCCGGACGACATCATCATAGCCGCGCTGCCGGCACCCGGCGGGCGGCCGTGCGTCGCGTCCGTGGAAGGGTACGATGGCGGCATGGCCGATGCCGATCCCCCACCGATGTCGCCGGGCGAACCGTGCTGGTCCGATCCGGCCGTGTTGCTGGCGACGTGCGGGGGCCTGGGCCGCGTGCCGTTCGCGCCGGGCACGTTCGGGGCGGCCGCCGGCCTTCCCCTGGCGATCGCCGGCGCCGGGATCGCCTCGGGGCTGGCCGGTGCTTCGACCTGGACGCGGCCACTCGAGGCGGCGATCGTGGCCGCCGTCTGCCTGATGGGGGTGCCGATCTGCACCCGCGCGGCCCGGCGACTGGGCGGCAAGGATCCGGGGTGCGTGATCCTGGACGAACTGGCGAGCATGCCGCTCGCGCTGCTCGTCGTGCCGCCGGAGCGGCGCACGCCACTCGTGCTGGCCGTGGCGTTCGTGCTGCTGCGCATCTTCGACATCGCCAAGCCTTTTCCCTGTCGACACCTGGAGAGGCTGCCCGGCGGACTGGGCATCATGGCGGACGACTGGGCCGCCGCGGCCTGGACGGCAGCCTGCCTGGTGGCGGTTCTCTGGCTGCAGGTGGCGTGAACCGATGATTCCTCCGGGCCAACACGGGCGCGCACCGGACGCAGGCCTGCGGATTTTGATCATCGACCATGGGTGCTGCGACCATCCGCACACCCGCGCCCACGGCATCCGTGCCGGGCTGGAGGCGGTGGGCATGCGGGCCGCGGTCTGCGGTCCGTCGACGGTTCCCGGCCTCGATGAGCAGCCGGCCGGCATGTATGGCATCCATCTGCACGATATCGCCGCCGCATCGCGGAGCTTTCTGGCCGCCGTGCGCGACGGTTCGCCGCAGGCCTTCCTGACGGCCGTGGCAGGCGTGCCGTCGCGATTGCTGGGACTGGCCCGGGAAACGGCGCGGCAGATGATCGTGGAGGCCTCCGACGCGCTCTACCCCGACGCGATCTTCGTGTTGCACGCCGGCATTCTCACCGACCTGGCCGTGGAGACCGGCGCGCCGGTCGTGGTGCACGTCTCGGCCGCCGACCTGGAGGTGGCAGCGGTGCGGCCCTCGCTGCGCCGGCTGGTGGCGTCGGCCATCGGATCGAGCGACCGGGTCGTGGCTGCCGACGCCAGCGTCGCGTCGCTTCTGCAGCAAGGCTGGCTGGGCGACGAGACGTGCGACATCTGGCCCGTCGACGCCCATGCCGCCGGCCACGTGGCCGACGCCTGCCGCGCCGCGCTGGCCCGACGCCGCGGCGAGCCCCGCTAGCACGATGCTCGGGCTTGCGGCGTCAGCCCAGCAGGCGGTCGATGTCGCCCGCGGCCAGAGCGTGGGCGAACGAGTCCACGTCACGGTACACGGCCTGGCTGGTCAACTGCACCACCCAGTTGTGCACCAGCGGCGTGATCGTGACCACCACGCGCGAATGACGGTGCGCCTCCCACATCTCGATCGCCGTGCCCATCGATGCCTCCGGCACGTAGGCCACCAGGAGGTCGAACACCCGGCACATCTCCACGTGGTCCAGGAACACCTGCCGGGCCCGCCGCATGTCGTAGCCAATCGACGTGGAATGGTTGGTGAACGGGTCGTACACTTCCGCCGTCGGCCAGTGCGCCTGCACGAGGTCGCGAAGGGAGCCCCGATACGCCTGATCGTGCACGAGGGCGGCCACGTGCGAGCCCTGCATGATCCCCGCCAGAAAGATGCGCATGTCCAAGTCCCGTAAGGTCGCGTCCTCCGCCCCAACCTCCTCCGCCAAAACGCGGCGTGTCAAGACGGCGGCAGCGGGCCGCCCGCCGGCCGCCTCCGCCCCAGCCGCCGACCTGGCCGCGGCTCGCCGCGTCGTGCTCGACCTGCTGCGCATCCCGGGCGTGTCGGGGGAGGAGAAGGAGGTGGCCGAACGGGTGGTCACGTGGCTGCGCGAGGCGGGCTGCCCTGCGGCGGCGATCGCGTTCGATACGGCGCACACGAAGACGCCCCTCAAGGGCAACGTGGGCAACCTGATCGTGAAACTCCCGGGCACGATGCCGGGCCCGCGCCGGCTGCTGATGGCCCACATGGACACGGTGCCGGTGTGCCGCGGCGCCAAGCCCGTGGTGACCGGTCGGTTCGTGAAGAGCGCCGACCCCACGACCGGGCTCGGCGCCGACGACCGGGCGGGTGTGGCGGTGGTGCTCTCGACGGCGCTCGAGATCCTGCGCCGCGGCCTGCCCCACCCGCCGCTGACGTTCTTCTTCGCCATCCAGGAGGAAGTGGGGCTGTACGGAGCGCGGTTTGCCAAGGCGGCCGACCTGGGCCGGCCCAAGCTGGCGTTCAACTTCGACGGCGGCGCGGTGGAGAAGATCACGGTGGGCGCCACCGGCGGCTACCGGATGGACGTGACCATCGACGGCGTTCCCGCCCACGCCGGTGTGGCACCCGAGAAGGGCGTGTCGGCGATCGCCGTGGCGGCGTTGGCGATCGCGGATCTCGTGGAACAGGGCTGGCACGGCCTGGTGGAGAAGGACGGCCGGCGCGGCACGAGCAACGTGGGGGTGATCCAGGCCGGCGCCGCCACCAACGTGGTGGCCGAATCGGCCGCGCTGCGGGCCGAAGCGCGGGGGCACGACCCGGCGTTCCGCGGCCGCATCGTCAAGGCCATCGAGAAGGCGTTCAGCGACGCCGCCAAGCGGGTGCGCAGCGTCGACGGCCGCAGCGCCCGCGTCACGTTCGCGGGCCGGCTCGACTACGAGGCCTTCCGCCTCGCCGACGACGAGCCCTGCGTGGTGGCAGCCAGCGAGGCCGTGCGTGCCCTGGGCCTGACGCCGCGGCTCGACATCTCCAACGGTGGGCTCGACGCCAACTGGATGGCGGCCAACGGCATCCCCACGGTGACGCTGGGCTGCGGTCAGATGGAGATCCACACCACGCACGAGCAGCTCGATCTGACCGCCTTCGAGCAGGCCTGCCGGGCGGCGCTGCGGCTGGCGACGGCCACCTGACCGCCGCGGGGACGGCGGCCCGTGGACACCCGCGCCGGCGTGCCGTAGATTCGCCCGCATGACGCGGAATGGAAGCCAGCGCAAGCCGCTCGCCCTCGACCAGGTGCATCAGGGCGACTGCCTCGATCTGCTCGGTCGGGTGCCCACCGGCAGCATCGACCTGGCCTTCGCCGACCCGCCCTTCAACATCGGCTACGACTACGACACCTACGACGACACCCGGCCGGCCGACGACTACCTCGACTGGTCGCGCCGCTGGATGGGCGAAGTTGTCCGCGTGCTCCGTCCCGACGGCACGTTCTGGCTGGCGATCGGCGACGAGTACGCCGCCGAACTGAAGGTGTTGGCCACCCGCGAGCTGGGCCTCGTGTGCCGCAGCTGGGTGGTCTGGTACTACACCTTCGGCGTCAACTGCCGGCACAAGTTCAGCCGCTCGCACGCCCACCTGTTCCACTTCGTGAAGAATCCGGAAGCCTTCACCTTCAATAGCGACGCGATCCGCGTGCCCAGCGCGCGGGAACTGGTGTATGGCGACAAGCGGGCCGATCCCACCGGACGGCTCCCCGACGACACCTGGATCCTGCGGCCACAGGATCTGCCCGAGGGTTTTGGCCCCGCCGAGGACACCTGGTACTTCCCGCGGGTCTGCGGCACGTTCAAGGAGCGTTCCGGCTGGCACGGCTGCCAGATGCCGGAACAGCTGCTGGGCCGGATCATCCGCGCCTCGAGCCACCCCGGAGGGACGGTGCTCGACCCCTTCGCCGGCAGCGGCACGACGCTGGCTGTGGCCCGCAAGCTGGGCCGTTCCTACCTGGGCTGCGAACTCTCCGCAGCCTACGCCAACAAGGTCCGCGAGCGGCTGGCCGCGATCCAGGTCGGTGCGCCGCTCGAGGGCGCTGCCGAGCCACTCAAGAGCGTGCCGGCCACGAAGGACGGACGGCGTCTCGTGGACCGCGCCGCCCGGACGGCACGCGGCCGCGCAAAGGTGGGCGGCACGCCGGCCGCGCGCCGCGGACGGCAGGGGCCCACGTGATCCTCTCTTGCCCGGCACCGCCGGTTCGTGATTGAATCGCCCCGTCACCCCGCCCGGGAGTTCGCCCCTGATGAAGTATGGCCTCAATCTCCTGCTCTGGACCGACCGCATGCACGACGGCATGGTGCCCGTCGTGGAGCGGGTCAAGTCGCTCGGCTACGACGGCGTCGAGATGCCGATCTTCGAGCTCAACGAACCGCTGCACCGGCAGTGGGGCCAGCGGCTCGACGCCCTGGGCCTGGAGCGCACCGCCGTCACCGTGCGCAACGCGGGCGACAACCCGATCAGCCCCTCGGCGACGGTGCGAGCCGCGGCGGTCGACGCCATGAAGAAGACGCTCGACTGCTGCCACGCCGCCGGCGTGCGCATTCTCTGCGGCCCCACGCACTCCGCGATCGGTGAGTTCACCGGCAAGGGCCCCAGCGAAGACGAGTTCACGTGGGGCGTGGACACGATGCGGCAGGTGGCCGAGCACGCCGCCCAGGCGGGCGTGACCATCGCCACCGAATATCTCAACCGCTTCGAGAACTACTTTCTCACCAGCGTCGCCCAGACGGTGCGCTTCGTGCAGGCTGTCGACCACCCGAACGTGCGCATGATGTACGACACGTTTCACGCGAACATCGAGGAGAAGGAGATTCCGGCGGCGATCCGCGCGGCGGTGCCCTGGACGGTGCTCGTGCACATCTCCGAAAACGACCGCAGCATCCCCGGCACGGGCCACGTGCACTGGGACGAGACGTTCGACACCCTGCAGGCCACCGGCTACGACGGCTGGATGGTCGTGGAGGCGTTCGGCCTGGCGCTGCCCAACATCGTGGCGGCCACGAAGATCTGGCGCAAGATGTTCCCGTCGGAGGACCAGCTGGCGACCGACGCCCTGGCCTTCATGAAGACCCAGGTGACGAAGCGGCGCCGCTGAGGCGGTGTCGCGGAAGCGGAGCCTCGGACATGGCGGGCGGCAAGGACGCGGCCGGCACGGGATTCACTGCGCCCCCGTCCGACGATGGGCTGTCGATCGACCGCCTGGCACGGGCCTTCGCCGCCATGATGGGCGGCGCCGACCCGTACGAAAGCGCTCCGGTAACGCCGGCCGACGTGGTCCACGTCGACGCGTCACCCGATCTCGACGCGGCCGACGACGCCGACGCGGGCTGCCAGGTCAGTCCGCTCACGATCCTGGAGGCGTTGCTGTTCGTGGGACTGTCCGCTGGCCGGCCGCTCTCCAGCCGTGCGGTGGCCGGCCTGATGCGGGGCGTGCGGCCGCAGGAGATCGACGATCTGGCAGCGCAGTTGCGGCGGCGCTATCGAGCCGACAACTGCCCGTACGAGGTGGTCTCCAGGGACGACGGCTGGCTGATGCGGCTGCGGCCCGAGTTCGCCGGTTTCGGGCGGGTGCTCGAGGCGCGGGCCAGGCTGGTGCGGCTCGATGCCGAGGCCCTCGACGTGCTCGCGGTCGTGGCCTGGAACCAGCCGGTGCCTCGCGACGGGCTCGTGGAACTGGGCTGCGACGCGCGGCCCGCCGTGCTCCGCCAACTCGTGCGCCGCGGGCTGCTGGAACTGCGACATGGCGACGACGGCGGCGAACCCCGCTACCGGACGACTGCCAGGTTCTTGGAGGTGTTCCGGCTGGAGAGTCTGGCCGACCTGCCGCCTCCGAATCAACCGCCGGGCTGACGCCCCCGCCCGGCCAGCGCCCTGGCGATCGCCTGCTCGCGGGTGCTGATCGCGCCGTCGAGTTGCAAGGCACGGATGCGCTGCAGCGCCGCGCCCACGTCGCGGCCCGCCGGCACACCAGCCGCGAGCAGGTCGCTGCCGCTGAGCAGCGGCGGTGGATCGACCTCCACGCGCGGCCGAGTCGTCTGGGCCGTGAACCAGGCGGCGACCTCCGGACTTCCGCGACCGACGGCGGCCCGCGCCCGCAGCACGTCGGCCAGCAGCGGTGCATCGTCGCGGGCCACCCAGGGCTGCACCTGCGACCAGGGCCTGGCTGCTGGATCGTCGCCTCGGCACAGTGCAGCGACCCCCGCACGGATCCCAAGTGTCTGAGTGGTTTCCCGGTTCGAGAGCCGCAGCCGGGCGGCGATCCGTGGCAGGGCATCGTCCGGGGCCTGCTCGCCGAGGATGGCAAGCGTCATGGGGAGGTCTGAGCCGTCGAGTGCGGCCACGATGCCGGCCGCCTCGCGCCAACAGTTCCGGTCTACTTCGTGCGCCGGGGCCACTTCGGGCAGCAGTTCCCGCGCGAGGCCGGTTTCTTCGAGGAGTTCGAGGGCCCGCCCCCGACCGGCTCGCGAGGCCATGGCCCGCAGTTCCGCCGCGATCCGTTCGGGACTTACCGTGCCGGCCAGATGCACCATGCGTTCCAGGGCTTGGCGGCTTTCCCGGTCGAGCGTGAACCCGAAAAAGGCGGTGAAGCGGACGGCCCGCAGCATCCGCAGGTGATCCTCGCCAAAACGCAGTGCCGGCACGCCAATGCAGCGGACGATCCCCCGGGCCAAGTCCTCGCGACCGCCGACGAAGTCGTGCACCGCACCGGTGCGGGGGTCGAGAAACAGGCCGTTGATGGTGAAATCGCGGCGTTGGGCATCCTCGCGGGCAGAGCAAAATGTGACGCCTGCGGGGTGTCGGCCGTCGGTGTAATCCCGGTCGGCGCGGAATGTGGCCACCTCCACCTGGCCGGCACCGCGTGGTCCGAGCACGGTAATCACGCCGAATGCGGCCCCCACGGCCAGCGTGCGACGCTGTCCGAACACATCCCTCACAATGTGAGGCGGTGCCGCCGTGGCGACGTCATAGTCGGCCGGTACACGGCCCAGAAGTTCATCCCGCACGCAGCCGCCGGCCCAGTAGGTTTCGTGACCGGCGGCTCGAAGACGATCGACCACGTCGGCAGCGAAGGCGCGGGCGGCGGCCGGATCGTTGTGGGGGGCGCTCATGACCGCTTTCGAAGATTGACTGCGGCCCAGTGGGGCCGATATTCTTAAGAATGTCCGGGGGCAGCCGGCGAGCCATATTCTCATTTTCCTGGGCTTCGCCTGCAGGTTTCCGGTGTCATTGTCTCATTTCTTTCATCTCCTCATGGCCCGCCAGGGCGAAAGGATTCCAACCATGTCCCGTTCCCTTTCCAACTTGAATCGCCGGGGGTTCACCCTCGTCGAGCTTTTGGTGGTGATCGCGATCATCGCCACGCTGATCGGCCTGCTCCTCCCAGCCGTGCAGTCAGCCCGCGAAGCCGCCCGCCGCACGGGGTGCAGTTTCAATGTCCGCGGCCTGTCGCAGGCCGTCATGGTCTATGAATCGACCAAGCGTCGCCTGCCCTCAGCCACCGACCGCAACGAGACTACGAGTAGAGCCGGCAGTTGGGCAGCCGCCAATACGGCCTCCGGCTACAGTTGGATCTTCCAAGTTCTTGCGTACATGGAAGAAGGCGCGTTTTATAATAACGTGTCCGGCAACACCAATAAGTTCCAGTTTGGCCCCTTCAGTATTGGCACGACGGCGGCTGCCGGCGGTGCCTGGAGCGGCCAAAACTTCGCGGGCACGCACGGCTCCGCGGTCGTGATTTCGCAGCTCGTCTGCCCCAGTTCGAGTGTCGGCAGCACAGTCGACGTGGATGGCAATGCCAATGGCCAGCTTTCCTACGCGACCGAATACGGCACGTTCCAGGGAACGATCGGCGGAGCCAAGGTGGCGATCACCAACTACAAGGCGATGGCCGGGACGCACATGCTGAACAGCATGCCGGTGTCGAATGGCGCCATCCAGTTCTCGCCCGACCAGGCGGTGTCGTCGGCCCTTTCCGGAACGCCGTGGTTTGCCACCCGTGCGGGGATCTCAGCCGGATCAGTCTCCGATGGCATGTCGAAGACGGTGTTTATTGCCGAGACAAAGGAGCGTGGCTACTCGTCGTGGATCGACGGCACGAGCTCCTGGGTCGTCGCCTACGACCCGAACCTGTGCGTGTCGCCGAACCCCACGCTCGTGAATGGCGTCTGGAATAAGACGGCCACCGCGGGCAGCCCGATCGACCGCAGTGCGCTCAGCGTCCAGCCGTCAGTGTCGCCCGTCGTGAGGTATCTGCCGGCGGCCAGTTTCGGCACCCGCATGGCACAGGGCATGGCATATGGTCCCGGAAGCGACCACCAGGGCGGCATCACGATGATGGCCTTCGGTGACACGCACGTGTCCCAGATCACCGGGGACGTCGATGCCAACGTGTTAATGAGCATCTGCTCCCGCAACGGACAGGAGTCGGCCACGCTCACCGAGTGATCGTGGGCTAACGCCTGACTCGCAGAATCCACAGGGGCCGCGGCCGGATCCATCC
>QWPN01000084.1 GCA_003671185.1 Planctomycetota bacterium
CCCCGGCGGCGACGGAGCGGCCGACGCCGGGGGGCGTCGGCGCAGAGCGGTTGCGTTACGAGGTGCCGGAGGGGTGGACCGACCGCGGCGGGGCCGGCATGCGGCTGGCGACGCTGGCCATCGGCGACCCGGCAGAGGGCCACGAAGTGACCGTCATCCCCGCGTCGGGCACGCTGCGCGGCAACGTCGAGCGCTGGCACGGACAACTCGATCCGCAGGCCGGCCCCGAAGCCAGGCAGCAGGTGGTCGACGCCGCGCTGGCCGGCGCCGAGACCATCCCTGCGGGGCCGCTCACGGCCACGGTGGTGATGCTCACGCAGCCCGCGGAAACCGACACCGGTGCGGCGCAGGCGATCCTGGGCGCCATGATCCCGCTCGACGACACCGGCGCCCTGTTCGTCAAGTTCAAGGGCGACGCCGTTGTCGCGCGCCGCGAGCGGGAGACCTTCATCCGCTTCGTATCCTCGATCCGTTGGAACGAGCCGGTCCGCCCGTAAGGAATGTTCCCATGGCTACCGCCGGCTTGCCCACAGCGCGTTTCGCAGTTCCGTCGGCGGCCGGCGGCACGGCATCCGGCGCGATCGCCTGGCATCTGCTGCGAGGCCTGGGATCGCTGAAGATTACCGTGGTGATGTTCGTGGCCGCGGTGTTTCTCCTCTTCGTGGGCACCCTCGCGCAGGACGAGATGAACATGCCCGAGGTGAAGGCCGCCTACTTCAACAGTTGGGTAGCCCGCGTGCCCTGGGCCGACTTCGTTCCGGTGACGGTCTTCGGCCCCACGAGCATCGGCGGCTGGTTTCCGTTTCCCGGCGGGGCCACGATCGGCCTCGTGCTCCTCGTGAACCTCATCGCCGCCAAGGTGACCCGCTTCCAGGTGGCCGCCTCGGGTCCGCGTCTGCTGTGGGGCCTGCTCGTCTCGTCGCTCGGCGCCATGCTGGTGCTGGCGGTGATCCTCACGGGGCACCACAGCGACGGATTGCAGGGCCGGCCTCCCGTCGACTACGCCACGGTATGGTGGCTCGTGCAGG
Organism: Planctomycetota bacterium; assembly: GCA_003671185.1. GTDB lineage: Bacteria > Planctomycetota > Planctomycetia > Pirellulales > UBA1268 > QWPN01. Next base: position 1,029 of record QWPN01000084.1, read on the forward strand.
CCGGCGGCGTGCTGATCACCGTAGGCCTGGGTGGGGCCGCCTGGAGCACCCGGCGGTCGCTCGTGCGGACCTCCCTGCTGCTGACGGCGCTCATCGTCGGCACGCTGACCGCGCTGGCCATCGGGGGCGGCCCGTCCTGGCGCATGGGCGATCCCGGCCTGCGCATCATGTGGCAGTTGATCCAGTCGAGCGCGGCGGCGGGCGTGCTGCTGGCCGGCCTGGTGATGGTGTTCGGCGTCCGCGGCGGGAACGTGCTGATCCACGTCGCGGTGGGCATGCTGATGTTCGGCCAGTTCGCCTTCGGTGACCGGCAGATCGAGGAGCGCATGTCGCTGCTCGAGGGCCAGACCACGAACGTCGCCTTCCGCACCGACGAGATCGAACTGGCGGTGATCGACGCCGGCGACGACCGCGACGACCACGTGACGGCGATCTCGGGTCGGCTGCTCAAGGCACGCGCGGGGGGCGAGCCGATCGCGGCCGCGGACGTGCCGTTCGAGATTCGGGTGCGGGAGTTTTTCCCCAATTCCACGCTCGTTCGCGTCGGCCCGGTGGCGCCGAATCCGGCCAGCGCGGGCTTGGGCACCCGCTGGCTGGCGGCCGCCAAACCACCGGAAGGGGGCGCCACCTCGAAATCGAACATCGCCTCGGCCTACGTGGAACTGCTGGAGCGGGGCACGGGCAGGAGCCTGGGCACCCACCTGGTGACGCAATTCCTCAACGACCAGGCGCAACTCTTCATGGGATCCGACGGCGATGACTGCGACACCGTGGAGGTCGCCGACCGCTCGTGGCGGTTGCAACTCCGCTATCGCCGCGAATACAAACCCTACGAGGTGACCCTCGACGACGTGCGGCGCGTCGACTATTCGGCGAGCAATACGCCTCGGGATTATTCGTCGTACGTCACGTTCACCGACCCGGCCACACGAACCGGCCAGAAGGGCCGGATCTGGATGAACAACCCGGTGCGGTATCGGGGTGAAACCTTCTACCAGAGCCAGTATTCGCAAGTCGACCTGGGCGGCGGCAGGACAGGCGAAATGACCGGCCTGCAGGTGGTGGAAAACGCCGGCTGGCTGATCCCCTACCTGGCCTGCGTGCTCGCCTTCTGGGGCATGCTCGTCCACTTCGGGATCACATTCGTGCGTTTTGCCGATCGGTTGGAGCGTGAGCCGGCAGACCGCCGGGCCACGGTCGCGGACGCCCGCCGGCCCGCGTCGCGTCGCCAGCGTCGCGCGGATCGCGAGCCAGCGCAGGTCGGCCCTGCCGGACAGGCGTCGCGCTGGCTGATCCCCGCCCTGGCATTGGGCCTCGTGGCCGCGTGCGTCCTTCCGGCGGCAAGCCGTCGGCCCGTCCCCGCGGGCACCCACGACTGGCGTGGCGTCGGCACGATCCCGGTCATGCACGAGGGGCGAATCAAGCCGCTCGACTCCGTGGCCCGCAACACGCTCCAGTTGCTCGGCAACCGCACCGCGGTGCGGATGCCGGAATCGGCAGCGGGACTGCCCGACAACGCGCCGCGAGGCACGGTTCCGGGGGCCCGCTGGCTGCTGGCGCTGATGGCCGGCGCCGACTGGGCACATCATGCCCCCGTGTTCCGCATCGACGCCAAGGAGGTCGTGGACCTGTTCGATCTGGATCGCCATCCGGGACACCGGTACAGCGCAGCGGAACTGGAAAAGGGTCGCCCCGCGCTGCGCAAGCAGGTCGAGGCGATCCGCGACGTGCCACCCGAGCAGCGCACCTTCGTGCAGAAGAAGTTCGGCGAGATCAACCAGAAACTGATGGCCTACGACCTGATTCGCCTCGCCTACGAGACGCCGAGCCTGCCCAGGCCGGAGGGGCAGGGGGCGGAGGCCCGCAGCGCCTTCGAGAGCCAGTTGCGCCGGGTGCTCGACGGCGCGCGGATGGTGGAGGACAGCCATCCGCCGGCGCTGATTCCGCCGCAGCGTTCCTCCGGCGAGGCGCAGGCCACCGACGCGCGTTGGCAGGCCCTTTATCCGGCGGTGATCGCCGCCGTTCAGGCCAAGGCCGCCGCCGGCCCCGACGCCTTCCGGCTCAACCCCGCCATCCTGCCGCTCACCGACCTTCTCGCGGCGGTCGATGCCCCGGCCGACGACTTCAACCGGGCGCTGGCGGCCTACCGCGTCGCCAGTGGCGCCCTCCCCGAGGCCCGCGACAGTGCTGCCAGGGTCGACTTCGAGACCTGGCTCAATGCCTTCGCACCGATCGACCTGGCGAAGTGGCTGTACGTGGCGGCGGCCCTGCTCTGCTTCACGAGTTTCCTGGTCTGGCACAGGCCCCTCAATCGCTTCGTCTCGTGGACGCTTCTGGCCGTGCTCGTCCTCCACACGTTCGCCCTGGCCGCACGCATTTACATCACCGGCCGACCGCCGGTGGTGAATCTCTATTCTTCGGCCGTGTTCATCGGCTGGGCATGCGTGCTGGCCGGCCTGGTGCTGGAGGCGATCTCGCGTCGCGGCATCGGCAACCTCGTGGCAGCGATCAGCGGAGCCCTCACGCTGATGGTGGCCTACGGCCTCGACACGGGTGACACGATGCACGTGCTGCAGGCTGTGCTGGACACCCAGTTCTGGCTCTCCACCCACGTGATCACGGTCACGCTCGGCTACGGGGCCACGTTCCTGGCCGGCCTGCTCGGCACCTGCTGGATCGTGCAGCGGATCTGGTCCGGCATCGTCCACGCCGATGATCCCGTCGCGCTGACCGACGACCAACGGGTCCAGGAAGACCTCTACCGCATGACCTACGGGGTGGTCTGCTTCGCGCTGTTTTTCAGCTTCATCGGCACGGTGCTGGGGGGTCTGTGGGCCGACGACAGCTGGGGCCGGTTCTGGGGCTGGGATCCCAAAGAAAACGGTGCCCTGATGATCGTGCTGTGGAACGCCGCCGTGCTCCACGCCCGCTGGGATCGCTGGATCGGACCGCGGGGCTTTGCGATGTTTGCCATCGGCGGCAACATTGTCACCGCCTGGAGCTGGTTCGGCACGAACCAGTTGGGCATCGGCCTGCACAGTTACGGCTTCACCAGCGGCGTGCTCATGCTGCTGGGAGCGTTCGTCGTCAGTCAGTTGCTGCTCCTGACCGCAGCTGCGTTGTTGACGCGGCCGGGCAGGGGGGTGGCGGCCTGACCGGGGAACGCGCTGGCGATCGTCAACGGTCGCCAACGGCCGTCACGGAACCGTGTCGCGCTGATGCGATCGGCGGCACACTCGATGGCGACAGCCCCTTCGCCCCCGGTCTTCAGCACCGCTCCGGCACCTGCGGGGATCGCGCTGCCGTAGGCAGCCCGAACCTCCGGCCAGGCCGGGCCTCCAGCTCCGCTCACAAGCACGAACCCGGGCCGCGTCAGCCGCGCGATGTCGGGTGGCAGGCTCGTGCGCGTGCCGTGGTGCGGGGCCACGAGCAGGTCGCAGTGCTCCGGAGACCGGGCCACAAACTCGGCCAGTGCATCCCCTTCGAGGTCGCCCGTGAGCAGCAGACGCCGCCCGGCCGCCTCCACCGACAGCACGAGGCTCGACTGGTTGTCGGCGGCTCGCGGATCGGCGGCCGCCTTCCCCTTCCGCCCAGTCACAGCAGCGGATGGATGCAGCACCCGTGCCATGCAGTGGGCATCGATCGCGAACGAGTCGCCTGCTGCCGCCGGTTCCACCGGCACGCCGGCCGCGGCCGCTCGTGTCAGTACGTCGGCCACAGCGGGCGACGGACTGGCCAAAAAAGGTCGCGGCACCACGATCCGCCCCACCACGAAGCGGTCGAGCAACTCGGGCACGGCATTGAAGTGATCGGCGTCGGCGTGCGAGATCACGAGCGTGTCGATGCGCGACAGGCCCGCGCTCCAGAGCACGCCGGCCAAGGCACGGCGGGCGGCACCGGGAGCGCCCAGTCGCCCGGCGTCGTAGACCAGGCAGCGGCCGGTCGGCGTCAGGACCGCGATGCCGCAGCCATGCCCCATCGCCGTGGCGATCACCCGCATGCCGGCGGGCGGTGCCGCACCGGCAGGCACGGCGCCACCCGTGCCCAACCCCAGCACGAGCCAGCCGCCGGCCAACGCGGCCCAGGTGCCGCCACGTCGCAAGCGTGCGGCCGGGAGGAGGAGCAATGCGGCCACGCCACCCACGTACCAGCCCGCCACCCACCACGGTGCGGGTCCCGCCAGCCAGGCGTGCCCGCCCGGCAAGGCCGCCGCCCACGAGACCACCGCCGACAGGCATGCAAGCGTGGCGTCGCAGGCGCCACCGCACCAGCCGGCCAGCGGTCGTGACAGGGGGGCGACGGCCAGACAGAGAAATCCCCAGACCATCGCCAGCGCCACCAAGGGCGCGATCAGCACGTTCACCACCAGCCCCACGGGGCTGAGCACGTGGAACCGGGCCGCGACCAGCGGCGCGGTCGCCGTCCACACGGCCGCTCCGGTGAGGAACGCCTCCCACGTCCGCCGCATGCCGCCGCGCAGGAACCGCTCCGCGGCCGGCCGGCTGCGCTCGATGAGCCTGTCGATGGGGTCGGCCGGCAGCCGAGGCCGAGCCAGGGCTGCAGCCGCACCGACGAGCACGGCCGTGGAGAGGAACGAAAGTTGAGCGCCCGTGGCGAACACATCGGCCGGCCGCCAGGCCAGCACGACGATGGCGGCCAACGCCAGCGACGTGGTCATCTGCGGCCGCCGGCTTACGGCGGCGCCGGCACAGGCGATCCACACCAGCAGCGTGGCCCGCACCACGGGCGTCTCCGCCTGGACGAGCAGCATGTAGAACCCGGTGCAGGCCGCCACGGCGGCGAGCGCCCAGCCGCGTGGCACGGGCAGGAACCGCAACACCCGGAACAGCGCGAACGCCAGCAGACCCACGTGCAGCCCCGAGATCGACAGGATGTGGACCGTGCCGGTGACCAGAAAGTCGTCGGCATCCTGCCTCGGCAGAGACTCGCGGCTGCCGAGCAACAGCGCCGCAGCCAACGGCCCCCGGCGCGGCGAGACGTGCGACTGGAGCACGTCCTGCCCCGCCATCCGCAGCCGATCGACGAGGCCGGCCACGGACCACCCAGGCCCAGCGCTGACCCGCACACAGCCCCACGAGTGAACCCGCACGATCGACAGGCAGCGCTGCGACCTGGCCCGCAGCCGGAAGTCGAACTCGCCCGGATTGAGGGCGGGGGAGGGCCGCAACCCCCGCCCGAAGATGGTGACGCGACTGCCGGATAGCAGTTCGGGGGCCAAGCCCTCGACGACCACCGCCGCCAGCCCCGAACAACGCCGCCAGCGACTCCCACCCCGCCGCGCCTCCACCCGCACCAAGAACTCACTGGAAGGGCCGATGGCTGCCGCCCGCGACGGATCCGCAGTCAAAGCCGGCAGCGGCCGAGGCATCTCCACGACCGTGCCACGGATCGCCACGGGCACTGGAGTGTCGGTGAGATTCCAGGCCAGATCATCGACGCGGAACAGATCGAACGTTGCCGCCGACCACGCCGCGCCCGTGCAGAAGAGGGCAGCACACAGGCAGCCCGTGGCCATGACCGGCCGACGGCCAGTGAGCAGGCCCCAGGTCACGACCGCGCCGACGCCCGCACACCACCACGCCGCCGCTGGGCTCCAACCGGCGGGTGCGACCGCGACGCGACCCACGGCGCAGCCACAGGCCAGGCAGATCGCGACCACCACCAACGGCCGCGACGGGAGGGGAGCACTGCGACAGGAGCTGCGGGCGAACGCCACAAGTCTCGTGGCGACCGAGCCTGACAGGTCGATGATCCTCTGCACTCGTGCCCGGTCATGACTGCGGCCACGGACGCAGGCCAGATGCCACATCGTGAGTCTCGCGGCGTGGAACGCCAGGCACGGACCGTGGGGCGGCAGCGACCGCCACCGGGGCCGACGGTTCGGCCTCCGAAGTCAAAGACGAGCGAGAAGCCGGCGAGGGGCAACCGTGGGCCCCATCAGCCGCGCCGGGCCTGGAATATGCGCGGCAGGCCGGCCGCATCCTTGAGCGTGGGACCGAGCACGAGGCCGGCAACGGACGTGAGTGCCGCCTCCACCGCGGCGGCGACCGTTGGACCACCCTCCACGAGCAGCCAGCCGCCGGGGGCGAGCCGCGTGACCGCCTCGGCCGCCAGACGCGCGATCACCTCCCCGCCCGTCGGGCCCGCCACGAGCGCCGTCCGCGGCTCGTGCAGCCGGACATCCCGGGGCAGGGACGCGAATTCATCGTCGCGGACGTAGGGCGGGTTGCTCACGATCACGTCCCAGGGGCCGGCCAGCCGGGGGTCGGCGAGCAGGTCGCACTCCACGAACTCGATGCGGTTGGCCACCCCGTGACTGGCCGCGTTGCCGCGGGCCACCGCAAGCGCCGCGACCGAGATGTCAGTAGCCGCCAGCGTGGCCTGCGGCAGGTGCTTGGCGAGGGCCACGGCGATGGCGCCCGACCCCGTGCCCACGTCGACGAGCCGCGGCGCCGCGGCGCCGCGGCCCAGGTCGAGAGCCCGAACCACGAGTCCCTCGGTCTCGGGACGCGGCACGAGCACGTCCTTGGTGACCGCGAAGGCGAGCGAGAAGAACTCACGGCTGCCCACCAGGTAGGCCACCGGCTCCCCCTCGCCGCGCCGCTTGACGAGCTCGCGAAACCGGGCCCGCTCGGCCTCGCCAACCGGCACGTCGAAGGCCGTGTAGAGGGCGATGCGTGGGCAGCCGCGCACGCTCGCCAGCAGCACCTCGGCGTCGAGCCGGGCCGACTCGCTGCCGCGAGTGGCGAGCCAGTCGGTCGTCCAGGCGAGCAACCGGCCCACCGTCCACTGCTCGTCACTCATGGGATGCGTCCGGGGATCACTGGACCGCCTCGCCCGCGGGCCGGGCCGAGCGGGCCATGTCGGCCCGCCGCTGCTCGCGGGCATGCTGCTCGATGGCGTCAAGAACAAGCCCCAACCGGCCGGCCATCACCTGGTCGAGGGTGAAACTCTCGTTGATGCGATGATCCGTGACCCGGTTTTGCGGGAAGTTGTAGGTGCGGATGCGCTGGCTGCGATCGCCCGAGCCCACCAGGCTCTTGCGCTCCGAGGCTCGCTTCTCGTGCTCGATGCGCCGCCGGTGCTCGTAAATCCGCGTCTTCAGCACGCGCAGCGCCTTGGCCAGGTTCTTGTGCTGGCTCTTCTCGTCCTGGCACTGCACCACGATGCCCGTCTCGAGATGCGTGAGGCGGACGGCGGAGGCCGTCTTGTTGACGTGCTGACCGCCGGGGCCGCTGGCACAAAACAGGTCCTTGCGGTATTCGTCGGGTGCCAGCGACACCTCCACGTCCTCGGGCTCGGGGAGCACCGCCACCGTGGCCGCGGAGGTGTGGATCCGTCCCTTGGCCTCCGTATCGGGCACCCGTTGCACGCGGTGCCCGCCGCTCTCGTGCTGCAGATGTCGGTAGACGCCCTCGCCCGACACGCCCAGCACGAGTTCCTTGAAGCCGCCCAGTTCCGTGGGGCTGGCGTCCATCACCTCGAAGTCCCAGCCGCGCTCCACTCCGTAGCGCCGATACATCTCGTAGAGGTCACGGACGAACAGCGCGGCTTCGTCGCCGCCGGTGCCGGCCCGCAGTTCCACGATGCAACGGGTCCGATCGGCATCCTCGTCGCCGGAACAGAGCTCGAGCAGTTCGTCCCACTCTGCATCGCGCTGCCGCTCCAGGTCGGGGAGTTCCGCCGCCGCCAGCGACCGCAGTTCGACGTCCGGGCCGCGGCTCATCTCCGCCAGGTCGCCGATCTGCCTCTCCAGCGACACGAAGCCGCGGTACTTGAGCGCCAGCCGGGCCAGCGTGCCGTGCTCCCGCGCCGTGGCCGCCAAACGCTGCTGGTCGCCCAGCACCGCGGGATCGACCATGGCCCGCTCCAGTTCCTCGAACCGGGCAAGCCTGGCTTCCAGTTCGTCACGCATGGATCAGGATGCGGACGCGTCGGCGGCAGCCGCCGCAGGGCCCGCCTTCTTTTTCTTGAGGCTCGCGTATCCGGCACCGGCGAACTTCGACTTGAACTTCTCGATACGGCCGGCCGTGTCGATGAACTTCAGTTTGCCGGTGAAGAACGGGTGGCAGACGTTGCAGATGTCGACCTTGATCTCCGGCACGGTGCTCCGCGTGGAAAACGTGTTGCCGCAGCCGCAGCGGGCCACGGTCTCGACGTAGTTGGGATGGATGCCGTCTTTCATGGTCTTGTCTTCGTGCGGGGGCGGGTTCACGGTGGGCGGCGACCCGCCTCGCACCGAAAATCAGACTCTACCCGCCGTAGGGCCGGCGGGCAATGCGGAACGTTTCGTCCCGCAGTTCAGCGGCCCACGGCCTCGGCGGCCGATCGCTCCAACCGGTCGGCCAGGATCCGGCTACCGAACCGCTGCGGCGAACCGTCGGCGCGCAGGGCGGCCACGGCTTCGTCGATCCGCCCCAAGCCGATCAGTGCCCGGGCCAGGTTGGTGCGCGCCGCATCGGTCCAGCGGCTGTCGGGCGCCGCCTGAAGCGTCATGCGGCCTAGATAATCGACGGCGGCGGCGTACTCGCCCTCCCCCAGCGTGAGCACGCCCAGCCAGTAGGTCGCGTCTTCCTTCATACGGCCGTAAAGCCGGGAGGCGTTTTCGGCCTGTTCGGGAGGCAGTTGCCGCACGGCGTCGGCGAGCACCGTCCGCGAGGGGCGAGCCGCGAGGTAGGCCGCCTTCGCACCCTCCGGTCCCTCGAGGTCCCCGCGGAACTCGCGCACCCGTGCGGCGAACAACGGGCGCACCGTTCGCGCCGGCCTGCCGGCGGGGCCAGGTGCCACGAAGGCGATCTCCAACGGCGCCAATTCCCTGGTCACGACCGCCTCGACGCCGGCGGCGACGGCGCCGCGGCGGCCGACGGTCTCCCAGGGAAATTCCCAGACGCCGAGCACGGGCGTGGAGTCCGTCGGCAACGCCGCGGCCGCCGCGGCTGCCATGCGCGAGGCGGCGACCGCCACGTGAACACCGTGCCGGGCTGCTAGGTCGCCGTCGAGCGTCGCCATGCGGCGAGACAGGTCCCAGGGATCGGCCGCCACCAGAATCTTCAGGTCCGTCATGTCGGCGGGCCCCAGCGGATACGGCTTGTCGGGCAACGACAAACCGGCGAGCACGGTCGGATCCTCGGCCGCCTGCCGCGCCGTGGCCACGCCCACTCCACCCGGCCCCGGCACCGGCATGCCGTACGTGGGCTCGAAGAGATATGCCTGACCTTCAGACACGATCGCCGGCACCCACGGCCGCAGGTTGCCGGACGCCGCATCCCCGGTTGCCAGCATGGCACCATCGAGGCCGCACTGCTGCGCCAGCAGCAGGAAGATCCAGCCTCGCTGCGCGGCACTGGCGCGCCCCGACAGCAGGATCTCGCCGGGCATGAACCAGCGGGTGCCGGGCGTGGCCGCCGAGGGCACCATCGGCGGATCGCTGACCAACGCCAGCGACCGCACGGTCCAGTCGAACAACCGTGAGGCCACGGCCACGTCGTCGCCGGCGTCCCCGCGGGCTGCGCGGGCGATCGCCGACAGCCAGATCCGGTCGCGCAGGTGCGTCACGTCGCCGGCCGCATCGAACGAAGACCGGTCGAGTGCCGGTGCGGCCGAGCGCAGACGGTCGGGAAGCGTTGCCGCCAGCGGATCGGCCTGCCAGCCTGCCGCGGGCGGCGCCGTGCGGCTCCACTGGTTGAGCCGATCGAAAGCCTGCTCGACCGCCCGCGTCTCGTCGAAGTCATCGAGCCTGCCCAGCGTGGAAACCGCCCCATCAAGGAGCTTGGCCCCCATCGCCCGGGCTGCCGGCGTTCCTGACGCGCGACCTGCGTCCGACTGCGGCGCGACAGGCCGCCGCGTGCCGTCGCATCCCGCCGTGAAAGCGGCGACCGCCACCAGCCACACCGCCGACCATGGCCGCTCGGCCTTCATGCACGTTCTCCGGCCAACCGCGCCTCGTGGATCCGCAGCACGCGTTCGAGGACGCCCTCCAGCCGGTCGAGCGGCACCATATTGGGCCCGTCGCTGGGACTGGCGTCAGGGTCGGGGTGCGTCTCGAAGAACACGCCGTCGATGCCCACCGCCGCCGCCGCCCGGGCCAACGGCTCGACGAACGCGCGGTCGCCGCCGGTGGTCTCGCCCCGGCTGGCCGGCCGCTGCACCGAGTGCGTGGCGTCGAAGATCACGGGCACTCCCAGGCCGCGCATCACCGGCAGGCCGGTGAAGTCGTTGACGAGCCTGCCGTATCCGAAGAACGTGCCCCGCTCGCAGAGCAGGATGTCGTGGCAGCCGCCGGCCAACAACTTGGCCACCGCGTGCCGCATGTCGCCGGGCGCCACGAACTGTCCCTTCTTCACGTTGACGGCCCGGCCCGTGGCTGCCGCCGCCAGGAGGATGTCGGTCTGGCGGCAGAGGAAGGCCGGGATTTGCAGCATGTCGCACACCTCGCCCGCCGCGACTGCCTGCTCGGGCAGGTGCACGTCGGTCGTGACAGGCAGCCCCGTGGCGTCGCGGACGCGTTCCAGCACGGCCAATCCCTCGTCGATGCCCGGGCCGCGGAATGACGAGGCGCTGGTGCGGTTCGCCTTGTCGTAGGAAGCCTTGAACACGACTTGCACGTGCAGCCGGGAGGCCATCCGCAACAGCGCGTCGGCGATCCGCATGCACAGGTCCGACGACTCGATGACACACGGACCGGCGATCACCAGCAGGGGCTGGTCAGGGCCGCACCGATACCTGCCGACGTGGGCTGGGAGTCTGGGATTCACGGGGCCTCCTCCACGGGAGTGCGCGACGCGGGGATGATCGTAACTGGCCGCGCCGTGACGGGGACGGATGGGACGTCATTCGCCGTCGGATCATACCGCGGCGGGACGCGCGTGGACGCGGTTCGCGCGACGCAAATTGCGGCGCGCGTTGCAAAAATGAGCGCGTTCACTGGCGCTACACGAACCCTGTCTCACGATGCGACATCCGCAACGACCAGGTCGTCGCTGGCTCTGATCCCGCGTCACGGCCGGTTTTTCCGCTGCTTTGCCCAGGCCTGACACGGCCATCAGCTGGACTCACCACGAGTTTTTCCGACACCGGCGAGTTTGGCACGCTGCGTGCATGTTCTGGAGGATCGTGGCGAGGAATTCCGGTCCCCGCCATGACCCAAACTTGGAACACCAAGGTGGGGTCTCCGACCTATTCCGGGAATGCGGTCGCCTTGCCCCTGACCCGCATTCCCATGACAGGGTGCACCTGTCGGGTCAGAGACCCCACTTTTTTTATTGGTTCGCGGGCAGGCCCGCCGCGGTCGGGACTTTGGGGCCAAAAACGGCCCTCCCTTGACGATGGCGGCCACCGTGCGCTAGTTTTGCGGGGCTGCGGGCCATGCCGACGGCCGCCGTGTGACCCGCTATCGCGCCAGCGTAGCTTCAATTGGCAGAGCACCGCATTCGTAATGCGGGGGTTGTGGGTTCGATTCCCACCGCTGGCTCTCGGCAGAGCCTACCGACCACAGGAAGACCCGGAGGACGCATCCGCGATGGTTGCCACAGCCCGTATCGATATCCGTGACCTGATCACCGGCAGCGGCCCGTTCGGCCCCGCTGAAGTTCGCGCCGTGATCGACGCCCTGGGAGCCGACGCCGCGGCACACCGCGACCTGCGTGCGGCCGTCCGCGACCTGGAGTCGGTGCCCGATCGCAGCCCGGCCTCGTCGGTGAAACTCGGCGTCTGCCAGCAGTTGCTGGGGCGGGCCCGCGAGGCGCTGGAGACGCTCCGCTCGGCCGACGGCGGCGCGCTGGCGCTGTTCCACCAGGGACTGGCACACGCCGTGGAAGGGGTTCACGAGAAGGCCCACGAGTTGTTCGTGGCCGCCCACAAGGCAGGGTATGACGCCGCGGCATGCGTCGCCGCCACGGCCTCGTCGCTGCGTGCCATCGGCCGTCACGAAGAGGCCCGCAAGGAACTCGACAGCATCGGCAAGACGGCGGAAGCCTCGGCCGATTGCTGGGCTGCCCGGGCGGGCCTGCTGTCCGACGATGGACGGCCGCTGGAGCAGGTCGTGGAAGCCCTGGAGAAGGCACTGGCCATCGACCCCGGTCACTCCGTGGCGCTGTTCATGATGGGCGTGCTTTCCGATCGCGTCGGCAACGAGGACGAGGCACAGGCGTACTACGAGCGGTCGCTGGCCCGCTATCCGGCCAACGTCTCCTCCCTCATCAATCTCGGTCTGCTCTACGAGGACAAGGACGACTTCGCGCGTGCCCAGCAGTGCTACCGACGGGTGTTGGAGGCGTTTCCCGACCACCCGCGCGCCCGTTTGTTCCTCAAGGATTCGTCCGCTTCGGGCGACCGTCAGCTCGACGAGCAGGAGGCCAAGCAGCGGGATCGGCTCGATCAGGTGCTGAGCCTGCCGGTCAGCGACTTCGAACTGTCGGTGCGCAGCCGCAACTGCCTGCAAAAGATGGGGATTCAGACCCTCGGAGACCTGGCGCGGACGACCGAGGAAGAGATCCTGGCCAGTAAGAACTTCGGCGAGACGAGCCTCATCGAGATCAAGGACATGCTGTCCTCGAAGGGCTTGTCGCTGGGGCAGATCGCGGAGCCGGCCGCGGCCGTCGAACCCGAGCCGGAGGCCTTGGAGCCGTCGGCCGACGAGCAGGAGATCTACAACCTGCCGATCACCGAACTCAACCTCTCGGTGCGGGCTCGAAAGTGCACGACGAAGCTCGGTATCGCCTCGATCGGCGACCTGGCGCGGCGGACCGCCGAGGACTTGCTGGAATGCAAGAACTTCGGCGTCACAAGCCTCAACGAAGTGCGGGAAAAACTCGCCGAACGGGGCTTGAAGCTGCGCGGCGACTGACCCGGGGGCAGCCGCGGCCAGTACATGCAAACCCTTTCCGGGCAAGGCCTTCCGTCCTGAACACGGTGGCCAATTGTTTGCCATGGCCGGAGTTTGACGGTACCGTCGGGGTATGAGCCAGGACGGTTACGAGTGATCCTTCGGATCGCGCTCGTCCCAGGCCCGCGCCGGAGAGCCGTCAGCATGACGACCGCGAGCCTGAGGGACAAACCGGTCCGTGACCTGGCCAGGTTGGCCAAGCAGCACGGCGTGCAGGGCTGGCATTCCATGCGCAAGGACCAGCTCATCAGGGCGCTGGTGCGCAAAGCCAAGTCGGCCCTGCCCGAGGCTGGGCTGGGGGCCGTGCCGCGAGCGGCGTCGAAGACGGCCACCCCCCAGTCGGGCGCGGCGACGCCGGCCACGAGCCCGGAGGTCGCCCAGCGCATCGCCGAGGCCCGACAGCGGCTCGCCAAGGCCAAGGATCTGGCCACCAAGCCGGAAACCGGCAGAGCAGGCCGCCCCCTGCGCGACCGCATGGTGCTCATGGTCCGTGGCCCCCACTGGCTGCACGCTTTCTGGGAAGTGACCCCGCGAAGCATCACCCGCGCCCAAGTGGCCCTCGGCCAGGAGTGGCATGGCGCCCGCCCCGTGCTTCGTGTCCTGCAGTTGGAACATGCAGCGCAGGGCGCTCCGTCCGAGCGCGTTGTCCGTGAAATCGAGGTGCATGGGGGCGTGAAGAACTGGTTCATCGACATCCGCGAACCGCTCCGCTGCCGCGTGGAGATCGGCTACCTCACGGCCACCCGTCGATTCCATGCCCTGGCACGCAGCAACGCCGTGCAGACGCCTCCGGCATCGCAGTGCGACACGCTCGACGCCCACTGGGGAGAGATCGTGGGAGACTGTGACCGGATCTACGCGATGAGTGGCGGTTTCTCGCCGGAAAACAACAGCACAGAACTTCAGGAACTGTTCGAGGAACGCCTGCGCAGGCCGATGGGTCCCCCGGTCAGCCGCACCGCCGCCGACTCCGACGCCGACGATGAGTCCCAGGCCCCGATGGGCTTCCAGTTGGAAGTGGACGCCGAGATGATCGTCTACGGGGTCACGCAACCCGAAGCCTACGTGACCCTGCAGGGGGAGCCGGTCAAGGTCCAGGCCGACGGCACGTTCCGCGTCCGCGTCGAGTTGCCGAACAAGCGGCAGGTGCTGCCGATCGTGGCCAGCGTGCAGGGCGGCAACGCCCGGCAGACGGTGGTGATGGCCGTGGAACGCAACACCAAGGCCATGGAACCCTACGGACGGGACTCAGGCGAATACTGACCGCTCGCGCGGGCATCGGCCCCGTGACTGGCCATGCCATCGCGTTGGCGTGGCTTCGACAGTCGCCGCGGGCGGAGTTCCTGCTAGGATACGAGCGGCGACCCACGAGGGCCGCGAGGCGATACGTTTTCTGCCATGTCCGTGATGACGCCGACCCATGCCGGTGAGCTCTTAACGAGGCTCGTTGGGGGCCGAATCGATGGTTCCGGTCGCGTGTACAGCCGCCGGCTCCGACCTCGGTCGGAGCCGCAGCGGATCACATGCCCCGGGGTCCAAGGCACCCCCGTCTTTATCAAACGAGCTCTCCGCATCACACGACGCCACGGCATCGCGGTGGAAAACGTATCGCCCCGCGGCTCATGAACTGGCGGGGCCCGGCATGGCCAGCGCCGCACGGCGGGTCTGGCCGATCCGGGTCACGGTGAGCGGGCCTGCCGCGCGGCCCATGTCTCATAGGCTTGCCGCGGTTCGGCCTTGAACACCCTCACGAACGCATCCTCGAACGTCTCGCCACCGTCGAGTGCCTTCACCATCTGAGCGAGCCGGGCCGGCGTGCCGATCGCACCCAGGAAGCCGCCGGCCACCAGCGTGGCAACCGCCGGGTCGGCGCGAGCCGCCAGGAAATCCTGCGCCGTTCCCACCTGCCTGACCGCGGCCCCCAGGTCGCGTCGCCACTCCTTCACCGCCGGGGCGCGGGGCGCGACGCGCGGAGCCACCGCCCGACCGGCGCCACGACAGAACCAGTCGGGCGCCCCGCGGCCGGAGAACGCAGCTGCCGCGATCTGCTCGGCGAGCAACAGCCGGATCGCGTCGCCCGCCTCGTCCGCGTCGGCGGAGGGCAGGAGCAGCGCCCCGTAGACCACGTCGCCATTCGTGGCCGCGTGCCCGCTGATCCCCTTGGGCCGCTCCATGCCGACGAGGGTCTGCCAGACGGCCGAGTAATCGAATGACCGCTCGAACGGATAGAGCACGACACCGCCTCTGATCAACGGCCCGTCGCCGACGGCGAGCTCCTTTCGCACCCGGGCCTCCACCTCGGCGGCCTCGCCCGCCAGCGCCTCCAGGCGGGGCTGCGCCAGGCTGCCGATCAGGCACACGCCCTCGCGACCGCAGACCACCGGTTCCTCGTCGGGGATCGCCCGCCTCCAGAGTTTGCCTCCGGCCGCAGTCCGGATCGCGGCGAGTTCGGCATTGGACAGCGAGCGGGCCCGGCCTGCCGCAGCCACCGTCTCCAATGGTTCCTTGCCCGTCAGCAGGTCGAGTTTGGCCCCCTGGTCGATCCACTTCACAAGCATGGCGACCTCGGCGTCCGACAGCGGATCACGGTTCAGCGGCATGCGTTGCCCCTCGATGCCGATGCCGCGGAGTTTTTTCACTACCTGGCTGTCGGCGCCGCGGCCGGGCACCACGACCGGCCCCGACCGTCCGCCGCGCATCAGGCCGTCGAGGGTGGCCATGCGCAGGTTGGCCTCGGGATTCCGCTCACCGTGGCAGTCCAGGCACTGCGCGATGAGCAGCGGAGCCACCTCGGTGGCAAACGACACGTCGCCCGCCCTCAGCGGCACGGGCTTGGCTGCGGGGCCTGGATCGGGCGGCGCGGCTGCCGCGGCCGCGCCACTCCGCGCCACCGCATCGAGCCCGACCGTGGGATCCGAGTCGCACGTCGCTCCCGCGTCGATCCACTTCACGAGCGTGGCCACGTCGGCCGCGGACACCTTCCCGCCACCGCGCGGCATGTCGCCCGTCAGGATCACCTCCACGAGACGGCTGGAATTCCCGGCACCCCGCTGCACCATGCCGGAGCGCATCAGGCCCTCGTAGGAGGCCATCTGGAAATTGCCACGTTGCCCCGCCACGTGGCAGCCGCCGCAGGACTTCACCAGAACGGGGGCGATCTGGGTGGCGAACGAGATGCCAGGTTTGGCCGTCCCCGGCCGCGGCGCTGGCTGCGCGGGAGCGGCGGACGGCGCCGCCGCGGGCTTCACGGTTCCGGTGGGGATCACGATCGTCGTCACGTCGATGCCGGAACGCTCCAGTTTTCGTCGCACGCTGCCGGCCCGGTCGGCCAGCGCGCGGTAGCCGGCAGGCAGCCGTGACAGTTCGGCCATCGCTTCCAGCCCTCGCGCGGCTTCGGAAAGCGGCGCCAATGCCTCCGCGGGCTTTCCGGATTCGACCAGGCGTGCCGCGGCATCGATCCGGTCTCGGATGTCACGAGCCGACGGTGGTTCGTCGGCCGCGAATGTCCCGGACATGAGCCAGCACGCAGCCGCCACGGTATACGCGGCCCGGAGCAGGCCCCGGCGCCGGCTGCGCCGGGCTGGTGGCGTGCGCGAGTCAGCGGTACGACGCAACTCGTCCATTGGAGAAATGCCGGTCAGGACGGCCGATCCCGGAGTTCGTCGGCGACGCGCGGTGTGGCAGCGGAATGCAAAGCCGCCGGCACCCGCTGGCGCCGACGGCGTCGGCGCCGATGACGGCTCCTGTGATCGAGTGCGGCCATGGCATTGAGCACCGTCGTGGCCACGATCGCGATGGCCCACAGGCCGCCCGCCACCAGGGCGATGCGGTGGCAGGCAGCCGAACCCCAGGCATCGCCCAAGGCGGCCAGCAGCGCACCGAGCGCCAGCACCACGGCCAGGGCCACCGGCAGCAGGACCGTTGCCACCAGTCCCCAGATCAGCCCGCGGTTCGTACCGTTGCGATGCATGCCCGGAACCGTCCTCGCTGTGTCAGGTGCGGCCGCGCCGCCATGATCCCACAAATTGTCGCGGTCGGCGCCGCGGACCGTCAAGAAACCAGCGTCGCCGCGATCTCGGCCACAACCTTACACTGGGGACCGAAGCCGTGGCCGGCCCGTGGGTGTCGCTTGGACCGGGTCGGCCACGAGGGGAGATTTCCCGATGAGGCTCTGGCGATCCGGCAATGGTGGGCAGTGCAGGGGCGGCCTCCTGCTCGCCGCGGCCTGGATGATCGCGATCGCGGCCCGGGCAGACCGGGTGGAGCTCACCGACGGCCGCGTGTTGGAAGGCCGATTCGCCAGGCTGCCCGGCGTGGCGGTCGACCCGCTCGGCGACAGTGCCGGCCCCTCGGGCGGCGAGTCGATCCTGATGTGCGATGACGAGCTGACCCGCACGATGGTGGCCAAGCGCCGCGTGGCGCAGGTCGACGAGGCGCCGCTCGATCCGGGCATGGAGCGCATCGCCATCCCCCAACGCGTGCCCGAGGACGGCCGCCGCGTGATGGGCATCGGGAGCATCCTTGCGGCCACGCCGTTCGACGCCTTCGGACGCCGCATCCTTTCCCTGGCGACCGCCTCGGGCCGCGTTGACGTGGTCCAGGGGATCACCGAGATCACGCCGCGCTGGGTTCGCGTGGAGGGCATCCACACCGAGAAGCCGCTGCTGCTCGACATGCGGCTGGCCACGTCATCGATCCCCCGCGAGGTGCTGGCGAAGATCGTCTCCCAGCAGGTCGACCGCAGCGACTCGCAGCAACGGCTGCGGGTGGTGAGGCTGTTGCTCCAGGCGGAGCGCTACGACGACGCCCGGCGCGAGCTGGACGCGGTGCTGGAGGCTTTTCCGGAACTCAACAACCTGGCCCAGGAACGACGCAGCCTGGCGAAATTGTCCGCCGTGAAACTGCTGGACGAGATTCTCATGCGCGGCCGCGTGGGGCAGGATCGGCTGGCCCTCAAGCTCCTCGACGCCTTTCCGGCCGACGATGCCGACGGCGAAACACTGGAGGCGGTGCGCGAGGCCCGCGATGCCTACCGCTCGCGGCGCGAACTCGCCGGGCGGCTCGTGTCGATGCTGCGCGAGATGGTGGGCCGGCTGGACGATGACGACGAGGAGACGCGGCGGGCGGCCGGAGCCATGGTCGAGGAGATGGAGCGCGAGATGTCGTTTTCGACGCTCGACCGCCTGGCGACCTTCGAGCGGGTGGGCACCGATGCGGGGCTGCCTCCCGACAGGGCAGTGGCCATCGCCATCAACGGCTGGCTGCAGGGCGCCGCCGCCGGCAACGACAACCTGAAAGTGGCGCTCTCGGCCGTGCGCGTCCGGGGCCTGCTGCGCGACTACCTGCGGGCGGCGGACGAGCCCGCCCGGAACGCCGCCTGGGCCGCCCTGCGGAACGAGGAGGCTTTCGACGCGGGCACGCTGGCCGGAATCGCCGCGGCCATGCGTCCGCCGCTCGACCCGCCGCCGGCGACGTCGCCCGGCCTGCACGAAATCTCCGCCCGTGGCATCGACGGCCGCGACGTCCGCTGCCTGGTGCAACTGCCGCCCGAGTACGACCCGCTGCGCCGCTATCCCGTCATCGTCTCCCTGCACGCGTCCTGGTCGACGCCGCTGAACCAGATCGAGTGGTGGGCCGGCATGCCCGGGGCCGACGGCCTGCGGCTGGGCCAGGCCACGCGGCATGGAGCGATCGTGGTGGCGCCCGCCTGGGCACGAGAGCAGCAGTCGGCCTACGACTACTCCGCCGCCGAGCACGCCGTCGTGCTGGCTTCGCTCCGCGAGGCGATGCGCCGCTTCTCCATCGACAGCGACCGCGTGTTTCTCAGCGGGCACTCCATGGGGGGCGATGCCGCCTGGGACATCGGGCTGGCACACCCCGACCTTTGGGCGGGCGTGATCGTGGTCTCGGCCGCGGCCGGCCGCTATGTGAACCACTACTGGCCCAATGCGCGGGGCCTGCCGATATACGTCGTGGGCGGCGAACTCGACGCCGGCACGTTGCAGCGCAACGCCATGGATCTCGACCGCTATCTGTCCAAGGGCTTCGACGTCACCTACGTGGAGTACCGCGGCCGCGGCCACGAGCACTTCTCCGACGAGACGCTGCGTATCTTCGACTGGATGGCCCGCCGCAAGCGCGGCTTCTTCCCCCGCACGATCGACGTGCTCACGATGCGCCCCTGGGACCGTTTCTTCTGGTGGCTGGAGATGGAAGGGGCGCCGCCGCGCACGATGGCGCTGCCGGAACAGTGGCCCCTGCCGCCCGGCACCAGGCCCTTCGGCATGGAGGGCAAGGTAAATGCCGGCAATGCGATCTCCGTGCACTGCGGCGCTGAGCGGGTGCGGGTCTGGCTGTCGCCGGAACTGGTCGACTTTCGGCAGCCGCTGACGGTGACGGCCGATGGCAGGGTGCTGCACAAGGGACCGATCACCGCCGACGAGCGGCTGCTGCTCGAGGACCTGCGGCTGCGGGCCGACCGCCAGCACCCCTTCTGGGCCATGGTGGAGGCGGTCCGCGGCCCGAAGAAGTGAGGACGGGCTCAGCCATGCGACCGCAGCGGCCGGAAGGTGCGGCCCAGCCGGCCGGTCAGCAGTGCCGGCAGGAGCACGAGATCTCCCACCAGCGCAGCCGCCACGAGGAGCGACAGCAGCCCGGCGAAGCGCCGTGACGGGGCGAACGAACTGGCGGCGAACACGAGGATTCCCAGACCGCAGACGACGGCGCTCTGCGTGAGCGCGCCCGCCGAGTGGCGGTAGGCCTCCTGCACGGCCATCATGCGGCGCTCATGAGTGGCTTCCGGCGGGGCTCCCTGCGGCTGCTTCAGGGCGCGGCGAAAGAAGGTGAGGAAGTGAAAGGTTCCGTCCACCGCCATCCCCAGGGCGATCGACGCGGTCATCACGCTGCCGATGTCGAGTGCCATTCGCGTCCACCCCAACAGGCCGAACAGGAGGATCATCGGAAACACGTTGGGCACCATCGCCACGAGGCCCGCCAGCACGCCCCGCTCCACCAGCATCATGATCACGGTGATCACCGCGCAGGCCGAGAGGAAACTGGAAAACAGGTCGTGCAGCAGCGTGTTCTGGATCGCGTTGATGAGGGGCATGACGCCGGTGCAAGCGGCCCTCACCCCCCGTGACTCGCCGCCGTGCGCCGCCAACACCGGCTGCACCCTCGCTTCCACGATGTCGAGCAGCGCCCCGTAGTCGATGCCCGAGAGCACCGACGTCCGCGCCGTGACACGCCACAACTGCTCTCCGGCGACGTCGCGAACGACGCTCAACTCGTCGAGCTTGGCCAGGTTTTGCTCCAGCCGGCGGGCGGCGATCGCCTTGCGGGCCGCCGTGCGCGTGCCCGAGGCGTCGCCCAGGTCGGGGAGGAAGGTGGCCGCGGACACCACGCCGGTCACCGCGGGGATGTCGGCCAATATGTCCGCCACCTCGCTCGCCATGGCGAGCCGCTCGGCCGGCCGGATCTCGGATGCATCACCGAACCGTAACACGACCTCCACGGGCGCCAGCGGCCCGATCTCGCTCTCCAGCCAGCGGTAATCGCCGATCACCTTGCTCTCGGGCGTGAACAGCGTGTCGATGGCGACCGAGGTGCGAATTCCCGGCACCCCCAGCACGGCGACGAGCATCGCCGCCGCCGCCAGCAGGACGATGGGGCCGGCGCGACGCACGATGCCCGCGGAGATCACCACCGACGCGGCGGCTGACGGGTCGGCACCGACCGCTCTGCCGATCGGCCAGCGCTGGAACATCCCGGGCACGATGAGAAACAGCGCGAGCAGCGTGGCCATCACACCCACTGCGCCGTGAAATCCGAACACCCGAATCGGCTCCAGTTCGCTGACCACGAGCGAGGCCAGCCCCAGCGCGGTCGTGCCGGCCGACAGGCTGCACGGCAGCCAGCCCAGGCCGATGGCACGCGCGGCGACCGTCTGCGGCGGACCGCTCCGCGAGGCCTCGACGAGATAGTTCACCAGGTGGATGCCACCGGACACGCCCAGCGTGAGCACGAGCAGCGGCATCACGATGATCACCGGATTCATCCGGTCGCCCCAGGCCCAGAGCGACAGGAAGCAGAGCCCCACGCAGAACATCGACACCAGGAACACGAGCAGCGCGTAGCGGAACGACCGCAACGACCACCAACTGAGCGCCAGGATCACGAGAGCCGCCGGACCGCCATACGTGCCCAGCGTGCCCGCACTGGCCTCGTCGACGGACACGTTGTCGATCACCGGCCCCGCCATGTGAAGGTCTGGCGGCGGCACCCCGACCACGGTCGTCAGCGTCTCCCGCAGCCAGGCGACCGCCCGCCGCCGGTCGGCGAGCCCCTCGCGCGTGAACGGAATCACGAGGCAGGTCGTGCGGCCGTCGGCACCGACGAGGACGCCCTGCAGCCGTTCCACGGCGACGGCCGGATCGAGCGACAGCGGCGGGTCCGTGAGACGGGCCATGACCTGGCCGCCGCTGATCACCGTTTCGAACCACGGCCGCCCGCTACGGTCGCGCGGCGCGTCGGGCCCCGTCGCGGCAGCCGTGAACCGCTCGACGACCGGCGCGTCGAGCGTGCACCCGGGCCACGACGCCACCACCACGTCGCCGCTCTCGAACTCGGCGGTGAATGACTCGTACGCCCGCCGTGGCGCATACGTGTCCGGCACCCACTCGATGGGCGTCGTGGAGTCGACGGCCAGGATCAGCATGGCAGCCCGCACGATCCACGGCGAGACGACGACGGCCGCCAGAATCGTGCCCACGCTGAGCGCGAACAGGAGCGACCCACTGCGGCCGCCGGCCGCGGAGGACATCGAAGTGCCAGGGGCTGGCATCGGGCTGCTCATGATCGCTGCCGCAACCGCGGCTGCATGCTCACAGTGGATGAAGGAGGCCACGCCGGGATTCCGCGGCAAGGCAACGGACCACCATATTCGCCCCCGTCACACGACGCCACCCGCACGGTCGGCTGGGCGTGATCCCTGGCCCGCCGACCGGCATGGCAAGCACTTGCGACACGTGGCCCACCACCCCGCGGGATTGCCGTATGCGCGGCCGAGCGGCAGGGGATAGCTTCCTTTTTCGGAGACAGCTTGTGACGCGCGACATGATCGTTCCCGCCCATCCCACCGCCTCGACCATGCTGGGGGCGATGGCGGCGTTGCTCCTGTCTCTTCAGGGACCGGCCGGCGCCGCACCGGCCGCACCTGCGGTCCGAGGGCCCGCACCGTGATCTGCGCGCCAACCGACAGGCCGACGCCGGCCAAAGACTCGATCCGCGACCACTACGACCTGGCCACGCCGTGGTACAGGCTCGTGTGGGGCCCCCACATCCATCACGGCCTGTGGTCCGAGGAAGATTCCCGCCGCACTGTTCCGCTCGACTCACCGCTGGTGGCACAGGAACGACTCACCGACACGCTCGCCGCCCATGCCGGCATCCAGCCCGGCGACCAGGTCCTCGACGTCGGCTGTGGCATGGGCGGCTCCTCCATCCGGCTGGCCCGCGAACGGCGCTGCGACGTCACCGGCATCACGCTGAGCGGCGTCCAACGCCGCTGGGCAACGACGGCCGCGCGGCTGCTGCGTGTGACCGACCGGGTGCGATTCCAACAGGCCGATGCCGAGGAGGTGACGTTTCCAGCGAACGGCTTCGACGTCGTGTGGAGCATCGAGTGCACGGAACACCTGTTCGACAAGCGGAGATTTTTTCAACGTGCGTCCGCCTGGCTCAAGCCCGGCGGAAGGATCGCGATCTGCGCCTGGCTGGCCGCGGCGGAAGCCGACGGCCTCGACCTGCGCCGGCAGGTCGAGGCCGTGTGCGATGCCTTTCTCTGCCCCTCGTTGGGCACATTCGCCGACTACGTGGGCTGGATGACCGAAGCCGGCCTCGAGGTGCAGCACACCTTCGATTGGACGGAGCGGGTATCACGCACGTGGGAGCTCTGCGACACCCGGGTGCGTCGTCTTGGACTGCCCTGGATCGCCCGCTTCATCGACCGGCGGCAGGCCACGTTTCTGGATCACTTCCGCACGCTGCTCGACGCCTACCGCTCCGGGGCCATGCAGTACGGATGCATCGTGGCCCGGCGACCGGAAACGGTGGCATGACGCCGGAGTCCACCGCCCCCACCACATCACAGCCAGGAACGCCGCACGGATGCGCAGGTATTTGGGAATCGCTTTCGGGCTCGCGACGCACGTCCTGTTCGCCTTCACCGTCTGGCATCTGTTCTGGTTCTTGAAGGGATCGCCGCCGGGTGACGCACGGGCCGCGCCGATCCCGCTCGGCACATGTCTCGGCATCGATGCCCCGCTGGCGGCGGCCTTCGCGGTACCGCACAGCATTTTCCTCCTGCCGTCGGTGCGGCGCCGGCTCGTG
The DNA here is from genome assembly GCA_003671185.1 of Planctomycetota bacterium. GTDB lineage: Bacteria > Planctomycetota > Planctomycetia > Pirellulales > UBA1268 > QWPN01. Next base: position 24,322 of record QWPN01000084.1, read on the forward strand.
GCAGCCGGCATCCCTGCGCCGTTCTACGGTTGCTGCTACTGCCTGGCCACCTGTGCCGCGCTGCTACTGACGATCTTCTGCTGGCAGCCCACCACGGTCGTGGCCTGGCGCTGCGTTGCCCCCTTCGATGGCATGGTGACCGCGGCGTTCGCCGCGTCGTGGGTCGCTCTGTTCTACAGCCTGCACCTCACGGGCCTGGGCTGGCAGACCGGCTGGACGCCCTGGTGGCACTGGGCACGCGGCCTGCCGCAGCCGAAACGCAAGTTCGTCGAACGAGGGGCCTACCGCTTCCTGCGGCATCCGGTGTACCTGAGTTTCCTGGGCCTGATCTGGTTCGCGCCTGTGGTGACGCTCGACCGCGTCGTGCTCATCGCCCTCTGGTCGACGTACATCTTCGTCGGCAGCGTGCTCAAGGATGGCCGACTGCTGCACTTCTTGGGGGACACCTATCGTGACGACCTGGCACGTGTGCCAGGGTATCCGGGCGTGGGATTCGGACCGCTGGGGCGGGTGCGGCCCCCTATAATGCTTTCGCGCGACGCGATCGAGGCCGCTCGGCGCTGATCCAGTCCACCGCGGAGCACGGTCCCTTGGCCCTCTGGTCGCTGCCCCAGTCCCGCCGGCCCGAACTGATGGACGACCCCGCCCTCGGCGAGGCCGACCACTTCCACGCGCTGCGGGCCCTGGCCAGGATCAACACGGTGTCCCGCACCGCGGCGCAGATCGCCGCGGCCGTGACCCGGATGGCCCGGCAGACTCCGCGAACCGGAACTGATCGGCCGCTGCTGGTCGTCGACGTCGGCTGCGGCGGTGGCGACGTCAGCGTGGCCATCGCCACCCGACTGGCCCGCGACGCCAGACTCAGACCCGTCCGCCTGCTGGGAATCGACATCAGCCCACGGGCGGTCGACTACGCCCGGACCCGGACTGCGGCGGCGGCTGGCGACGTCAGCTTCTCCGTGCATGACGCGGTCGCGTCCGGCTGTCCGCCCTGCGACTTCGCCGTCAGCTCGCTGTTTCTGCACCATCTCGACGACACCACGGCCACGGCGCTAGTCCGCAGCATGGCGGCCGCCTCCGCGCAGGGGATCGTGGTCTCGGATCTCGTGCGCAGCCCCATCGGCCTGGCGCTGGCCGTGGCGGGCACCCGGTTGTTGAGTGGTTCGCGCGTGGCTCGCATCGACGGCCCGCTGTCGGTGCGGGCTGCCCGCACGCCCGCCGAGTACCGCCGGTTGCTCGACGCTGCCGGCCTCGGCAACGCCACGATCGGCCGCATCTGGCCGGAGCGGGTTCTCGCCACGTGGCGGAAGCCACTGGCCGAGGTGCGGAGAGCCACCGCGGAGGCATCACATGCCCGCTCCCCGTGAGCCTTCGCCGGCCATGCTGCCAGCCACGCTCTCACTCGAGCAGGCGGCTGCCACTTCCTGGCAGGTGGTGATCGGTGGCGCGGGGCCGGCGGGTGCCGCGGCAGCGCTGCGGTTCGCCCGACGCGGACTGCGGGTGCTGCTCGTCGATCGCGGTTCGATGCCGCGCTGGAAAGTCTGCGGTTGTTGCCTGTCCCTGACGGCGCTCGACGAGTTGCGGCAGTTGGAGTGGGTCGCGGACGACGGTCACTTGCTCCCGGAACATGCCTTGCCTCTGCAGCGAGTCCGCCTCTCGGCGGCCGGACACACCGCGATGATTCCGCTGCCAGGTGGCGCCGTCGTGTCACGCGAGGTGCTCGACCACACGCTGGTGTCATCGGCCGTCCGCGCCGGTTGCCACTGGCTGCCCGACACGCAGATCGTCACGGCAGATGAGGACTGGACGGAACACGGCGCCGGACACGCCTCCGTGACGGTCCGCCATCCGTCCGGCTCCGCCGGCACCCAGGCCACGCTGCGGGCCGAACTCGTCGTGATCGCCTCCGGCCTGGGGGGGCACGTGCGGACGACGTCCGCCATGGAGGTGCGGCGTTCCGTTGACCGCCACAGCCGCATCGGTGTCGGCGCCACGCTGCCGGCCGGATCGATCGATCTGCCACCCGGCCTGCTGGAGATGACGATCTCGAGTGACGGTTATTGCGGAATGATCCGCCTGGAGGATGGTCGCATCGATCTGGCCGCCGCCATCGATCCTCGTTCGCTGCGCGGCGCGACGACGCCGGAGCAGGCGACGCTGCGGTTGCTGCGAACGACACAGTCCGATCGTGCCGCGGCGATCGCTGCCAGACTGCTCTCCAGCAGCGCGGAATTTCAAGCCACGCCACGACTGACCCACGCCACGGAGGTCGCCACCAGCCCCGCCGGCCGCATTCTCCGGGCTGGAGATGCCGCCGCCTACGTCGAGCCGTTCACGGGCGAGGGGATCGGCTGGGCACTGGCCAGTGGTCGCATCCTCGCCGAGACCCTGCTGCCCGCCCTGGTGGTGCCGGGCCGGTCGAGCCCCGCCGCCCACGCCGCGGCGGCAGCCCGGTATCGGCAGGCCCACCTGCGCCACTTCCGGCCCCTCCACGGCCGCTGCCGACTGATCGCGCTGGCCCTGCGCCGGCCCGCGCTCGTCGCCGCCGCGATCCGCGCCACCCGTTTCGCCCCTTGGGCCGCGCAACGACTCGTACCCCGGCTCATCGGCCGTGGCCGTGCGGGAGTGCAGCCCGCATGAGCCTGACGATCCTCGGCATCGCATCGAGTTCCCCAGCGCACAGGATCGCGCAGAGCGATGCAGCCGACCTGGCCACGACATTCGCCAACGCCACACCGGGCCACGAACGGGCACTGGCTGCCATCTACCGCCAGACGCGGATCCGCTCGCGCGGGTCGGTGCTCCTCGAGGCGCCCGGCCAGGCGGCTTTTGCCCAGACCTTTTTTCCGCCCGCCGACGCCACCCGTCCGGGTGGGCCGACGACCGCCGAACGCATGGCCAGATACGAGGCCGAGGCGGGGCCGCTGGCGATCGACGCCGCCAGCGAGGCCCTGGCCCGTTCCCCCGTCGGAACGGCTGACATCACGCACCTGGTGACCTGCTCCTGCACCGGCTTCTCGAACCCGGGCGTCGACATCCAGATCATGCGCGGCCTCGGGCTCTCGCCCACCGTGGCCCGCACGCACGTCGGCTTCATGGGCTGCCACGGCGGCTTCAACGCCCTGCGCGTGGCGGAGGCGTTTGCCGCGTCCGATCCCGCCACGGTCGTGCTCGTCACCTGCGTGGAACTCTGCAGCCTGCACTTCCAGTACGGAAGCCGTAGCGATCTCGTGGTCGCCAACAGCATCTTTGCCGATGGGGCGGCAGCGCTGGTCGGTGCCGGGCCGGGCCGGGCGCACGTCGGCCGGGACGGGGGCTGGTCGCTGGAACGGCAGTGGTCGGCGCTGCTGCCCGATTCTCTGCACGACATGGGCTGGTCGATCGGCGACCACGGTTTCGAGATGGGGCTCTCGGCCCGAGTGCCCGCCGTGATCGGCGACCACGTGCGGACCATCGTCGACGGGGCCCTGGCCAGCGCCGGACTCACGGCTGCCGAGGTGGGATCGTGGGCGGTGCATCCCGGCGGCCCCCGGGTGCTGGCCGCCGTGCAGGACGCGCTGGATCTGCCGGCCACCGCCTGCGACGCGTCACGCGGGGTGCTCGCGGATCACGGCAACATGTCGAGCGCCACGATCTTCTTCATCCTGGAGCGCATGCTCGACCACACGACGCCTTCCCCCTGCGTGGCGCTGGCCTTCGGCCCTGGCCTGACGGTCGAGATGGCGCTCTTCACGCGCCGCTGACGATGGCTGCCTGGGCATGCCGCGGAATCCGCCTCAGAACGTGTTCACGACCTGGGCCAACTCCGCGGCCATCTGTCGGGCCACGCTGCTGGTGATAGTGGATCGCGCACTTGAGCGCGTACACCATCCAGACCTCGGGCTCGGGGCGGGAGCGGACGAGTCTCCACAGCCTGCGGCGGTATTCCCGCGGCAACCCGCCTTCCCGGACACAGAGCATGAGCCGCATGAACACGCCCACCGTCCGCGGGCGACCGAAGCGGAAGCCCGCCGCGGGGAACAGCCGGTCGAGGCGGTCGAAGTACGCGCCGGGTTCGTGGCGTTCACGCTGCAGGGCGACGTAGCCGGCGCGCAATTCCTCGCGGCTCATCCCCAGCATGGCATGCGAGATGCGACTCTGCTCCACGAACTCCCGCTGCCTGGCGAAGATCCCGGGGTCGTCGCTGTCGAAGCCCACGATCAGGCCGCACCACACGTCGAGCCCCGCCTCCTGGATGGCGTCGACCTTGTCGACGAGGGAACGGTCTGCGCGCAGGTTCTGCAACTTCGTGGTCTCGCGCAGGGCCGCCTCATTGGGCGTCTCGATGCCCACGAGCACGCTGGTGAAGTTGGCCTCCTTGTTTCGAGTTCGCGGAGGATCTCCTCCATCCTGCTTCGCTGCACGCTCATGCCCGTGAGGCCGACGATGTCGGCCGCGGTGAGGAGTCCGTAATCGATCTCGCTGACGTTCTCGTCGATGATCGTGACGCCAAACTCAACCGGCGTGAGGGCTGCCAGCAGGGGCAGGCAGGCGGTCGGCAGGTTGGCCCGCGTGGCCGCGATCGTCAGGGCGTGCTCGAGCCGCCAGGAGGAGACGTCGAAACGCGGATTCACCAGCACGATGCTCGGCATGCATGGCAGCCCGGGGCCTGATATCCCACTCACAATAAAAACTCGCGCGTACGGGTTTCCTGACCAGCGATTGTGCGAGGGGTCGCCCGTGCCAGTCGAGCGGCGTGGGAAACCGAGCGCAGCCACGAAGGCGAAGCGCGGTTTCCCCCGAGTGAGCGCAGGGCGGGAAGCCCGCAGCGAACGTCCGGCGAGACGGCACGGGCGACCCCGGCACGCCAGCGGATCACGTGTGAGCCGTATGGGGTTGCTCGAGACCGCCCGGAGCGATCGGCC
>QWPN01000068.1 GCA_003671185.1 Planctomycetota bacterium
CGCCAGGTTTCCGGCAGCGGAAAGTCAGCGGCTCGGAAGCGCTCGTACCACTCGGCCGGCACGTTGTCCTTCGACCAGGGATCGTGGGGCACGCTCAAGGACACGAGCATGAAGAACGGCTTCCCGGCCTGGGCATGCTCGCGGACGCGGCCGATCGCCAGGTCCATGAATGCCGCATCGCCAAACCCCTCGATGCGCTGCGGCTGGGGCGTGTCGCGGAAATACCAGGCCTTGAAGTTGTCGTGGTTGAAGTTGTAGCCCGCCCAGAAGGCGTCGAAGCCCATGCGGTAGGGGCCCGGCGGCGTGAAGGCGCTGGCGATGGCCCGGTGGTTGGAGTCGGCGGCCCAGAGGTGCCACTTGCCAACGAGGTCGCAGGCATAGCCGTCGCGGGCGAACATGTGTGCGATGCTGTCCTGGTTGGGATTGAGACGCAGCTCGTTGACCACCACGCCCGTGCTGCTGGCGTACTTGCCGGTGAGAAACGAGGCCCGGAACGCCGAGCAGACGGGGGAGTTGGCCACGCACTGGCGGAAATTCACCCCTTGAGAGGCGAGCCGGTCGATGTGCGGCGTGACGGCCCGCCGCTCACCGGCGTAGCCCAGCGACTGGTAACGCAGCTGGTCGGCCACCACGACGAGCACGTTGGGCGGCGGGCGGTCGTCCGCCAGCACGGCGGCGGCCAGGGCGGCGAGAAGCGCCGCAGCCGGCAACGATGAGTGTTTCATGAGTGGCGGCCCGGTGGCCAGGAACAGCCCGTGGTTCCTGGAGCCGCAGTGTAGCCGTCCGCGGAAAAAGCCCTCCCCTTCCTTTTCCCGGCGTTTGACCGCTACGTCCTGCTGCGGCAGACTCGCGTCGAGGGCTATTCAGTCACCCGTCCAACGACGCACTCGCCCCTCCGGCCCTTAGCATGTGCAACACAGTTGCATAAACGGAAAGGTTCGCTAGACTACGGTCCGAGCGGCTCTGGCAGTTTCGCTACTGGGCCCCTTTTTCCACGCCTCCGCGGTGCATGATGCCCCTGCCGCCATCCCCGAGTCGCCGCCGCCCCACCGGCTTCACGCTCGTGGAGTTGCTCGTGGTAGTGGCCATCATCGCCACACTGATCGGGCTGCTGTTGCCCGCGGTGCAGGCGGCCCGCGCGGCCGGCCGCCGCATGCAGTGCGCCAGCAACATCCGCCAGGTGGCACTGGGGGTGATCATCTACGCCGACGCCCACCGCGGGCGGTTTCCCTCGCGGACCCACACCGTCGACGCCAGCCGCTACCTGCACTGGATCGAACAGATCGCTCCCTTCGTGGAGAGCGTCGACGTGATTCGGCGCTGCCCCGACGATCCGCTGGGCACCCTGCGGATGCAGGGCCTGCCCGGTTCGGGTGAAGACTACGCCGATCCCCTGCATGCCGACCCGCTCAAGCGATTCACGCCGCAGACGAGCTACACGGCCAACGGCTGGCTGTCGTTCGACGATTCGCTGTCCAACGCCAAGGGTGTGAACAACCTCAACAAGGTGCTGTCGCGCTCGAAGACCGTGATGCTGTTCGAGAAGTACTCGAATCCGGCCACCGTCGCCAATCTCACCCTGCAGGTGGCGGAGTTGCGCAGCAGCCATTTCGACCACACCCATTCACCCGATTGGTTCCGCTGGTATCCCTCCCGAAAAGACCGTGTGCTGCGGGATATCGCCGCCGAGATTCAATTCGACCGGCACGCCGGCGGGGCACATTTCGCGTATGCGGACGGCCACGTCGACCTGGTGGCCGACACGCAGATCGGTGCGTGGGTGGAGAGTGGCTTCGACTTCTCGAAGCCGAATCAATGACAGCCATAACCCCAGGAGACTGGATCATGTCGCGTTTCGCCAACACGTTCGTGTTCATGCTCGCCTTCGCGGCGCAGGCTGCGGTGGCTGCGGTGGCTGCGGCCCAACTTCACTCCGGCGACATCGATCTCGACGTGCCCGTCGTCGGTGGCCCGATCGTGACCAGCGGTGGCGACTGGACAGGAACGTTCGCAGGTCGCGTGTTCGAGGGAGTCATGCCCGCGTCGCCGCCGTATGTCACGGAGGCCCCGGGCTTCGACAGCTTGGACGGCACGTTTCCCGTCGTGCCCGCGCCTGCACAGATCCGCTTCGATTTCGTGTCGCAACTGCTGTATTGGAATGGCACGGCACTGACCACGCCGACATCCGCGCTGACGGTGAGTTTTTCATCCCAATCCGCCACGGTCACCGGCAGTGATGCCTCTGGCAAGGCTGGATTCGTGATCGCCCCGGTCTCGGCCCAGGGCGCCTTTCACCTCCACCTCGACTACTCGCTCCCGACCGGTGCGGCCAGCGGCTTGTATGGCGCCGTGCTCTCCCTGGGGCCGGCGGCCGGCTCGACGGGATTCACCACCTCCGACCCGTTCCTGATCACGTTTCTGCACGGCAGCGTGGCCGACATCCCCGGCGGCATGGATGCCCTCGTGAACGCGGCCTTCGTGCCGGAACCATCCGGCGTGGGTATCGCCGGCGTGGCGGCGGCCGCGGCGGCGATCTACCTGCGGCGGCGGGCGGCCAGGCACCGCTGAACGGGCGGCTGATCGACGCGTCACCCGTCCCCCGCTCCCCGTCCTTCCAGCCGACATGGAGCCGACTGTGGGGCACGTCGGCCGCCACAGCACGCGGCGACGCCGACCATGGCAATCCTCGGCTTTGCCAGCGGTTGCCCCCTGCGGACCGAGGCCGTGCAGGGCTTTTCCCCTGGACAGTTAGCGAACCGCCGGCCCTGCGGTTGTCCTAGCGGGCCGTTCGACTCGGGCCCGTCCGAACGCAGGAGCACCGCCGTGATCGCCACCGCCAGAAGTGTCCGCCGCAGTCTCGGTCTCGCCGATTCACCCACGCCCAAGCGGGTGGATCGGTCGGTTGCCGCCGAGGAACGCCGCGCCGCGATGCGCGCCCGCCGCGCGGCGTTCTTCGCCCGCCCCATCGAGTTCATCCCCTGTTCGGCGTTCCGCAGGGCCGACGCCGAGGAACAGGCCACGGTGCCCCCCGCCGAGGCGCTCGTACCGCTGGAGCGGCGGGGAGAGTCGCCGGCAGAGGCCCGCGGCCTCACGCCCTACCTCGCCAGCCTCTACCAGACCCGGCTCCTCACCAGGGAGGAGGAGCAATTCTACTTTCGCCGGATGAACTGGCTGAAGTATCGGGCCTCCCGCAGTCGCGGCAGGCTCGACAAGCGGCGTGCCACGAGCCGGCAGATGGAAGAGATCGAGGGCTGGCTCACCGAGGCTGAAACCGTCAAGGCGATCCTGATCACATCGAACCTGCGCCTCGTGGTCTCGATCGCCAAGAAGTTCGTGGACGCGTCGTGGACGTTCGACGAACTCGTCAGCGAGGGCAACGTGTCGCTGATGCGGGCCGTGGAGAAGTTCAACTTCGCACTCGGCAACCGCTTCAGCACCTACGCCACCTACGCCATCCAGAGGCACTTCTTCCGGCTCTCCCATCGCGGCCGTCAACTCCGCAAGCGGTTCGTCAACGATGACGAGTCACTGCGGGGTCGCGCCGACGACGAACCGCCGGTCGACTGCCGCACCCCGCAGCAGATCGACGTGCTCAAGACGCTGTTCGGCAGATTCCTCGGTGAACTCGAACCCCGCGAGCGCCGCATCGTCGTGGCGCGTTTCGGCTTCGACGGGAAACCGCCCCGGACGTTCCGCGAACTCGGCAGCCAGATGGGCGTCTGCAAGGAACGCATCCGCCAGATTCAGACCCGCGCGATGGAGAAGCTGCGTGACATGGCCACGGAAGCCCGCCTCGAGCAGACCGTGGGTGACTGGCTGTAGGGCTCCGGGAGTCGCTTCGTGTCACAACGGGTGCTCGTGATCGGCGGCGCGGGCGGCATCGGGTCGGCCCTGGCGAGAATGATCGTGGCCGCGGGGGGAAAGGTGTTCCTCGCCGGCCGCGACGGGCCGCGCCTGGAGGCGTTGGCGGCGGAATTGGCGATGCCCTGCGGCAACGTCGAGGCCGCCGACCCGGATGCGATCGACGCCTGCGCCGATAATGCGTCAGCCGCGCTCGGCGGGCTGGACGGCCTCGTCAACTGCGCGGGCTCGCTGCTCCTCAAGCCAGCCCACCTGACGACGACGGCCGAGTGGCAGGCCACGCTGGCGGCCAATCTTACGAGCAGCTTCGGCTGTGTCCGCGCCGCTGGCCGGCTGCTGCGCGGCGACGGCGGATCGGTCGTGCTCGTGTCGAGCGCCGCGGCGCGCGTGGGACTGGCCAACCACGAGGCCATCGCCGCCGCCAAGGCCGGCATCCTGGGGCTCGTGCTCTCGGCCGCCGCCACCTATGCGAAACAGAAAATCCGCTTCAACGCCGTGGCCCCCGGACTGGTGCGCACGCCGCTCACGAAGGGACTGGTGTCGAGCGAACTGGCCGAGAAGGCGTCGATCGGCATGCACCCGCTGGGCCGCCTGGGTGAGCCAGGGGACGTGGCCCGGGCGATCGCCTTCCTGCTCGACCCGGCCCAAGGCTGGATCACGGGCCAGGTGCTGGGCGTGGACGGCGGCCTGGCGGATCTCCGCACCCGCACCTGACGGGCCTGCGGGGCCGTGGTATCCTCCGGCCCATGAACACCCAACCACAATCCGCGCCGTCGTTCCGCCTCTGGCTGATGATGGTTCTCGAGTTCGCCATCTGGGGCGCCTGGCTGCCTCTCATCTGGGGCTACATGGGCAAGGATGGCCTGGCTTTCAGCGACGCCCAGATCGCCTGGGTCGGCAGCGCGTTCGCCATCGCCTCGATCGTCGGCATCTTCTTTTCCAGCCAGTTCGCCGACCGCACGTTCGCGGCGGAGAAGTTCATGGCGTTCAGCCATCTCGTGGGCGGACTGGCGATCCTCGGCATGTATTGGGCCCAGGACTTTCCCACCTTCTTCGGACTGATGCTCGTGCACGCGCTGCTCTACGTACCCACGATCTCGGTGTCCAACTCCATCGCCTTCACGCACATGAAGGACGCCCAGAAGGAGTTCGGTCTCGTGCGCATGGGGGGCACGATCGGCTGGATCCTGGCGGCCTGGCCGCTGTACTTCGTGCTCCAGGGCAAGGAAGGCGCCGACGCCGTGGCCGCCAGCCGCAACATCTTCCTCGTTTCCGGGGTGACGTCGCTGGCGCTCGCCGCCTACAGCCTCACGCTGCCGCACACGCCGCCGAAACGCGTGGAAGGCTCGGGCGTGGCTGGCATCGCCTGGCTCAAGGCGACGGGATATCTCTCGTATCCGTATCTGCTCGTGCTGTTCGTGGTCACGTTCATCGACGCCGTGATCCATAACGGCTACTTCGTGATGGCCGGCAGCTTCCTGGCCAGCGACAGCGTCGGCATCAAGCCCGAGTGGATCATGCCGGTGATGAGCATCGGCCAGGTGGCCGAGATCCTCACCATGGCCGTCCTGGGAGGCGTGCTGGCCAAACTGGGCTGGAAGACCACGATGATCCTGGGCATCTTGGGACATGCCGCCCGGTTCGCGGTGTTCGCCCTCCTGCCGCAGAACCAGGCCGTGATCATCGCCGTGCAGGTGCTGCACGGCATCTGCTACGCCTTCTTCTTCGCCACGCTCTACATCTTCATCGACGCCGCGTTCCCCAAGGACGTCCGCTCCAGCGCCCAGAGCCTGTTCAACCTGCTCGTGCTGGGGCTGGGCGATCTGGCCGCCAAGTGGCTGTTCATCCCCCTGCAGACCCGGCTCACGACGGACGGGGCGACCGACTACCGGCAGCTGTTTCTCGTGCCGACGTTCATGGCCCTGGGGGCGGCTGCCATCCTGCTGCTGTTCTTCTGGCCGCCGAAGTGGCTGGCCACCGGCGCCCAGGTGGAAGACGACCGCGAGACGGAGCCGCAGATCGTCACCTGACATGGGCCGCGAGGCGGCGCCTGCGTCAGCCTCCGGCCGCCCCGAGCCCCTCGTTGAGCGGCTGCAGGTCGGCGGGCACGAACAGCCCGTCGCGGCGGATCAGTTCGCCGTCGAAGTGGATCTCGCCCCCGTACGGAGGCGTCTGCATGAGCACGAGATCCCAGTGCACGCGGCTGCGGTTGCCGTTGTCGCACTCGTCGTAGGCGTTGCCCAGCGCCAGGTGCAGGCTGCCGCCGATCTTCTCGTCGAACAGCGTGTCGAGCATCGGCCTGCGGATGCGGTTGTTGCAACCGATGGCGAACTCGCCGAGGTAGCGGGCCCCGGCGTCGGCGTCGAGCACCGCGGCCAACGCCGCGGTGGCGCCGGAGCAGTCGGCCCGCTCCACCCTGCCGGCACGGAACTCCAGTTCGATCCGCTCGAACACGGTGCCCTCGTAACGCGAGGCGGCATTGAAGCGGATCGTGCCTTCCACGCTGTCGCGGACGGGCGCGGTGTACACCTCGCCGTCGGGAATGTTGCGCTGGCCGTGGCAGGGCCGGGCCGGCATGCCCTGCAGCGAGAAGCTGAGGTCGGTACCCGGCCCCGTGATCCGCACCCGGTCGGCGGCCGCCATGCGCCGGGCCAGGGATTCCTGGTCGCGGGCCATCCGCGCGTAGTCCGCCGTGCAGACGTCAAAATAAAAATCCTCGAAGGCGCTCGTGCTCATGTCGGCCGCCTGGGCCATCGAGGGCGTGGGGTAGCGCAGCACCACCCAGCGGGTGCGCGGCACGCGCACCTCGCCGTGCACGGCGTGCCACCAGAGTTTGCGATACAGGCCCATGCCCTCCGCAGGCACGTCGGCGAACTCGCTGGAGTTGGCCGCCCCGCGGATGCCGATGTAGGCCTGCATCCGCTCCATCCGCAGCCGCTCCAGGTCCCCCGCCCCGCCGATGCTCGCCTCCATGCCGGTGCGGTACAGGGCGCGGAGCACCTCCTGGTTCTTCCAGGTCACGAACGGGTGGGCGCCACGGGCCGCGGCCAGTTCCACGAGCCGGCAGACGAGGGCCGGCTCAGGCAGGTCGATCGCCTCCACGAGCACGTTCTCGCCGGCCCTGATCTGGCAGCTGTGGTCGAGGAGGATCTCGGCCAGGTGGGTGAGCCGCGGATCGTTCATGACGGTGACTCCACGAGGATGATGGGGGGCCAGCCGCGGAAAAAAATGCTGATTCCGCGGGGTTTTTTCCGGGCGCCGCCGGCCGATCCGAACCTGCGGCGGGCAACGAGCCGGACAGTATCCTATGATTTCAGGGCTGCGCCGACGGGATGCTTTCGTGCGCACGCGGGTCGACCCGCGCGCCGTCGTGCCAGCCACCGTTGAAGGACTCACCGATGTTGCGACGAACCAGATCGTGGATGGCCACCGTTTCTCTGGCAATGCTGGCCGTGGCGGCAGGCCAGGCCTCCGGGGCCGAGCCCCTGCTGACACTGAAAAAGGGGGATCGGATCGCCGTCATCGGCAACACGCTCGCCGACCGCATGCAGCACTCGGGCTGGCTCGACACCGCCTGTTCCGCGCTCCACCCCGAGCACGACCTCGTGTTCCGCCATCTCGGCTTCTCGGGCGACGAACTGAAGACCCGCTCGCGGGAGGAGAACTTCGGCAGCCCCGACCAGTGGCTCACGAAGGCCCAGGCCAGCGTCGTGCTCTGCTTCTTCGGCTACAGCGAGGCCCTGCGCGGTCCCGGCGGCGTGGCGGGCTTCCGCAACGACCTGGCCCAGGTGATCGACGGCATGCTGGGCCAGAAGTACGACGGCCAGTCGGCGCCGCGGCTCGTGTTCTTCTCGCCCATCGCCCACGAAGACCTGAAGAGCCCGAACCTGCCCGACGGCTCCGCCAACAATGCCAACCTGGCGGAATACACCGCCGCCATGCGCGAGGTGTGCGCCGCCAAGGGCGTGCCGTTCGTCGACCTGTTCGCGCCCACGAAGCAGCTGTACGCGAAGGCGGCCAAGCCGTTGACCATGAACGGCATCCACCTGCACGAGCATGGCGACCGCGCGGTGGCTGACGTGATCGTCAAGGAGTTGTTCGGCGCCACGAAGCTTCCCGGCGACGAGAAGCAACTGGAGCGGCTCCGGCAGGCGGTGCTGGACCGCAACTACTACTGGTTCAGCCGCTACCGCGTCGTCGACGGCTACAACGTGTTCGGCGGTCGCTCCAAGCTCGCCTGGTTCGGCCAGTCGAACGCCGACGTGATGATGCGCGAGATGGAGATCTTCGACGTCATGACCGCCAACCGCGATGCCCGGGTGTGGGCGGTGGCCAGGGGGGGTGATCTGGCCGTCAAGGACGACAACATCCCCGCACAAATCGAGGTGAAGACGAACATCCCCGGCAAGCTGGAGGCGGGCAAGCACGAATACCTGGGCGGCAAGGAGGCGATCGAGAAGATGAAGGTGGCGCAGGGGATGCAAGTCAACCTCTTCGCCTCCGAGGAGATGTTCCCCGAACTGGCGAACCCCGTGCAGATGGCGGTCGACCCCGATGGTCGGCTGTTCGTCTCCGTGTGGCCCTCCTATCCCCACTGGAACCCCACCGAGCCGCGACGCGACTGCATCGTCTGCCTGCCCGACGACAATCGCGACGGTGTGGCCGACCGCTGCGTCACGTTCGCGGAGGGCCTCAACAGCGTGACCGGCTTCGAGTTCTGGGGAGGCGGCATGCTCGTGGCGGCCCTGCCCGAGATCTGGTTTCTCAAGGACACCGACGGCGACGACAAGGCCGACGTCAAGATCCGCATGCTGCAGGGACTGTGCAGTGCTGACTCGCACCACTCGGCCAACGCCATGCTGATCGGCCCGGACGGCTGGCTCTACTGGTCGCGCGGCATTTTCAACGTCTCGGCGATGGAGACCCCCACACGCACATTCCGCACCGGCGAGAGCGGCGTGCACCGTTTCAACCCGCGCACGTTCGAGGTGGAGTTCCACTTCCCCATCGGCCCCAACCCGCACGGCGACGTGTTCGACCAGTGGGGCTACCAGTTCGCCAACGACGGCACCAGCGGCACGGGCTCCTACGTCAACATCGGCAAGGGCGTGGGCAACAAGCAATGGTTCGCCAAGCGGGTGCGGCCCGTGGCGGCCACCGGCCTGCTCTCCAGCAGCCACTTCCCCGCCGAGAACCAGGGCAATTTCCTGATCTGCAACACGATCGGCTTCCTGGGCGTGCTCCAGCACGAGGTCAACTACAACGGCGCCGACATCACGGCCAAGGAGATCGAGCCGATCGTGGTGTCGAGCGACCCCAACTTCCGGCCCACCGACGTGGAGATCGGCGGCGACGGCGCGGTCTACGTCTCCGACTGGGCCAACGCGATCATCGGCCACATGCAGCACAACATGCGCGACCCCAATCGCGACCACTCGCACGGCCGCGTCTACCGGGTGACCGCCAAGGACCGGCCCCTGCTCGAGCCGGTGAAGCTCAAGGGCAAGCCGATCGCCGACGTCTGCCGAATGGCCTTCTTCGCCAAGGAGAACAGCAC